>JBLFXH010000033.1:0-18865 GCA_047611125.1 Rhodothermales bacterium
GGACGCACGTCGATCTCTCCGGGCGCTGCAAGCACGGGGGGCGGGTTGCCAACCTGGCGCAGACGGCGTTCGTGGGACCTACTGAGCATCTCTGTTATGAACAGGTCGGTGTCTCCGTCCCTGTCTACGTCCGCACCGTTGACAGCCATGGAAGACTGTGACGTGTGCCGGATGGCCAGCGTGGGCAGCCGCGAGAATTTGCCAGAGCCATCGTTTATCCAAACATGATCCGCGCTTTCGAAGTCGTTGCAGACATATAGGTCTGGATCACCGTCTCCGTCAAGGTCGCGGAACTGAGCGGCCAGACCCCAATCTGACGGGATCTCATCCTCGAACGGGAAGGACTCGGCGGTGCCCAATCGAAAGGCGGTGCCGGTGTTGATCATTAGCGCATCCGGCTCGCCGTACTCATAGCGCATCACGCGATTCGCCTGGATCTCAACCCGGTAGTGCTCATCGAAGGGCTCGAGCACCTCGAAGACATCCCCTTCCCGGCGCACCGTCTGCTCGAAGGTGATCTGCTCGGGGTGGTATAGATCCTTGACGGTTTGCCGCTTGTAGTTCGCCACGTAGACATCCAGATCCGTGTCACCATCAACGTCCGCAGCGGTGATGGTAGTCCCGCCTCTGGGTCCGAGGGTCCAACCGGGCCAGGAAAGGTCCTTGGTGAAGCTGCCGGACCCGTCATTGATCAAGAGGAGGCTAGGGCCGTCCAGGACCGTCACCACTAGATCGAGATCGGAGTCTCCGTCTGTGTCTATGAAGGCCGCTCCGGTATTGTACAGGCCTTCCAGACTCAGGCCGGCTGCAGACGTGACGTCCTCGAACTGCCAATCGCCCAAGTTCCGATACAGGCGGGATTCAGCTTCGAGCCCGGCCAGAAACACGTCCGGCAGATCGTCGCCGTCCACGTCGCCAATGGCTACTCCCGCACCGTTAACACGATGGCGATTCTCGACGAAGGCGCTGTCCGAGAGTACCCCCACGAACTCGATTCCCGATCCAGCGACGGGCCGAAAGCCGTCGTTCCCGCCGGAAGGCCGCAGCTCAATCGAGCGGTGAGGGCCGCGCTCTTCCCACTCGGGAGCCGGGGCGGGATTACTACATCCCGCCGCCAGCCCCAGGCAGGCGACAAGCGCCAAGCAGACCTGGGCGCAGGCGTAGGGACGAAGACTGGACTCCTGACGACTTGAAGAAGCGGGCAAGCGGGTATCCGGGTTACCGAGGGACCGCGAGCAAACGCCTCATCATCGACTCTGCTCCGGCTCGGGACACTTCCCTAATCCGGGCGCGGTCTTGTTCATCGCCAACTTCATACGTCAGCGCGGTGGCTCTGAACGTCTTGTAGAACCAGGCCTTCGAGACAGGCGAATCCACGCCCGATGGGTCGTCATTTACCACGTAGTCAGGCAGCGCGGCAGCTATGTCCCCCAACCACTGGTCAATCAAGCCCGGCGTGTTGGTCTCCAGGCTGCGGCTGGTTGTGTAGAACACATCTTCCTGGGTGGAATGGAAATCGGCTGCAAACCGAACCGTGCCTGACCCTACTCGGTCAACGAAGTATGTAGAGACCGCGCGCGTCTCCGGCTGATTAAACGCTAGCCAATCGCGGTTCAGATCCACGCCTCCCGCGTTGTGACGCCAGTGCCCGTCATCAACACCGTCCGGGTTCATGAGCGGCACCGCGAGGGTTCGGTACCGGCCCCTGAACTCCCTGGCCAGGTCATCTTCCTGCAGTAGCCGCTCCATAAAGGCCACGACAGCGAGCGAGCCTGTCACCTCCGGCGGGTGTTGCCTAGAGACAACCAGGACGAACTCGTCCGACGCCGCGTTGGACCCGATGTCCACCAGCCTTAGAGGCTTGCCATAGGTCGATGTGCCCACTTCGGACACGGTCGCGTCTGGGTGCCCACCAAGCAGGTTGGTCCAATCGGCGAACCAACCCCGGGCCATGCGCTCCTGGCCGGAGACCCACAGCGTATCGCTCGACAAGTCCAGCCTCATGACCCCTGCCCGCCGCACTCCGGTGGTGTCCACCCTGAAGGAGGAGGGGGCGATGGGCGACCAGGTCGCTCCGTCAGAGCTCAGCTTGGGTACATACCGATGATCGCCGTCCGTGTACTCAAGCCGCAGCCACACCGATCGCGGCGCGCTGCTCCAGATCTTGAATCCGAACCAGGCGCTGTTGTTGATGGGCGCGTTCTCGGGCGCGAGTGACCCAACCAGCAGCGTGTCATTGGCGGCCATGAGTCCGTTCAACCGCGCACCCGCGTAGTCATTGGTAACACCAATTCCTTCGAGTGACCAGTCCCTTCGGACAGGCGCCGTGATCGGCTTGGAGGTCGTGATGGTGGACCCCGGAGGGTCATACGACAACGGCACGGCACCACGACGGCCGCAGCCCATAAGGACCACGGCCGTCAGCGCCAGAAGGCAGATATTCCTCATCGGAGAGCGGTCTGGTAGGATCTCCGGAGGAAGCTCGAAATTTGATCGACCGCGTCCTTGCGCATATCAGTCGGGGAGGGCGATACCCACACCTCATTGCCAAATGGCAGCACCTGAGTTTCGGCCTGGAACGAGACAGCCAGGTTTTGAGCCCCCGAGGACGACCGATTTCTTGGCCGCGCGGTGATCGTGATCTTTGTTCGGGCGTGCGTGAAGCCCAACTCTTGCTCGTCCGAGAGCGCCGTCTCCTGACGCCAGTCGGTCTCGAAACGCATGTCCTCAGTGTCCACCACCGCACGCAGCATGAGGAATCCATAGCGCGTGGTCAGCGCGTCGACAGTCTCTGAGAGGAGCACATTCCGGGCGGCTGTACCCAGGTTTGCGCGAATCAGGCCTTGCCGGGCGGTGTTGCCAGACGATGCGCAGGCGGCGAGCAGGAGCGGAGCGATGAGGAAGGCGACTAGGAGCGTAATTCGCGGTTTCATGGCATTCAGAATTGAGGAGTAAAAAAGAGAAGGCCGGGACGACAAAATCGCCCCGGCCCTCTCTTGAAATCAAACCGGCAACGAGGGTTTATTTAACCCGGACGTTGCGGTCTTCGATCGAGAGCTTCTTATCAGACAGATTCTTGGGCGCTCCGCCTTCTCCACCCACACCACCAAAGGTGTAGTTGTCGAGGGCCAGCGTCTCAAGCTCCGCTCCCGGAACCGGGTAGTGGACCGGCGTTCCCTGCACCAAATCACCCCAACCACGGTCCGTGGCGTAGGCGAGCGCTCCGGCAGTAGCCATCGTCTCCATCTTGAACTCGTGCATCAGGTATCCCCAAAGCGAGCCGTTGATGTGAATCTGGGTGTTGGTCCAGCGACCATCAGCCACTGATCCAGCCGGCGTTGCCGCCGTGGCCGGAGGCAGTTCGCCGTTACCCACGCGAGTGGTGTTGATCAGCTGTGCAACCGTTGCGGCAGAACCGCCGGTGCGCAGAAGACCCTCAGCCTTGTACATATCCATTTCCGCTTTCGCCATGTGGGTCATGACGCCATTGGCGTTGGATTCCTGATATGGTTTGTACTTGTTGTGGGTGTGCGAGCTGTAGTGGTAGGTACCACGTGAGGACGGAAATGGACCTGCGACTCCTACATAGAGGAAGTAGGAACCACTGTCCTCAGGACCACCCGCACCGACGATGCGGCGATCAGAGCTGTCGTAGCCATCGTAGATGTTACGCTGCTGAACCGGCGTTGCCAGCCAACCGGCGTATCCACCAGACTCATCGGCAGGACCGATGGTGCGGTAGTCAGCCCGCGCCCAGGTGCGATGCTCCTGGCCGTAGAACTTCATGGCGTCCCACTCGCGAATGTCACCGTTGTCATCGCCGATGGGGGCGAAGTCTTCGGTGATTCCGGCGTCGACACGGGCCATGATGGTACCCCAATCGGCAGCGGCGCGCTCTTCGGGCGAGCGCGCATTCCCGGCGATGATGCGTGCAGCGAACGAATTCGCGATACGGACCAGGTCGTTGTTGTCAACGGTCAGACCAAAGATCCAGTCATCGGCATCGGTGATCGTGAATGAGTTGGCCGACGCAATAGCGATGGCCTCATCAAGCTTGGCAATGGCCGCGTCACGAACCTCCGTGTAGGGGGCCAGCGTCAGGTCAATCTGACCCAAGGCAACAGCCTCGAGATCGGTGTTCTCGTCAACGATGTAGGCGCTGTCAAAGCGAGTGGCCAGATTACCCAGGCAAAGGCCCAGGTTCATCGCAGCGAACGCCTTGATCCGGTTCGTGTCGATGCCTTCAGACTCGTAGAGGGCCTCATTTCCATTGACTGCAATCAGAGCATCAGCAGCGTTGGAAATACAGCCGTACGAACCGAACCAGGGAGATTCGGTCATCTCCTCACGGTTGTAGGCAGGGTCATTATTCCAGGCAATGCGAGGCTCAGACGACATGTCGCGCATGCCCCAGTTAGCCCAGGAACTGGAAATCTCATCCGCGATCGTCGACCACGGCATAGACTGTGATGACCACTGCATAGAGGCCCAGTAGTCTGTGAATGTATCCGATGCCAGCTTCTCAACATCCTGAGGGGATGCGAGCGCCTTTGTCCGGTTTGGGTTGTTCTGATTCTCGACAGCGAGATCCTGGCAGGCCGTCATGCCGAACATCAGAACGACGGCTAGGCCTAAGGTGAAACGGAACTTCATTTGTTTCCTCTGTAATCGATTGTTTCAGATGCTGCGCCCTTCGGCGCTCGAGCATCTAGAACTGGAGTTCAACGCGGCCGGTGAAGGTGCGGTATTTCGGATACTCGAAGCCGTCAACCCGGAAGAGCGTAGCGTCGCTGCCTTCTCCGACGTCGGGATCCCACCCGCTGTAGTCGGTGAACGTCAGCAGATTGCGCCCGATCAGACTAATGCTCAGGCCGTACAACGAATTGCCGAACCAGCTCTGCAGCTTGGCGCGGGGAACCGAATATCCCAGAGATACCTCCCGGAGCTTCAGGTACGTGCCATCCTCAAAATACCAGTCATTGGTCGCCGTGGCATCGTAAAGAGCTTCGTAGTACTGCGCCGGCTTCTTGTCGCCGTCTGACTTCCCAAGCTGATCCTGGTCCTCGTGACGTCCGTCACGGTAGGCCCACTGCTTGGTGAAGTTGTAGACCTGACCGCCGATCTGAGCATTCCAGAGCATGTAGCCCTTGAAGCCCTTGTAGTTCAGCGTGGTCGAGAGTCCCAGGTTGAAGTCCGCCAGAGCGTCTCCAATCTGCTGGAAGTTCTGTCCTTCGCTGTTGAGCTCCTTGATCGGCATTCCGAAGAGCATGTCGCCTTCGCCATCGCCGTCAACATCAACGCGCTCGCCCCAAAGGCTCTTAGCAACGCCATCGGTGAAGTTATTCCCGATGCCTACTGGCACAAGGAGACCATCATCGTTGAGCTGGAAAGCCGAAGCGTCGAAACCGGCAGGAACACCAGTTCCCGTGGCCCCAGCAGCGCGCTCGGGATCATCGAAGGTGAGCCCGGTCAGCTGAGAGGCGTCATCCAACCAGTGGATGCCGTACATCGCACCAATCTGCTCACCTTCACGGTAGTAGAAGGCATTCTGCGGACCGGTCTTGTACGGGTTCGTATTGAACTCGGTGATCTCCTGACGCGTGCGGTCGAAGACAAACCCGAAGTCCAACGACGTGTTCTCCGTGTTCATGGCATTGACATCCAGCGAGAACTCAATCGTGTTTGACTCGATGGTTCCTGCGTTCTGCCACTGCGAGCCGAAGCCGAAGTAACCGGGAAGCGGCACGACGAGCAACTGATCCTCGACTTTCGATTTGGCATAAACCAAGCTGGCGCTCACGCGGTTTCTGATGCCAATATCCATTCCGAACTCCTGCTCGGTGGAAAGCTCAGGCTTCAAGAAAGCGTTTCCGAGCGTGCCCTTGGAAAGCTGACCGTTTGAGAGCGTGAAGGTCTCGAACTGAGCCTCGAAGCGTGGACGGCCACCAGCCGTTCCCTGGCTGAAACGCAGTTTGAACTCTTCCATGAAGTCGCCAAAGGGGTAGAACTCCTCTTCCGAGACGCGCCATGCGCCTGAGAAGCGGTAGTAAGTCTGCCAGCGCTCCTCGGCACCAAACAGGGATGAACCGTCACGACGGACGAGTACATCTGCGATGTACTTGTCGGCGTAGTCGATTCCACCCGTGGCGTAGAGACCATCCAGACGAACCGACTGCTCGTTTGAAGAGACGATCTTGTCACCGTTGACGTTAGAGAGATCGGCGATTCCTTCGGAGGTCAGGGTGTTACCCGTAATGGACTGTGAGACGAAGTCGGTTGCCTCAGCTTGGTACTTGAACTGACCACGCGTGGTCAACTGGTCGAAGCTCTTCTGAAGGGAGACGGTGAAGTCAGCATTCAGGGCCTCGGAGACCGAGTTGGTGCGCAGGATCTGGCCGTCATTGAAGTTCGACGGGTCGATTGACTCCGTCCCGCGATCCGCGAATCGCAGGAAGTCATCATCCTGACGATCGTAGCTGACGTTTCCTTCGACGGTCACCCAGTCAGCGGCCGCGTAGCGGATCCGGGCGTTGCCCAGAATTCTGCTGTCGTTGTCCGAGGTGTCGATGTTCTCAATGACGTAGAGCGGATTCTCCTCAACTGACAGCGGGTCAGCCTGAACGAGCAGGTTGCCATTCTCGTCGCGACGGGACAGGCTGGTCAGCGGGTTGGTAAACATCAGTCCGAAGAACGGATTGAATCCCGATGAGCGCGGCACGTCGCGTTGCGAAGAAGCGTAGTAGCTCGAGGTGGCGAAGCTCAACTTCTGGTTGAGGCGATGGTCAAGGTTGATTCGGAAACTCTTCCGGTTGAACCCGTCCATTCCCGGCAGCACGCCGCCTTCCTGGAAGTTGGTGAAGGAAGCGTGGAAGTTGGTCTTCGCGCTGTTCTGGCTGACGGAGAGATAGTTGGTGTACGTATCTCCGGCCGTAAAGAACTCATCGAAGTTGTTCGTGAGGGCTCCAGAGTTGGCGTAGGCCTTGTCGAAGAATGACACCGGATTGGTGGCTCCAATGTCGTCGTTGACGGTGCCTGGACCGTATCCGCTGGGCAGGCAGGTCTCACACGTGTTCTTGACGCCGTCCGAGTTCAGGAAGTTGCCACTTGCGTCGGTCCGAAGATCGTGCGCGTTGTTGGAGGAAAATTCTCCTGGCAGCTGGTTGGAGCCGAACTCGTTGCGAAACGTGATCCGCGTCTGATTGAACGCCACATTACCGCCACGCTTGGTGGTGATCTGAATCACGCCATTCTGGGCACGCGATCCATAGAGCGAAGATGCTGCAGCGCCCTTGACGACCTCAATGGACTCGATGTCGAGTGCATCAATATCAGCCAGGCCACCGGTAAGGATGACCCCGTCGACGATGTACATCGGCGCCGAGGAGCCGGTCAATGATGTGGTTCCACGAAGTCGCACAGCAGCGCCGGAACCGGGCTGGCCTGAGCTCTGGGTGATGGAAACACCAGCGATCTTACCCTGCAGAGACTGCACGGCGTTGGCCGCTGGGGCAAGCTCAATCTGGGAAGCGTCGAGTCTGTCAACGGTAAACGCCAGCTTCTTGGCTGGCGTTGCCGAGGACACACCGGTCACCACGACCTCGTCGAGGCGAAGACGATCGAGCACAAGGACAAAGTCCTGTGTCTGTGTTCCTGAAGTTAGAGTGATCACCCGCATTTGCGGGCTAAAGCCGACGTAACGGGAGCGCAGGGTTACCTGCTGTCCGTTCGTCTGTGCTGCTGGGACTTCGAACGAGTATCGTCCGTCCAGGTCTGTTGCTGATCCGATGACGAGTTCGTCAATGACGACGTTCGCGCCGATCAGCGGCTCTCCATTGCTATCGGTTATAGATCCGCTGATTACAGCGGCCTGACCGAAGGCGAGGGAGGGAGCTAATACGACGACGAAGGCCGCCGCCAGTAGCTTTCTTAGCATGGCGTCTTCCGATGAGTGGTTGGTTGCGTCTTGAACGGGCTGCAGAAAAACTGCGGGGAGGCCCGGCGGTGCCAGGTGCGACCTGAGGGACGAGTTTTGGGGTCGCCCCCCGTGGGTGGGTGGTCATATGCACAATGCACGTATCACATGAATATAGACGACCGGCAAAAGCCGTTGCAATGAGGTGTGGAAAAATCCTCATCGGAGACGCAATAAGCCGTGATCCTGCTGCGTTACACATAATGACCTGCCCTGAGCTGGAACCTGCCCAAACATAGCGAGGGCCTCCCTCGGCCCTGTGCAGCCGTTAGCTCGAACGGTCGCGAAAGGCCTCTGTGTAGTCGTTCGTGAATTCCCGCCTGAAGGCAACCGGGCACGAATCGGTGCCAAAGAAAGCAGTGCCGAAGAAAGCAGTGCTAATCAAAAAAGCCCCGACCGCCAAAGGGCAGCCGGGGCTTTCGAATCTCGTGCCGCGATTGCGGCTCCGCTCCTACTGATTCCCGAGAATCACCGGCAGGCCGTCTCCGCCCGCACCGATGATCACGGTCTTGGCGTTGGTAGAGTTGGCCAACTCCTGCGTGGCCTCGATTCCCTTGAACCGGAGAAACTGATTGGACAGGCTGGCGGTGATGATCCGCTGATATTCGGCCTGACCCGTAGCCTCAATGGCCTTCCGTTCTGCCTCGAGCCGCTCCTTCTGAATAGTAAACTGGTAGCGTTCTGCTTCCTGCTCCTCTTTCAGTTTGTTCTCGATCGCACCACGAATCTGGTCCGGCAGACTGATGTCACGGATGAGGACGGCATCCACCTGAACAAACTGCGAGCCGACTGCCAGCGAGACCTGCTCAAAGATTTTGTCCTGCAATTCGGTCCGGCGGGACGAGTACAACTCCTCAGGAACGTACTGCCCTACGATTTCGCGAACGGCACTCCTCAGTTCTGGCTGAACAAGCTTGCGGTAGTAGTCCGTTCCGTAGGACGTGTGCAGCTCAGGAATGTCGCCAGGAAGCGGACGCCAGCGGATGGATGCATCCATTCCGATCTGCAGTCCGTTAGACGATAGCGCGTCGATGTCTTCCAGCTGCTCCTGAACACGCAGGTCGTAGCGGATGAGATCTACCCACGGAGCGTGGAGCTGAAGCCCTTCGCCGTACTGCTTCTCTAGGTCGGTGCCGCCGAAAACGCTGTACTTCACAGCGCCCTCGCCAGACCGGATACTGGTGGTCATGCAGCCGCCACCGATTCCGGCGACAACCACGAACAAGGCGCCCATCGTCGCGAAGCGGGCGATGGCCCGTTGGAGGTTAGGAAATTCGTTCTCAGCCATGCGGGAGGGTCCGTAATGTGGGATATGAGTTGGTATACCATTGTGGGGTACCTGTAGTTGCGACCGCACGGCGGCTTCACGAACCCGTCATGAAGCACGAACCGCCCCTCGCAATCTGCGTTGGGGCGGAATGCCCACCGATTCTCCCCTCCCGTCAGAACTGTTCGCTCGGCTCGGCCGCACCCGCGTGCGCCGTAGCGTCCCGCTTGCACCGTTCACGACATTCCGGATCGGAGGCCCCGCAGATTATTTCTACGAGGCCCGGTCGGCTGACGAGCTCCATGATGCCATTTTGGCCGCCAGAGACCTGGACATCCCCCACTTCCTCCTTGGCCTCGGCGCCAACGTGCTGATTGGCGACGGCGGTTTCCGCGGTCTGGTCATCCGTAATTGCGCCACCGGGTACGCCATCGACAAGCTGCACGGTTTTGTCACGGCGGAAAGTGGGATGGTGCTCTACCCCGGACTCATTGAAAACGTGGTAGAAGCTGGCCTGAGTGGTCTCGAGCACTATGTCGGGATCCCCTCGACCATCGGCGGCGCGCTCTGGCAGAACCTGCACTTCCTCTCTCCGGCCCCTGAGCGGGAACGCACCATGTTTATAGAGGAGGTGGTACTGAATGCGGACCTGCTGACGGAAGAGGGTATCCGCCGCACGGTTGGAGTAGACTACTTCGAGTTCGGCTACGACACGTCCATCCTGCACCGTCGAAAGGACGTGGTGCTGGCTGCTACGTTCCGGATGGAGGAAGCCGATCCCGCCAGTATGAAGCGCATCATGGCCGAGAACCTGGAATGGCGCCGTACCCGTCACCCGCCGCTCGAAACAGAGCCCAGCGCCGGTAGCATCTTCAAGAAGATTGAAGGCGTCGGCGCCGGCCGCCTCATTGATGGCTGCGGCATGAAGGGCACGCAGGTGGGCGGAGTCAGGATTACCGATCGCCACGCCAACATCCTCATCAACACGGGGGGCGCCACCGCATCGGACGTGATGTCCCTGATCGCGCTCATCCAGGATACGGTAGAGCGCGAAACGGGCTATCGCCTGGAGCCTGAAATTTCCTTTGTCGGTTCATTCGAAGGCTAGACCGGTTCGCCTGCCGGCGAACCGGTAAGTCCAGGCTTATCTTCGCCCCATGCGAAATTGGCTCTCAGGCACCTGGTCCGTTCTAGCGAAGGACCTGCAACTCGAGTTTCGGACGCGCTACGCGCTAAACCTGCTCTTGATGTTCGTCGTGACCTCTGTCTTCGTGGTTGCACTCGGTATAGGAAGAGGCGCTGTAACCCCGGGCGTCAAGGCTGGACTCCTGTGGATTGTCGTCTTCTTTTCGGCGTCCGTGGGCCTTGGTCGCTCCTTTGTGAGTGAAGAGGAGGCCGGGACCTCCCTGGTCCTCCGCATGAATGTCCGCGGGTCCATGGTGTACGCGGGCAAGTTGGCATTCAATTACCTGCTTCTCCTGGCGGTTGACCTGGTGGCAACCTTGGGCTTTTCGCTCCTGCTGGATTTGGACATTGCCCGTGCCGGGCTCCTGGCAGTGGTCTTGGCTGTTGGCTCTCTAGGACTGGCCGGTGCCACAACGCTCCTGTCGGCCATTATCGCCAGAGCTTCGAACCGGGGGCCGCTTCTGCCGGTGCTGGCCTTTCCAACGCTATTCCCGCTGCTGATGACCGTCGTCCCTGCTTCACTCGCAGCACTGGAAGGCGGCGGTGGGTGGGATGCGGCCGCGGGGGACCTCCGGGTCATGGTCGCGTTCGCCGGCACCGTGATCACAGGATCCGTGCTGCTGTTCGATTTTATCTGGGAGGACTGAATCCTGCGCCATTCTGAATGGTTCTTTGCCTCCACTTTCGATTGCCCATGAGCTCACCCACGAACGTAGGGCGCTACCGCCTGGTCAGAAACATCATCCTAGCCTGGATGACGGCTGTCATCGTGGCCGGATTCCTGATCGACATCCCCAGAATCAACATTCTGGAGCACACGGCGCGCAACCTGTTCTTCCACGTGCCGATGTGGTTCGCCATGATGTCGGCCGTTCTGGTGTCGGCAGTGCATTCGGTCCAGTATCTCCGGGGCGAATCGCCCCTCAGTGACATTCGTGCCCTGCAGGCCGCCCGCGTGGGCTTCGCCTTCGGTGTCCTCGGACTCATCACCGGCATCGCTTGGGCCAAGTTTACCTGGTACGTGGGCACCGATGTATGGTGGAATTTCGATCCCCGGCAGACCATGGCCGCGCTTCAGTTGGTCATATACGGAGCCTACTTTGTGCTTAGGACGGCGTTCGATGACCCGGAGCGTCGCGCCCGCGTTTCGGCCGCCTACAACGTCTTCGCCGCGCTCACTGTCCCCTTCCTGCTCTACGTAGTGCCGCGCCAGTTGAGCAGCCTTCACCCTGGCGCCGACGGAAATCCGGCTTTCAGTGAAATCACCGCCCCGGAAATGAGACTGGTGTTCTACCCGGCGGTGATGGGCTTCATTGGACTCTTCTGGATTCTCTACACCCAACGAGTACGTCTAGCCGCGCTTCGCCTGCGGCTGGTCGGAGACGCGGAAAGCTAGGATGACCACAATCTCCCTCCTTCAGGATGCCGCCCAGGCAGTCGATTCGCTACGGACGTCCGGACAGCCGACGGCCTTCGATTCTATTTGGGCCAACAATATCCCGACAAAAGCTCCATCCCCCCTTGAGGAAGTCATGCTTTCGCACGATAAACTCTATGTAGTCCTTGCCGTGGTTCTGATCATCTGGATTGGGATCACGATCTTTCTATTGAGAACGGACAACCGGATCGACCAGTTGGAACGGCTGGTGGACGAGGGCATACCGGACCAAGACACGCTTTGATATAGGCCAGCCATGAAGACCAAGACGATATTCGGCACCATTTTCCTGGTGGGTTTCACCGGGCTTCTCCTGACCAGTTTTGGCCAGCAGGTTGGGGGCTACATGGACTTTGAGCAGGCCGCCGCTTCTGGAGAATCCGCACATGTCGTGGGCATGTGGGTTGAGGACCAGCCGTTCACGTACGACCCTGCTAGCAATGTCTTCGCCTTCAGCATGGCGGACGAGCTGGGCAATATTCGACGCGTGAGCTATTCGAATCCGAAACCTGCCAACTTCGAGGATGCCGAAAAGCTCGTGATCGAAGGCTACGCCGACGGTGACGAGTTCATAGCCGAAAATATTCTTGTGAAGTGTCCCTCTAAGTACAACGCGATTGCCCCGGAGGGCGAGGGCGTACCTGGACCAGGACATCCGGGCTACCAGGCTCCGGAAACCCTATAGGTAGAGCGCCTCGGCCAGGAGGAAGAACACCAGGATCCCCAGGATGTCGTTGCTGGTGGTGATGAACGGACCCGTGGCCAGTGCGGGGTCTATTCCAGCCTTGTCTAGCAAGAGCGGAATGGTGGCACCGATGGTGGTGGCGAGAATGATCACTAGCACAAGTGCGAGAGAAGCTGTACCAGCCAGCCTTACCGGATTGTTGATGGCGATTAGCCCAGCCGCGTCTACGGCTACAATCGCCAACCCGAGAATGATCGCCACGGCGATGCCGTTGAGCACCGAGACGGCCACCTCTCTCCAAATACGTGGCATAAGGTCAGCGGCCCAGATGTCGCCCGCGGCCAAGCCCTGAACCGCGATGGCTGAGCTTTGAATCCCGGCGTTCCCCGCCGTGGCCATGACGATGGGGATGAAGCCGGCAAGGATAGCGGACGCAGCCAAGGCGTCTTCGAATTGAAGGATTACCGCCGCCGCAAAACCCGCCCCAAGCATTCCTGCCAGTAGCCACGGCAGTCGACCTCGAACAACACGGAGAACAGAGTCCGTGGCTTCCTCGCCACCGGCCACACCACTCATTCGCTGAATGTCTTCCTCGGCCTCCTCACGGATGACGTCAACGATATCGTCAATCGTGATGCGACCCGCTAGGCGGCCACTCTCGTCCACGACCGCAAGGGATACGAGGTCGTACCGCTCCATCACGCGAGCTACCTCCTCCTGATCGACAGACGTCTCTACGCAGATCGGATCCGCGTCCATAACAGTCTCGATCATCGCGACAGCGGGAGAGAGCAACAGCCGCTTCAGCGGCACAAAGCCCCGGAGCGCGTTGTCCCGATCTACCGCGTAGACCCCATAGACATGCTCGACCTCTTCGGCGTTGCGACGCACTTCCTCGGTCGCCTGCTCAACCGTCCAGTCGGTATGCACAGCCACGAACTCGGCCGCCATGATACCGCCGGCCGTCTCCTCGTGGTAGTTGAGTAGTGCACCGACATCCTCAGCATCCTCCAGGGTCAGGAGGACGGCCTCGGCCAGTTCACTGGGAAGGTCGGACAACACGTCAGCCGCGTCATCCGTATCCATCTCATCCAGCACGGCGGTGAGCCGGGCCGGCTCGACGTCTTCCAGCAGATTGGCGCGGAAATCGTCGTCCAGTTCGACGATCACGTCGCCGGCCACCTCGGAAGTGAGCCATCCCAGCACCGTGCCCGCATCCTGTCTGGACAGGTGATGGACCAGGCTAGCGATATCCGCCGGATGCACATCCGCCAGGATGTTGAGCACCATGGGACGCGAGTTGAAGTCGATCAGAGATTGCAGGTCCGCAATCATCTCGGAATCCAACTCAAGCGTGCCCGTTGGGCGCACCGAATCCATGCTCTGAACGTCCAACTGCTCCATTACCGGATGATGTTCAAGGATGGAAGGCCAGCTTCAGGGGCGGAGTCACGAAGAACGCGTGCCCGCGGGCCCAAGATAGCCGGCTAGAGTCACAAAATCGTCTGGTGTCAGTGCCTCGGCCCGCAGACTGGAGTAGGCCTCCGGCACGGGTGCCCCGATCCCAGAGAGGCTGTTGCGAAGGGTCTTCCTACGCTGGCCGAACGCCATCCTGACCACATTTCTGAAATGGCGATCGGCCACCGGCAACTCGGGCACGTTCAGATCGAACCGCACCACCGAACTGGTCACCTCCGGACGGGGATAGAACACGTTGGGAGACACGTCGAAGAGCAACTCGGGACGCGAGAGCTTCTGCAGGACCACGCTCAAGATGCCGTAGGCCTTGGTACGGGGTACGGCAACGATGCGCTGTGCCACCTCCTTCTGCATCATCACCACAAACTCGGAAATCGTGCCCCTTGGAGCGTCCAGCAGCGAAAAGAGAATTGGGGTGGTGATGTAATAGGGCAGGTTTCCGATCACCCGGAGCGGACCGCCCCGCTCGGCAGCAATGGCTGGCCAATCGACATCCAGTACGTCCTGCTCACGGACGTCCAACGCCGGGTGAGACTCCTTGAGATGGGCGACGAAGCGGTCATCGATCTCAAACGCGGTGAGATCGGGATCCTTCTCCATCAGCAGGCCGGTGAGCGCTCCTGTTCCGGGTCCTATTTCGACAATCGGGCCCTCTCCCGACAAGGAGCCGACAATCTTCCGGATCACGTTGGGATCGCGCAGAAAATTTTGACCAAGGCGCTTCCGCGGCTGCAGCATTACCGGACCCGCTTGGTCCGGTGGCGCACGTAGTCCTCGAAGAGGTAGCCACCGAGGTCATCCGGACTGGCGAAGTACGCCCTTCCCTTGTTGGACTCGGTTAGCGAGCGGACAAACTGCTGCAGATACGGGTCCTGCGCAATCATGAAGGTGGTAATGGTCACCCCTTCGCGCCGGCACATCACGGCCTCATCCAGCACCTTGTTGACGATCTTTCGGTCGAGGCCAAACGCGTTCCGATACATCTTGCCGAACTCGATGTGACACGACGGCTTGCCGTCGGTGATCATCAGGATCTGCTTGTTGTGACTCTTGCGCCGGCGAAGGATGTCGCGGGCTCGCTGCAAGCCAGCTCGGGTATTCGTGTAGTAGGGCCCGACGTTGAGATAGGGCAGGTCCTTGATCGACACCTCCCAGGCGTCATTGCCGAACGCCACGATGTCCAGGGAGTCCTTCGGGTAGCGGGTCTTGATCAGCTCCGCCAGCGCCAGGGCCGTCTTCCGGGCCGGGGTGATTCGGTCTTCTCCATAGAGGACCATCGAATGCGACAGGTCAATCATCAAGACCGTTGCGACGCTAGTCTGATGCTCAGTCTCGTAGATTTCCAGGTCGTCCTCGCGGAGAGAGAACTGATCGATTCCTCCGCGTCGGTAGGCATTTGAAAACGAGGCTGTGACGTCCAGGTGACGAATGTCATCGCCGAACTTCCAACCGCGGGACTCGGGTAGCCGCTCTCCTCCTCTGCCGGCAAAGGGCGTCTTGTGTTGCCCTGCGGGGCCCTTGCGGAGCTTGCTAAAGACCTCCTCCATGGACCGGCGACGGAGCGAGCGTTCGGTGCGGGCCGTGATGCGCACGGTGCCTTGATCGTCGTCCTCCAAAAAGCCCTGCTTCCGGAGTTCGTCGATGAAGTTGCCGATGCCCTCGTCACCCTCGGTGAGGTTGTACTTCTTGTCGAGTTCGGTCAGCCAAGCGAGAGCCTCGCCGGCATCGCCAGCCGTGTAGCCCAGTAGTTGTTCGAATATGTCGAACAACTTCTCAAAGCCGGACCGCTCTTCGCCATGCACAGACGGCTCGAATTGGGTGTACCGGAAGGGAAACGGCATTGCGTGTTTTTGGGCGAAGCGGGAGGCGGCCGCTCAGGTACCGAACGGCTTCTTAAGGTAGCGCTTGGCTTGATCGTGTGAGTCGGCAACCTTAGGAAGTGATAGAACTGCGCGGTAAGCGGTTATGGCCTCGTCACGGTGGCCCGTCCGATCCCAGGCCATACCCGCGCGGAGGCGGCCCATGGCACGATAGACAGACCGCTCATCGCTCGAAGCCAGCTCATCCAGCTCCGTGAAGGCCACCAGTGCTTCCTCCAGGTGACCGGCCGACATATGGCTGCGTCCCAGATGATACCAGGCCCCCTGACTCAGACCATCCGTATAGCCCGGCTCTCCGGCTTCATGGTGGGCGATAACCTCTTCGAATACCTCGGCGGCGCTGAAATACCGGCCCCACCGGGACTGGACCCGGCCTTCGAGAATGTGAAAGAAGGCGTTGGACGGATGGCGCTCACGAAGCAGGGCCACCATCTCGGAAGCCTTGTCAAAGTCAGCCTCGAACGCCATATAGATTTGAAGCAGGAAGTATGCGGCTTCCGTCCCAACAAAGCTGGCCTCGCGCGCAACCTTATGCAGCGTAGCAATTCCCTGAGCCGGGTCAGCATCCGGAAAGAAGTACATGAACGGCTTGACGATCGGGTACTCCTTGGGAATCGCGCTCGCGAAGAAGTTGTAGACGCCCAGACCAAAGAGGAAGTCCGGGTTTTCAGGGTCCCGCTCCGCCAGATCGAAGACCAGATTCAGCGAGGCCTTCCCGTCTTTGGCGGCCGCAAGCCACTCCTGCCTGTTCGAGAGGTGACGCCCTCGAAAGCCCAGAGCGGCGGCCTTGAAGAACACCGCGTCCAGCGGGTACTGCTTCTTCTTCTTCAGGCGGTCGGCCGCCTTGACCGTGCGGCCCATGGCGTCGAAGAAGGCGTTGTCGTGGCGGGTGTCCGCCACGGAGAGCTCAGGTAGTATGTCCCACCAGACAACCAGTCCATCCAGGAAGTGGCCAATAGGGTGCCCCGGGTAAGCGGCCTTCAGCGAGTCAATGGCCGACTGGGCGGCCTCGGGGCGCATATCGTAGAGGTGGCGCAGCGCTCGGCCACCCTGTTCGGCCGTAGCGTGGTTGTCCAGGATGGAGCCGTAGGGTCCCGACCAGCCTGGAAGTTGGGCTTGGGCAACGCTGACCGTCATGGCGGCCGCTATGAGCAGAGTAATTCGCATACCACGAACCCTACGAATGCCGTGCCCTATGCGTTTCCTATCCGTGGAAGCCGCATTCACGCCTTTCTGGGGCGTTTCCAGACGCCTGAGGCGAAATTGGCGTCCAGCATTGGAGACAGCCCCGAGGACTACTTCAGGCGCCGCGTGCCGGAATAGATCATACTCACCAGAAGGATCTTGGCAAGATCAACCGGGATGAACCGCAGCCATCCCTTCTCGATTGACTCGAACCAGGTCACGTGCCCGGCGGCAAAGTGGAGCCAGGAAACGCCGAGCGTAAAGAGGATTAGCGAGCCGCCAATCATGGAGAGGGCACTGCCGCCCAAGGTGTTCCATTTCCGCGAGAGGACACCAATTACGACGGCTGCGAGCGGATAACCGAGCAGGTATCCGGCTGAGATGGCGCCGAAGAGGTAGGCAGGGCCGAAGCCATCGCCTGCGAAGACCGGCAGAAACAGGCCCATCACCAGGTAGAGGCCCTGCGCGAGCATTCCATTGCGCCAGCCGAGATACAGGCCGCTTCCGTAGACGCCCAACGTCTGGAGGGTGAACGGAACCTCCCAGACATAAATGCGGACCTGCGCGCCGAGCGCCGTCAGAACGGCAAACCCTACGATGCTCAGCACCTGAATTGCGGTGGCGGTGTCGGTCGTCCGGAGGACGTCTATCGCGGCGGTACGGGAAGAGTGAAGTCCGTTCATCGGTGCGTCTGTGGTTCGGGGAAGTTGAAAGATAGGGCCGCGGAATCACCTGTGCGATCACACAGCTTTCACGACCGGCTTCTTCACGGGGTCGTACGCGAGAACTGGACCGAGCCACCGCTCCATTTGCTCGGCAGGCATCCCCTTGCGCTTTGCATAGTCCAGCACCTGATCCTTGCCCAGCACGCCCAGGTTGAAGTAGTCCGCGTCCGGGTGGGCGAAGTACAATCCGCAAACCGATGATGCTGGGTTCATGGCCAGTGACTCCGTCAGGGTGATACCTGTGAGCTGCTCGGCATCGAGGAGCTCCCAGAGAGTCCATTTCTCGGTGTGATCTGGCTGGGCCGGGTAGCCTGGAGCGGGACGAATGCCCTGGAAACGCTCCGCGATTAGGTCATCGCCCGAGAGATCCTCATCGGGCGCGAAGCCCCAGAACTCCTTTCGGACTCGGCCATGGAGCCATTCTGCACAGGCTTCGGCGAGTCGATCGGCTATCGACTTGGCCAGAATGCTCTGGTAATCATCGTGGTCTGCCTCGAACGCTTCGACCAACGGCTTGAGTCCGTGCCCGGCCGTCACGGCAAACGCGCCAACCCAGTCTTTCTCGGGCTGGACAAAGTCTGACAGTGCACGATTGGGTTTGCCTGGAGTCTTCCGGGTTTGCTGACGCAGGGTATGCAGCCTTGCCTTCTCCTGGCCTTCCTCCATGAGCACCACATCGTCGCCATCAGACCGGGCCTCCCAGATGCCAAACACGGCCTTGGGATGGATCAAGTCTTCGGTTTCAAACCGATCAAGCATGGCCTCGGCATCGGCCTTGAGTGACCGCGCCTCGGCTCCGCGCTCGGGGTCATCTAGAATGGCGGGATACTTCCCTCGCATCTCCCAGGACTGGAAGAAGGGTCCCCAATCGATGAGAGGACGCAGGTCCTGAACGGTGACCTCGACCGGATGCACACCTAGCGTGGCGGGCTCAACCGGGACATATCCGGAGCCGTCGAGTCGGTTGCGCCGTGCCGACGACAGCGGCAGGAGATCCACTTTCCTGGCACGCTTGCCATAACCCACTCGAACGCCATCGTACTCGGCCT
>JBLFXH010000034.1:0-18608 GCA_047611125.1 Rhodothermales bacterium
TCACGGGGCTCCCAGATCCGGAGTCTGTTAAGGAGGTGGCGCGCATCCGCGAGCCTGACCTTCCGGGTGGCTTCCATAACATCTTTATCTACAAGCACTCAAGCGGTCGCGTGCTGCTACTGTCCACCGTTTCTGGTCCGTTTGCTCACGTGTACGATTTAGGGCTGGTGGTGGAAGGTCGTCTGGACGAGGCGCTCGTGGGTCGCATCCCGAATCCGCAAGAAGGACGCCGAGGCTACCACGACTTTTACGCGGGATTCCATCCTGATACCGGTCAGGACCGTTTCTATGGCGGTGGGACGGGCGGGTACTACGTCTTTAACATCACGGACCTAGACAGCCCTGAGCTGCTGGTTACACTGAACAATGTCAGCGGTGTGCGCAGCGGTCATACGTTTACCCCGGATCCGACGGGGCGCTATGTCATTGCTGAGACCGAGTATCGCCACGCTCCCCTTCGTGTATTCGATCTCCAGCCTGCGCTCGAATCGGGTAAGGTGTCGAACGTCAGACAGCCCATCGGGGCCTGGACGGCCGATTGGCAGAACCTGGCCCATAATCACGAAATTCGCTGGCCCTTTGTCTTTGTCAGCGGCTATCTGGACGGCCTCCAGGTCTTCTCGATGATGGACCCGACGAACCCCACCACCGTGGCCTACTACGACACCTACCTGGGCGGTCGTGTTGAAGGCCGCACAGGTGAATTCAACGGCGCGTTTGGCATTGACGTCCGAAACGCCGACGGGCTGATTGTGGTGAGCGACATGTCCACCGGACTCTGGACCTTCCGCATGGACGGATTCGAGGGCTGGAACGGGAACGACTGGGGTGTGCCGAACATTTCGAGCGCTCAGGAATGGGAGGACGGACCACCTGGAACGAACTGAACGCATCTCTATGCGGACCCTCTTTTTTCTTGGCCTGCTGTCGGCAGCCACTCTCGTACTTCCGGTTGTGCCCTCAGGGGCGGCGCCCGGCACGACGTGTACGATTGGCGATGATCCGCCACCCTACTACGCTATTGACCTGGTGACCACCAAGCGCCTTCCTGGCGCACGGATGGCGCGGGGCAAGGCTGACGTACTGTTCGCCCGCTCGCCTTACGGCTTGGCTTTGTCGGCGGATGGCAGCTACATCTATGAGCTCAGGATTTCGATCGACAAGCTGGCTCCGGCCCGAAACGGCGTCTATGTAGCGTGGGTCACCACGCCTCAGCTGGATCAACGCGTTCGGTTGGGTGCGCTGGATGCAGACCACACCGTATCCGGCACAGTTGGCTGGAATAAGTTCTTGGTAGTGGTCACGCTCGAAGAGGATGAAGCAGAGGGCGCTGAGACCTGGAAGGGCCCGGTTGTTGTTCGCGGGATGTCTCGCTCAGGATTGATGCACACACAGGCAGGACACGGTCCATTTGAAGTGGAGCCCTGCGCGGTTTATGGTTACTAGCGCGCCCTTTGGCGGCGCCATACGAATGAAGTATTTGACGCGGCGCCTCGCAATGGCGCTTCTTATTCTGTCCCCGATTACGGTGATGGGCCAGGATCACAACATGATGAACCACGCCGGGATGGACATGGGAGCAGGCGACAGCCTGTCTTGGCGCATGCCACCCATGGACATGTCCATGCCGATGTTGCCTGGCCTGGAAAATGAGGTCCCCGTAGTTGGGCCTTTCCTGGCCGGTGAAGGGATGGACCCTATGATGTTTCCCGAAGGCGAGCCGAGCCGCGTGGTCGAAATGGCCGACGGAGACACGCTGCACCTTGAAGCCTCTCTGATTCGCCGCACCATTGGCGAGAAGGTCTTCGTGATGTACGGCTACAATCGCCAGTATCCCGGCCCCCTGATCCGCGCCGAGCGAGGCTCTGAAGTCACAGTGCATTTCACGAACAATATTGAGCTCCCGACCACGGTCCACTGGCACGGGCTTCGGCTAGACAACGCCTTTGACGGAGTGCCGGGCGTGACTCAGCCGCCGGTTCTGACGGGCGAGTCGTTCACCTACCAACTCAAGTTTCCAGACACCGGGATCTACTGGTACCACCCGCACATGCGGGAGGACATCCAGCAGGACCTGGGTTTGTATGGCAACATGTTGGTGGACCCCGAGAACGAAGGGTACTACAGCCCTGTGAACCGGGAGGAAGTGCTGGTTCTGGACGACCTGCTCATCGACGCTGCCGGAATCATCCCCTACGGAGACGAGGCCCCGACGCACGCCCTTATGGGTCGCTTCGGAAACGTCATGCTGACCAATGGCATGACAGACTACACGTTGTCGGTGGAACGGGGCGAGGTGGTTCGCTTCTACATCACCAATGTGGCCAACTCAAGGACCTTCAACCTTGTGTTTGAGGGCGCCCGAGCCAAGATTGTGGCGAGTGACGTGTCCAAGTACGAGCGGGAGGACTACGTCTCAAGCGTAGTCATCGCGCCGGCTGAACGCTACGTGGTGGAAGTGCTTTTCGATGATCCTGGATCGTTCTCGATCAAGAACAAGGTGCAGGCCATCAATCACTTCCGCGGGGTGTTCTACCCGGAAGAGCACCTAATGGGCACCGTTGAGGTAGCCGATAAGGCTGTCACCGAGTCACATCGCGAGGAATTCGAGACGGCGCGCGTCAATCTGGACGTCGCTGAAGATCTTCTGGCGTTTCGATCCGAGTTCGATCGGACTCCGGATCACACTCTGGAGCTCACGGTCCGGGTTAAGGGGCTCCCGCTGCCCATCATGCGCTCGATGGAAATCGATACGCTGTACGTCCCCCCGGTGGAGTGGAACGACGCGATGCCGATGATGAATTGGCTCTCGAGCGCCGAGCAGGTAGACTGGGTTATCCGGGATGTCGATTCCGGGCGAGAGAACATGGACATCGACTGGAGCTTCGTAGTCGGTGACGTGGTCAAGATTCGGGTATTCAACAATCCGAAGTCATTCCACCCCATGAATCATCCGTTTCACATCCACGGCCAGCGATTCTTGGTCGTATCCATGGATGGCGTGGCGAACCCCAATCTGGTCTGGAAGGATACCGCGATAGTGCCCGTGGGCTCGACGATGGACTTCCTTGTGGACATGACCAATCCGGGGGACTGGATGGCGCACTGCCATATTGCCGAACATCTCCACTCCGGAATGATGCTGTCATTCAGCGTCACTGAGGGAGATCTGTTGCAGTAGTCCAGCCGCCGGGCTGGATCGGGAGTGCTAGACAAAGACGCCGATCAGAATGATCAACGCGGCGATCGCCGTGAAAGGCAGAAACGGGGTTTCGAGAACTGGCTTAGGCATGACTGAGGGTGTTATATGGTTGGGGCCTAATCGGTCGACCGGCCAAGCACAAAAATTCCTTAAGTCATTTCGCCAGAAAGTCGGGTACGGCCCGCTCTGACCAGAAGCGACCATACCCTTCGGCAAAGCCCACATGACCGCCCCATCGAGGCGTCAGGAGGCTCAGATGTGGATTGGCCGCCGCCTCTTCGTGCGGAAAGCAGGATGGCGACAAGAAGGGGTCGTCCTGGGCATTCACCATCAACGTCGGAATCTTGATGGCCGGGAGGTATTGCTTGCAGCTGGCCTGCGCCCAGTAGTCCTCAGCATCCCGGAATCCATTGATGGGCGCCGTGTACGCGTTGTCGAACTCGGCAAAAGTGGTCATCTCATCCAGGCCGTCGAGCGGGACCTGGTCGGGAAACACCTTGGCCTTCGTGCGCACCTTCTCGCGCAACGAAGTCAGGAAGCGGGCCATGTACGGACGAGCACTCCAGTGCGTCAGCGCGTTTGAGCTTCCAGCAAGATCACACGGGACCGACAGCACTGCTGCCCGAAACACGGGCGTATCCGTGCCCTTCTCGCCCAAGTACTTGGCCGTAATGTTGCCCCCCAGACTGAAGCCAATCAGTGCGATCTTTTGGTAGTGCGACGACGAGCGCTGGACAATCCAGTCCAGATCGTCAGTGAACCCGCTGTGGTAGGATATCACCTTGCGGTTCGCCTCACCGGAGCATCCGCGGTAATTCCAGGCCAGCACATCCCAACCCGCACGCGCCAGGGTCAATGCCATTCCGGAGACATAGACACGGTGTGAGTTGCCCTCAAGGCCGTGACTGATGATGGCAAGACGCGGGTTGCCGTCTCGAAGCCAGTCCCCGTCCAGAAAATCTCCATCCGGGGTCTCCACTCGCTGGCGGCGATAGGCGGGGACTTCGACCGCCCGAAGGAGTCCGCTGTAGAGCGTATTGACGTGCCCACTTCTGCACCAAAATGCCGGGCTGTAAGGTTGGCTGGTCACACGAAGAATTTAGCGCTCAACGTCTAACCGCGACATCCGAGACCGGAGTGTGTTCGGATGAATATGAAGGAGTTCGGCGGCGCCCCCTTTTCCCTCGATGCGCCCTGCGCAGAGGGACAGGACGTGCTGGATATAGAGTCGCATGGCATCATCCAACGTATTCCCGGCCGGTATGCGAAGGCCCGCTCCAGTGGGCTTGGCCCCGGCGCGACCCAGCCCTGCGTCACGGATGGCCGCCGACAACTGCCCTGCAAAGATGGTCAGCTGAGACTCCATCCTGGGACTCAGCTCATATCGGGTGAACAGGGCCAACACGCCAAGCAGACGACCTCTGTCCGTGAGTGCGTGGCCGGCAAAAGCACGAAACCGATTCGATCGCATCCATCCGGCGTCCGGCGTGTCGGTCCCGTGAAACAGGCGACTCGTGGACTTGGATGTCCGGTTCTGGCCTATCCTCACAATCCAGGGTGCCACCATGACCTCTCTCCCCTGCTCGTCATCTAGGTTTACCTTTCGTACGCTCTGAGCCTTCAGGCGCAGGCATTCGGTCGGCGAGAGCAGCAGCGAGCGGTATCGTGACCGGCCGGGTGGCCCCGCAACCCACAAACGCGCCAGCGCCGCTCCAAAATCGTTCACCAGGCCATCGACAGCAGTGTCAATGACGTAGCGTTGGTCACGGCGTGCGCTCATTTTCAGCGCAATCGCCGGCAGCGAATCGAGATACTCGTCAGCCTTGGGCAACGGTGTTTTTCGGGGTGGGGTTACCGAAGATAACAGGCCATGGTTGAAACGGAAGCGTAACTTCAAGCCTCTCCCATCTGAACCATAAACCGCTAGTCGCATGAAACGAGATAAGCTTGCCGCCGCACTGGACAGCCCTGAGGTTTGGGATGTCGTGATCATCGGCGGCGGCGCCAGCGGTTTAGGCGCAGCGGTGGAAGCGGCCTCAAGGGGATATAGGACACTCCTGCTGGAGCAGGATGACTTTGCCAAGGGCACCAGCAGTCGCAGTACCAAGCTCGTTCACGGCGGTGTTCGGTACCTGCAGCAGGGCAACATTTCCCTTGTACTTGAAGCGCTTCGTGAGCGAGGGCTTCTGATTCGGAACGCGCCGCATCTGGTGGGGCACCTTCCCTTCGTCGTCCCCAATTATGACTGGTGGGAAGGTCCGTTCTACGGGATCGGCATGAAGGTCTACGACATCCTAGCGGGCAAACTGGGTCTCGAACCTTCCCGTCATTTGTCTGAGGCGGAAACGCTGGAGCAAATTCCGACGCTAGAACCGGCCGGGCTACGGGGTGGTGTGATCTACTACGACGGACAGTTTGATGATGCCCGACTGGCTGTGAACCTAGCCCAGACCGTCGTGGATCTTGACGGCTTCGTGGTGAATCGGGTGCGGGTCACCGGCCTGGCTAAAAGCAGCGGCCTTGTGCAGGGCGTCATTGCTCATGACCTGGAATCCGGCAAAGAGCACACCATCAACGCACGCGTCGTAATCAATGCCACAGGCGTTTTCACAGACGGCGTGCTGCGGATGGACAACCCGGCAGCGCGGTCCATCATTCAGCCCAGTCAGGGCGTCCACATCGTACTGCCCAAGCGTTTTCTCCCGGGCAACAGTGCCATTATGGTGCCCAAGACCGCCGACGGGCGGGTGCTCTTTGCCGTGCCGTGGTACGACAGGGTGATCGTCGGGACCACGGATACGCCTGTCGACAGCCCATCGCTTGAGCCCCGCGCGTTGCCGGAGGAAATCGAGTTCCTGCTTACTCACGCCGCTCGCTACCTGACCATGGATCCGACGCCGGACGATGTGCTCAGCGTCTTCGCCGGCTTGAGGCCACTCGTAAAAGCGGGTGACTCGGAAGACACCGCCGCCATCTCTAGGGACCATACCGTGCTGGTCTCCCCCTCGGGACTAGTGACGCTGACCGGTGGCAAGTGGACGACCTACCGGAAGATGGGGCAGGACGTAGTTGACCAGGCTGCCTTAGTCGCAGGGCTGGATGAACGGCCCTGTGTCACTGAAAATCTCCGGATTCATGGTTGGATCAAGCATTCCGAAGAGCGATCCGGGGAATTGTCGGAGTACGGATCCGACGCGCCAGCCATAAATAGATTGATCGAGGAGCGACCAGAATTGGGCGAGCGGCTTCACCCGACCCTCCCTTATGTGGGTGCCGAAATAGTTTGGGCGGCCCGCCACGAGATGGCGCGGTCTGTGGAAGACGCCCTCGCGCGGCGGACGCGCGCCCTGCTGCTGGGCGCACGGGCGGCGTCAGAAATCGCTCCCCGAGTTGCTGAACTCATGGCCTTGGAATTGGGCCGTAACTCGGCATGGCAGGCCGAGGAAGTCCGTGCGTTTCAGGCTCTGGCGCAGGGCTACTTGCTCTAGCCACCGCCGGGGTTCTAGCGGAAGGAGTAGGCAAGACCGACGCGCGGCCTCATTTCCGAGAGGTCGGCGCCCAATTGAATGGACACGCCGGCAGAACTGCGTACCAGAATACCAGCGGTTACGATCGGAACGGCATTGATGGTGTCACCGGTTTCCGACAGCCAGACGTCGATGCCGAGCACCGGGTGAAGCCCCTTGATTAGAGGCGTGAAGACGCCTGAGACACCCACCACGAATCGCTCGTCTTGGCCACCGCTAAGAATGCCGCCACCAACTGCGGCGTGAATAAGGGCACCACCGCGATCACTGATCCGGCCGGCTTCCAGGCCGATTGGTGCCTCGGCAGGGTAGCCATAGTAACCGACTGTACCTCCGAAGTAGGCTAGCGCTCCGATGGCTGCGGCGGCGCCCAATGCAGGGCCCAGGAAGTCCCGATCCTTGTCGTCGTCAGTGGATTTCGGAATGAAGCTTCCCCGTTTTCCAGAACGCTCCCCCTCATTGCCGTTGGTTTTCGTGTCGTCGGCTGATGCCCTATCGCCACGCCTCGTGCTTGTGCCGGAGCTAGGGGCGTCGGTTCGTGTCTCACCTGTCGACCCCGCTGTGGTCTCGCCCGCGGTAGCGTCCCTGCCACCTCGTGTCTGACGATCGCGACCCGAATCCGCCGACCGTCCAATCTCTGTGCGCGGTCCAGTGTTGCCTCTGCCAACCCGGGTGCCGCTCCTTCTACCTCCGCCGCCGAGATTCCAGCCGATCCAGATTTGGGTGTCCGGGGTGTATCGTGCCCTTCGCCTGCGGGGCCGGCGGGTCACCTGCACTTCTTGGGCCAGCTGCCGCGCGGGCACCGTCTCGAACTGCACACTGAGAATGTCCAATCCCGTTAAGGTAAACCCGGAGGCGAATGCCGCTCTCGCTGCACCCGCGTCCATGCCCTCAAAGACCTCATCCCACGTTGCTACATCCGTTGAGAAGGCGTAGTGAAAATCGCCCGAAGGCAGCCACAGGCTATCCAGTGAGAGAACCAGGTCCCCTGCCTTCTCGCCATCGATTTCGACATCGGCGTGTAGGTCAACGGCCGCAAGCCAGACGGAGTCCGGCAAGGACTCTACGAGCCGCCCGTCGAGTATGCCGCCTTCACCTGCCAGCCAGCGCAACTCGAACCGGATTTCGGGTTCGACTGCCCCGGCGGAATACGCCAGCGAGAGCGAGTCTATGAACGGCAGCACGGCTACGTCGCTGAAATGCTCGGCCGCCGCAACGCTGGGCCTGTTCATGGCAGCAGCCTGCGTTTCGTACAAGACGTCAGGCCAGTGCGCTCGGATCACTTGGCCGGAAGTCTGGCCGGATGCGTCCAATCCTGTGGTCATGGTGACCAGTAACGCGAGCGCAGCCGCACGTCCTGTGGCGAACAGTCGCCGATTCTGAGACATGGGAGGGGGGTGTTGCGGGTGTGGGTGTGACACCCTGATAGGTGCAACCCTGATGCCAATTGGCAAACCTCAGCCCTGTTCGAGTGATCCCAGCAGAGACTTGGCGCGGTCTATGAACTCCTGGTTGGCCCCTCCGCAAAGATCAAAAAACCCCTCGGCCTACTAGGCGACTTCTCTCGGGAAAAGGGGCCAATGGCCTACCGGCTACCCGAGTTCAGCTGCGCCTCCAGCCGGGCAATCATCGCTTTCCCGTTCGTGTTCTCTGGATCGAGTTCCACAGAGACACGGTAGTTGAGGAGCGCCTTATCCAACTCGCCCGCGAGCATGTAGGCCTCGCCGAGGCTGTCATAGGGGTTCGCCGCATTGGGATACTCGGACACATTGAGTTCGAGAATGGCGATGGCCGATTGTCCTTCTCCGGCGCGCAGAAGACGGTAGCCCAGGTCGTTGAGCGTGTCCTCATTGAAGGCATCGCGGTCGAAGCGCTTCTTCAGGTCCGAATAGACGGTCCTCAGACTCGGTGCGGTGGAATCGGCCAGCGCCGCCTGCAACGCCCGCCCTGCCTGGAACGACGGCGTATCGAATCGTTCGTAGTCCAGCCAATTCACGGCCGGATGCGGAGTATCGTCCAGGATCTCTACCAGGCGGTGCAGGGCCAACATCCCGTTGTCCGAGTTGGTCAATACCACGAAACCTCGACCCTGTCCGGGATATCCGGCCACAAAGGCCTTGTAGCCCCGATTGTCGCCCCAATGCCAGAGCGCCTGGCCACGAGAGGTCCGCTCACGGCCCCAACCCAGTCCCCAACTGACTCCCTCCTCGGCATCGGCCTGCAATGCGTTCATTTCCGAAACGGACTCGGTGCTGAGTCCTTCCCCGGCCAGCACATTCGCGAGAAATCGAGCGTAGTCGGAGGGCGTCGTATGGAGGGAGTAGGCCGCGTTCGCCTCGGTCGGGACGAACTTGTCAAAGGGCAAACCGGTGGCGCTGTGGCCGACCGCAATGACCGCGCGAAACTCTTCCTTCCAGATGAGCCCTGAGCTCGTCATTCCCATGGGCAGAAACACCCTGTCATCAGCGGCCGCGTGCAGAGGACGACTCAGCAGCGCTTCAATGGCGCGCTGCAGATACAGGAACCCCTCGCCCGAATAGGAGAAGGTCTGGCCTGGCGCGTTTACCAGATCAAGACGGCCGGCGGAGGGTCGCCAGTTGGGTAGGCCTGAAGTGTGGGAGAGCACCATCCGGGCCGTAATCCCCGCCGCACGGGAGGAATGCGCCACGTCTGGGTAGGTCACGTAGTCGGACAGAGGCCGGTCCAAATTGAGCACGCCTTCGTCCACCAACTGCATCGCGATGTAGGCCACAATGGGCTTTGTGAGCGAAGCGGCCTCGAAAACCGAACTGGTGTCGGCCCGTGGGCTCGTTGCGTTGGATCGAACTCCAAAGGTCCGAACGTAGCTTAACTCCCCGCGAAGGAGTACGGCTACCCCGAGGCCGGGTATGCCTGCCTCCTCCATCAGGTTCAAGAGTTCGGCATCCCGATTCTGGGCTTGAACCGACGTCGTGGTGGCCAGAACGGCTAGGAGAAGGAGGCTTGGAAATCGAATTCGCATCGGCTGGACGTAAGGTGGGTCGTTTGACACGGCCATTTCCACGGTTTGGTTTCAGGTCGGGACCGGCTTCGCAGGCATTGCGTTAGTCTGCCTCGTCCCCATCCCCACCTCTATGTGCTCACGACGCACGTTCCTGGTCCGCTCTTCGGCCGCGCTCGCGGCTACCGCCCTGTTTCCCGCCGATGCCCTCGCTCGGCTTGGGCCGGCCGCGAACTTCACGACTGAATCCAACTGAATCCAACGGTGAGCCGGAGCCTGCGGCCTATCCCGCGAGCACCTTCGCGGAAGCACTCAGCATCGATCTCGGTGACGAAGGCCTCAGTCTTCGCCACTACGGAGCCGCCCACACGGGAGGCGATTCGGTGGTCTACTTCGAGAAGGCGGATGTCGTCCACATGGGCGATCTGATGTTTAGGGACTTCCTAACGAGTCTGATCGAGTTTGCTGAGACGGGCCTGGCTTCGGGGCAGAGCCTTGACGCCCTAACGGCAAATGACCGGCTACCCGACTTCCCTGAGCACTACCTTGAGAGTTGGAAGGACGACATCCCCAACGCCATTCGGGCGACCCACCAGGAATTGACCGCAGAGAACTAGAACCATGCGCCCCATCATAACTTTCCTGTCGCTAGCCGTAGTGCTCGTAGCAGGCTGTACCCAAGAGTCCACCCCAGAGGCCCCCGTCACCGAGGCGGAGGAGACCGTAGCCCTCTCTGCGCCGGATGCCACCAACGCCGCTGGACTCGATGACGGAACGCTCCCCGTTGGCTGGCGCTGGCGTTTCGACCGGGGGTCAGACTACACGGTTGGCACCGTGGACACGATGGACACCTGGTTTGTGACCATGACTCCAGGGTGGCACATCACCACTAAGCCTGCCGGTATTTTCTACCATCCCGCCAGCGTTGGCGAGGGCCTCTTCACCGCATCGACCAAGATCCATCTTTTCGATCCAGGCACCCGGAACGAAGGCTACGGACTGATCATGGCCGGGGCGAACCTTGAGGCCGAGGAGCAGCACTACCTGTATTTCCTGCTGCGCCGCAATGGGGAGTTCCTGGTAAAGGTGCGGGATGGCAGCCAGACTGAAGAACTGATCGGCTGGACCGAACACGAGGCCATAGAGCGTTGGACTGACGATTCGGAAGGGACGATCACAAACGTGGTCTCAGTCACCGTTGGCGGTGACACCATCTCCTTCATGGTCAATGACGAGGAGGTGGCAACCTTGGAGAAAGGGGACATGATTACCGACGGCGTGGTGGGCATCCGACTCAATCACTCGGTCAACGTGCACGTTTCCGACCTCACCGTGACGCCGACCTCCTAACGGATCAGGTACATCTGTTCCTGACGTGGATCTATGTACCACGTGGCCGATCCGTCGAAGAACGCATCCTCTTCGAGCATGATGCGAATGTCCATTCCGCCCCATTCGGGGATGGAAACCGTCGCATTCAGTTCGATGGAGTGCGCTGTGTTTGCGAAGAGAGGATAGTCTCCGCGCCCGAGGACGCCACCCTGCTGATCCCAGAGGCCGATGGTCGGGCCGGCGCCGTGTCCGTGGTATCCGATGGGGTGCGTGTAGATGGACGCCCTGATTCCCTCGCTGGCGGCCTGAGCAAGCGCTCCGGCCAGAATCTCATTCCCGGAGCGACCGGTCTGGAACTGGCCCGTCAGGATATCCTGTAACCGGTTACCCACCGCCAGGGCGTCCCGGAGTCCTGGCGGCGCATCGGTCTCACCAGAGCGGAGGACGTAGGCGTGCTGCTGGGTATCTGTATTGAGACGCAAGTACTTGATTCCAAAGTCCACGTGGAGCAAATCGCCCCGCTGGATTACCGCTGCATCCGGTCGACTTGAAAAATCGCCGTCCCGTCCGCCGGTTTCGGCGCGCTGTACGGAAACGCTGGGATGAAACCAGGTGATCAGGCCCAGATCACGGATGCGTTGGCGATACCACCACACGACATCATCAGTAGTGGTGACTCCGGGCGTGATGACGGCGTCCGAGAAGCCCTCGCGGATGATGGTCCGGGCAATGCGGACGATGTGGGGGTAGACACCCATCTCGGCCTCGGTACGGGTCTCGAGCCAACCCACCGCGAGGCGGTCACCGGAGACCACCCGGCTCTGGAGCGATGGGTCCAGTGCAGCCATCAGCGCCTCGTGTTCGGCGTGTGTAAGCCCGTCTCCGAGGGCAAACGTATCGGATACGTTGACCGCAATTCGGGTCGGATTCCGCTCGGCTACCAGGTCCGCGAGCGCCTGCCATTGATCAGGTTGCTCTTCCGGATTCCATGCCGCCTGGAACAGCGGCCCGACCGCGTACCGAGCCACCGCGAGTCCTTCTACGGTGGTGCCGTCATCAAACAGCACCAGAATGGTCCTGCGGCGGGCCGCCAGCCAGGTTGCTGGCAGCATGGTCTCGATGACCGGATCCTCGTTGTACTCGCGTGCTGCGATCACCCACATGTCGATACCAGCACGACGCATAAGCATCGGGACGACGGTCCTCAGTCGGTCCTCCAATAGCTGGTCAATAACCTCGGCACGCTCCCGCATGTCCAGGACAGCCGGCATGGTCAGGCCACCTTCGTCGGACAAAATTCCAGGACGAGTCTGACCCTGGGCGTCTGAGGCGCAGGCCAGGAAAACGATTAGGAGGCCGAGGCTGATGGTCGGTTTCATTTCGATTCGGGCGGGGCGGTGATATTCAGGACATCGGGGACGTCGTTCCGTTGCGGCTGTGGGTTCACAAGACCGCCCGTCATCGGCAGATCGAAGGCCGTCACGAAATGCGCGATCGTGGCAAACCAGAACTCCTGCTGGAACTCAAAGAAGTCCTCGTCGAATCCGGTTCGTTCTCCAGAGTGGCCGTTGATTTCGACGTAGAACACGCGCGGCCACCCAGGATAGCGCTTTTCGGCCTCTTTCAGCAGGCCGAACACCTGATTGGCGGCCGAGGGGAAATCATCCCCAGGCCCAAACACGGCCAAGAGGGAGACCGAGTTGTCAAAATTCATTGCGATGCCGGGAGCATCGGGCTTGCTGTACTCGGGAACGAAGGAGGGGTCCATATCGGGCAGGCTCGCGCACTTGGGCGCGGTGATCAAGTCTCTGAAGGCTCCAACTCGGGCGATTCGTCCTCTTCTTCGAGGATCTCGTCATCAGGATCGTCGGGATCGTCCCCGTCTCCAGCCAAGGCATCAAGGTCTACCGGACCATCGGTGTCATCCTCCGAGTGGGATTCCCTCGCGAGTTCGATCTTTAGAAATTGGCCGGTGTGGGTATCGGTCGCAGCTATTTCTTCGGGAGTCCCGACAGCCTGGATCCGGCCACCGCCGTTGCCGCCGTCGGGGCCCAGGTCTATCACGTGATCTGCCACCTTGACCACGTCAAGGTTGTGCTCGATCACAAGCACCGTGTTTCCCTTGTCGACCAACGCCTGGAGCACGCCCATGAGGTGCCGAATGTCCTCGAAGTGGAGGCCGGTCGTAGGCTCGTCCAGTATGTACAAGGTCTGCCCGGTCCCCGGGCGAGAGAGTTCTTTCGCCAGTTTTACGCGCTGGGCCTCGCCGCCGGACAGGGTCGTGGCCTGCTGGCCAAGCCGGATGTACCCCAGTCCAACCGAGGCAAGAGTACGCAGCTTGCGCTCAATCCGCGGGACATGCTCGAAGAACAGCAAGGCTTCGGACACGGTCATCTCGAGAACATCCGCAATCGAGCGGCCCTTGAACCGCACGTCCAGGGTGTCCTGGTTGTAGCGCCTGCCGTTGCACGTCTCGCACTCCACGTAGACGTCCGGGAGGAAGTTCATTTCCAGCTTCACGATCCCCGCGCCCTTGCACGTCTCGCAGCGCCCGCCCTTGACGTTGAAGGAAAACCGCCCCGCCTTGTAGCCGCGAATCTGCGACTCGGACATCTGCGCAAACAGGTCACGTATGTGCGAGAACAGGCCTGAATAGGTAGCCGGGTTTGAGCGCGGCGTGCGACCGATGGGGCTCTGGTCTATGTCTATGACCTTGTCCACCAGGTCCAGGCCAACGACTTCGTCGTAGGGCAGCGGCACCTGCTTCGCCTGAAAGTAGTAGTTGGCCAGAATGGGGTACAGGGTCTGGTTGACCACAGAAGACTTGCCGGAGCCCGAGACGCCGGTCACACAAATGAATGTGCCCAGGGGCAACCTCAGGGTGTCGCCCACCAGGTTGTGGCCGCGCGCTCCGTGTAATTCCATGAACTCACCGGTCCCGGGGCGGCGTTCCTTCGGAATGGCGATCTGCTTCTCGCCCCGCAGGTAGGCCGTGGTGAGGCTGGCGAATCCGTTGGTGCTGGCCGGGAGATCCTTCGGTTTGGCGGCACCGATCACGTGGCCGCCATGCTCGCCGGCACCGGGGCCGAGGTCAATGACGAAGTCGGCCTCCTCAATCATCTCCCGATCGTGCTCCACCACCAGGACTGAGTTCTCCAGATCTCTCAGGCGCTTGAGAGACTCAATCAACCGCGCATTGTCGCGGGGGTGCAGGCCGATTGAAGGCTCGTCCAGTACGTAGAGCACACCGGTCAACTGCGTACCGATCTGGGTGGCCAGGCGAATGCGCTGGCTTTCGCCGCCGGAAAGGGTGCGGGCCGTTCGATCCAGACTCAGGTAGCCGACGCCGACATCCAACATGAAATCCAATCGCTCGCAGATCTCCTTCACAATCTGTCGGGCAATCACCCACTGCCGCTCGCCCCACTCCACCGTGTCAAAATGGGCACGCAGGCTCTCCAGGTCCATGCGGGCCAGCTCGGCAATGTTGCTGGTTCCGATGCGAAACGACAGACTCTCCGGTTTCAGGCGCCCTCCGCCGCAGGCCGAACAATCTCGCTTCCGCATAAAGCTCTCGGCCCACTTGCGCGAGGTGGCCGAGGAGGTCTGCTCGTAGGTGTGCCAGATGTGGCCGTGCACTCCCGTGAACCGGTGCTTGTAGCGAACTTCCCGGTTCTTGTACTTGTAGACGATGTCGAACTGCTCTTCACCCGCGCCCTCTAGGAGGACCTCCTTCTGTCGGTCAGTAAGCTTTTCAAACGGGGTTTCGAAATCAAACCCGTAGGCCTCGGCCACAGCACGAATCTGGCTGAAGATCCAGACGTCCCGAGGCTTGCCGAGCGGCGCGAGACTCCCTTCATCGACTGTCTTGGCCAGATCAGGCACAATGAGCTCCGGATCCAACTCACGGCGCACCCCGAGACCGTTGCACTCTGGACAGGCCCCGTACGGTGAGTTGAAGGAGAACGTGTTCGGTGAGGGATCGTCGTAGGAGACCCCATCCTCCGGGCTGAACAGATGGCGACTATAGAGGCGGTCTCCCTCATCACTCGGGCCGCCCACTACCGCAGCAATCACCGTACCGCCGCCCATGCCGAGGGCGGTTTCTACAGACCTGGAAACGCGTGTTCGCACATCCTCTTGGATCACGATTCGGTCGACCACGATCTCGATGTCGTGCGTTTTGTACCGGTCCAACTTCATCCCCGCGGTGATCTCGAGCAGTTCGCCGTCAACCCGTACGCGCTCGAAGCCCTGGCGCCCCACCTGCTGGAAGAGCTCCCGGTAGTGACCCTTCCGGCCTTTCACAACAGGCGCCAGCAGGATCACTCGCGTCCCTTCGGCAAGCGCCATGACCCCATCGACTATTTCCTCGTCGGTCTGCTTTCGCATCGGGGCCCCGGAGACGTAGGAGTAGGCCGTGGACGCGCGCGCAAAGAGGAGTCGGAGAAAATCATAGATCTCCGTGACCGTCCCAACCGTGGATCGGGGATTTCGGCTAACGGTCTTCTGCTCAATGGCGATGACCGGAGACAGCCCGTCAATGTGGTCCACATCCGGACGCTCCATCATGCCCAGAAACTGCCGCGCGTAGGCGGACAGACTCTCCATATACCGCCTCTGACCCTCCGCATAGATGGTGTCGAAGGCCAGCGAAGACTTGCCGGAACCCGAGAGTCCGGTGATCACTACGAGCTGATTCCGCGGAATCTCCAGATCAATATTCTGGAGGTTGTGCTCCCGGGCTCCCCGAATAACAATGAGGTCTTCCATTTACCGGGCCTCGGACCCAGATTCTGGCGTTTGGACAGAATTGGTTGGTACCGGACGAGGGCGCAATCGTTTCGCCCTTCCTTCCCGAAAAAGCCAGGCACATATGTGGACCGGGCGGCGGGCCGGCGGCGCCGCGGGCCTCAATAGAAAAAGGGGTGACCACCCGCGGCGGTCACCCCTTTTCGTCAATCTCTGAGCCCATCAGTACGGGGCCGTCATATACTAGAACTCGTCGTCTATCGATGCAGGCTCACGGAAGTAGATTTCGCCGTTGAGGAACTGATCAATGGCAGCCTCGGTGGGTTCGGGGCGCTTCTCGTACTCCAGGGAGATGCGTGACTGCTCTTCCTGGAAGCGGGGATCTTCCAATTCCTGATCAAAGCCCTCGAAGTAGGCCAGTTTCTCATCCAGCTCCGCCTTGGTGTGCATGGCAACCTGGCGGGCACGCTTTGAGAGAATCGCTACTGTCTCGTACATGTTGCCCGTAGCGGCAGCAAGTTTGTCGACGTCGACGGTCTTTATGGACATGCTCCTTAACTCTTCTAATTTGGGGGCCCTACATCTAGGGGCAGCGTCCTTGCATGCCAGGGTGACCAACCGGTTTCTCCCTCGCAAAAACTTCACTTCACTATGACAGATGGATCAGACAGCCCCCCCGCACCGCGAAGACGAAGACTCGGCACTTCCTCACTGGTTGTCGCGGCGTTTGTCGGGCCTGGAACGGTCCTGACTTGCGCATCTGCCGGAGTCAGGTTTGACTACGCGCTGGGCTGGGTGCTCGTCTTCTCGGCCCTGGCCGTGTTTGTCCTGCAATCATTTACCGCCGCGTCCGGGATTCTGGCGCGTCAAGGCCTAGGCGATGCGCTCCGCGATTTGGCGAGCACTCCTGTGGTGCGCGGGTTTGTGTTTACCCTCGTTGTACTTGGGCTGTGGGTCGGCTGCGCCGCATTCGAGACCGGAAACCTACTGGGAGCCGGTGCGGGGTTGGACGTGGCCTTCGGGTGGGGCAGGGAGATCCCGCTGGTCCTTTGCGCCGCGGCCACTGCCCTTTTGCTGCTGCTAGACCTGAAGGGCATCACCCGGGTGCTGGCAGGCATGGTCGCGCTCATGAGCGTCCTCTTCGTCTCCTCGGCTGTGATGGCTGGGATAGACCTTGGAGGCCTGTTCTCCGGGCTCCTCGCTCCTCGCGTTCCGGATGGAAGCATCCTGACCGTCGTTGCCCTAATGGGGACCACAGTGGTGACCTATAACCTGTTCCTCCACGCCAGCGCCACCAAGTCCTACTGGAACGAGGACTCCGCGGAAACAGGATGGAAGGGTGAGCTGGCGGGGATGGCGCTATTCATCCCTCTTGGTGGTGTGGTTTCGATTGCCATTCTAGCAACCGGCGCCGCGCTGTCACCGCAGGAGGCACCTTCGACTATAGCCGGCTTTGCCATACTTCTGGAGCCAGCCGCCGGGACGGCCTCCCGCTTCCTCTTTGCGGCCGGCCTTCTTGCCGCGGGACTGACCAGCGCGGTGACCGCGCCGCTGGCCGCCGCAGCGGGGATCACCGAGCTCTTCGCGTGGGATCGGGGCCGCTATCCCTGGCGTTTCCGTGGTATCTGGATGTCTGTGATTGCCTCTGGCCTCCTGTTCGGTTTGACCGACGTCAGCCCACTCAAGCTCATCGTAGCGGCGCAGGCCGCCAACGGGATCCTGCTCCCGCTGATAGCCGGAGTTGTGGTGTTCGTGGCATTCCGGCAATCAAATGCCCGCCTCCCGCGCTGGTACCTGGGCCTAGGGGTAGTGATCGTAGCAATTTGTGCCGGATTAGGAGTCCGGACCCTGGTCTGGGTGTGGGGCCAGCTAGGCTTCTAGTCGCGATTGGTACGGTCTTGGTCTCGGAGGGGGCATACCACCCTGATACCTGAGCCATGCGACGCTTTTTTTTCCCCGCTGTTTTCGCGGCAATCGCCCTTGCCGCCGTCGGATGTGACGCTTTTTCGCCTGAGGAAGAGACCGGAGGAGTCGTAATGCTCACCGGAACTGTCCTGAATCAGGAGACAAATAATCCTGTGGACGGAGCATTTGTCCGCATTCTGCCCCCTGATCTCCTTTTCGAGGTCGATGTCGATGGCAGTTTTGACATCAGTGTGGACATTGACAGCACGATGGACCTGCAGGTCGTTGCCGGAAGCGATGGTTTTGGCGGCACCAGCGTAACCATTCTGGCTCTGGCAGGGCGCACGATTCAGGTACCCACCCTGCGACTCGAACAGGTGGTGGCCAGTGAACCGGAGTCCGGACGTGCGCACAGCATTCTTCTCTTGCAGCAGTCGGCTACCGTGATCGGGGTTCGGGAAGGCGGCTCTGAAGAGATCGCTTCCATGACTTTTCAGGTGGTTGACAGCATTGGGCGTCCGGTGGTTCTGGATAACAGCACCCTGGTCAACTTCAGATTCGGCGTACAGCCCCAAGGAGGCGAGTCACTCGCGCCGGCCTCGGCTGCCACGGATAACAACGGTGTAGTCATCGTGACGCTATCCAGCGGGACCCGCGCCGGTGTTACGCAGGTCGTCGCAGAGACCGCCGTTTCCGGCAAGACGGTTCGTTCGCAGCCGGTTGCCATCAGTGTTCACGGGGGACTCCCCGATCAAACGCACTTCAGCGTTGGGCCCGCCAAGTTCAACTTTCCGGGGCTCAACATCTTTGGCGTCTCGAATTCAATCGCCATCATAGCGGGAGACCAGTATGCCAACCCGGTCCGCACAGGTACAGCAGTCTACTTCACCACCACGCACGGTGTCGTCGT
>JBLFXH010000035.1:0-18454 GCA_047611125.1 Rhodothermales bacterium
ACTATTGGGACGCCTTCGACATCCAAGCGCAAGAGCCAAACGGTCAGAATGCTCAGGACAACAGCCGCCAATGCCGCAGGGAAACCCGGTCGAAGCTTCCGGAAAGCCATCAGGAGGAGTATGGCTCCTATCCCGATCCCGGCTGAGATGAGGTGAGCGCCGCTAGCTAGAGTCCCTGCCCCTGCGATCAGCCGCCAGATAGTGGGCAATCCGGCAAATGGCGCCCCCAAAAGTCCGGGAAGTTGGCTGAGGCCGATGGTTATGGCTGCGGCCGAGGCGAAGCCAGAGATCACCGGGCGGGACAGCAGGGCAACTAGGAATCCGAATCTGGCCAGACCGAGGCCCAACTGAATAAGGCCAGTCATTCCGGCCAGCAAGACCGCGGCCGCCACAAACGCCTGGCTGCCGGTCTCCGCCAGCGGAGCGATTGCCGCTATGACGATCAGGCTGTCAATGGCAACCACACCGACCGCCAGTTGGCGAGACGTACCTAGCAAGGCATAGACGCCCAGCGGTACGAGGGAGGCGTAGAGTCCATAGACGGGTGGAACGCCGGCCAGCAGGGCATACGCCATGGCCTGCGGGATAAGCATCACGCCCACCGTGAGTCCCGCTGTCAGGTCACCCTTCAGCGTCCGTCGATCATAGTCTTGAATCCAGCCGGAGGCCGCCATTTTCAAGTACAGACAGTTGGGACAGCACAAAAAAGAAAAGCGCCGCCCGGAGCCCGGACGGCGCTTTCCATCAAACTCGGTAGGCTCAGGTCTGCGCCGGTGCCCAGGAGATGCAGTATCCGTTGGGAGCGATGGGTCCCTTCAGCAGATTGCAACCGCCGCAGGACGCACCCGCGGCTGCTGCCAGGTAGAGCGAGCAATTGAGGCAATTCTTTGCCGCGTCCGGGGTCACATCGACATAGGCCAGGGAGTTGCGCATGGCGACTTCCTGCTCCGTCAGACCAGCTGTGTCCATGCATCCGGACGGCGCTGCTGCTGGTGCTGCTGCTGCTGCTGGGGCTTCAGCCGCAGGGGCACTCCCGGACTCTTCGCCACCGCAGGCGGCTAGAACGGTGCTGGCTCCGATGCCGACTGCGCTGGCTGCGGTTACCCGCTTCAGAAAATCCCGACGACTGTGGGCTTTGATATCCATGACTTGCGTGTGTTGGTGGGAGGAGTAATATAGGTGGGAGCGTGTAAAACAATGCAGAAGGCGTGACTGCCCCCATTTTTTTACGAATGCAAAGGCGCAATTGTCAATGCATTCACGGCTGATTGTACGTCCGCATACGAGTCCGGTCCTTCCCCGCTGGCCAGCATCCCAGCCGCTTCGAGGGTATCGCGAACGGGTCCCTTGAGCCCGGCAAATACGGTCTTGACCTTGCGCCTGGCAAGGACGGCAATCAGCTCTTCGAGACCGTGTTCTGCGGTCGAATCGATACGGTTTACCGCATACAGATCGAGGACTAGGGCCCGGACACCAGGGGCGTCCTTCAGGAGCTCGAGAACCTGATCGGTGATGAATTCGATGTTCGCGAAATAGAGGGAAGCATCAATTCTATAGGCGAGAATCTCTGGTATGGTCTCGGCTTCCGTGTTTCGGGCAATGTTTCGGAAGGTCGAAGTGCCCGGCAGCCGTCCGAGAACTGCCGTATGGGGTCGCGATGACCGCTGCACCACGATAGCCAACGAGGCGACCACACCGATTAGGATGCCAGCCTCTACGCTCATAAAGAGGGTGGCGGCGGCCGTAAGCGCAGCCAGCCCGAACTCGGACTTGCTCACGCGCCAGAGTCGACGAAACTCTCGGATGTCAACCAGGCCGGCGACTGCGACGAGAATGATGGCGCCCAGAACCGCCTTCGGCAGATAATAGAAGCTGGCCGTCAGAAAGAGCAGGACAAGAACCACTACCAGGGCCGCAACGATGCCGGCCAGGTTGGAGCGCGCACCCGCCTGCTCGTTCACAGCAGTGCGGCTGAGGCCGCCTGTCGTCGGAAAGGCCTGAAGAAACGCGCCCGCGATGTTGGCCAAGCCCAGCGCCCTGAGTTCGCCGCTGGCATCGATGCGGTATCCGTGCCGGTGCGCCATCGACTTTGCGATGGCAATGGACTCCATGTAGCCTACCAGCGCTATGACCAGAGCAGCCGGAACCAGACTCTTGGCATCCACCGCCGAAAGCGATGGCAGGCTGGCCGCCGGAAGCCCAGCTGGGATGGCCCCGATAAGGGAGAGTCCGGAGATGGCGTCTCGGAATAGCCAAGACAGTAGCGTTCCCGCAACAACCACGATCAGTGCCCCAGGCAGTCGTTTGCGGGACATCTTGGCCAAAACGAGAATCAGTATGCCCCCTGCCGCAAACGCTAGTGCGAAGAGGTTGGCCTCAGGAATGTGCCCAATCGCACTCCAGATGGTTCGCGCCGCGCCTTCGCCGGACGGCAGGTCCACGCCCAGGACGTGCCGGAGCTGACTGGACCCTATGATGATAGCTGCGGCGCCGGTAAACCCGGTCAGCACAGGGTGCGAAAGGAAGCTTGCCAGAAACCCAGCCTGCAGGACCCCGAAAGCCAGCAAGAAGCCTCCGCTCAAGAGGCTCAGAAGGATGGCCAGCTCTAGGTAGCGGGCGGCGTCGCCTCCTGCAAGGGGAGCCACGGACGTAGCGACCAGTAACGAAATCATCGCCACCGGGCCTACCGCCAAGTGGCGGGAGGTCCCGAACAGGGAGTAGATCAGCAGTGGGGCCAGGCCTGCATAAAGCCCGTAGATAGGAGGAAGGCCCGCCACGAGGGCGTAGGCCATTCCCTGAGGGATGAGCATCACCCCTACGGTCAGACCGGCCAAGATGTCTGCGCGCAACCCAGTCCGGTCGTACCCCTTCAGCTGGCTGAGGAGCGGAAGGGAAAGCCCGCGACGCGGCGATAGTCGTGTCGACTCCAACTCAGGATTGGGTTAGGCCCTGGGGGGCGGTGGCATGCCGTGTTCGGTGCCGGAGCGGTCAGGCGGTGGCCGTGTCCGGAATGCCGCTGGCCGTTTCGTGGCCTAGCGACCAGACAGTGAAGTCCCCATCAAGGAAGATGACGTCATGGCCTAGGCGCTTGAGCAGTCCAGCACTCACCGAACTGCGTCCTCCGGTCATGCAGTGGACCGCGATCTTCGCACCCGTCGGCACTTCGTCTTTCCGGACCAAAAGGCGCGGGTAGGCGATGTTCTCAGAGTCCGGCACGCGGACTTCCTGCCACTCCGCCGCGTTTCTGACGTCCAGGATGGTTACACCCTCCGATTTCAGCCGGGGAATGTCGTCCATGTGGGCGCGGGCCACTGTGTCCAGTCGTCCGCCCTTATCCCGATAGATGTCGAGCATGTCAGGTGTGGCGTATCCTGCGATGCGGTCCAATCCGATGCGGATCAGGTCCCGAACCGCTTCTCCAACATGTCCTTCGTCGATGATCAGGTAGATGTCGGTGTCTTCTTCCACAAAAGACCCGACCACCGTGTTGAACGTCTTGTTGAAAGGCGCTAGCAGGGATCCGGGAAGGTGTCCATTGAGGTATCCCTCACGATCGAGGCGGGCATCCACCACAACCACGTCCGTGCGGTCGGCCAGATCGCCCAGATCTCCGAGGGAAAGGAGGTGGGGATTCGGGAGGTCTCCCAGAACCGGAGGTCCCATCTTGTTGTCACGCTTCATCCGCGCGAAGTACATCGGCGGTTCGGGTTGGCCATCCAGGATGGCGGCAACGAACTCGTCCTCGCCGCGGATAGCCGCCTGAATGGACGCGTTGAATCGCCGTTCGTAGCCCACAGTGGTCTCAGGAATAGCCCCGAGAGCCTTCCCGCAGGCGCTGCCGGCTCCGTGTCCCGGCCAGACCTGCAGATAGTCGTCCATCTCCAGGAAGCGCTGTACAGAGTGGTAGAGCTTTCTTGCTGAGGGCTCCATGACCCCGACTACGGCAGCTGCTGATTCCAGAAGGTCAGGCCTCCCGAGGTCGCCGACAAAGACGAAATCGCCCGAGGCCAAGCCGATTGGCTGATCGGCGCCTCCGCCGATATCAGTGATCATATAACTCAGATGCTCAGGGGTGTGCCCTGGAGTGAAAACGGCCCGGAACTCAATGTTGCCCACGCGAAACGTGTCGCCGTCGGTCAGGAGCGAGTACCTGTACTTTGAATTGATCAGCCACTCATACTTCCAATCCGCGTCTCCCTCATTAGAGGCATAGACCAGCACCCCGCGCTCACCGAATTCTCGGGTCCCGGAGAGGTAGTCGGCGTGGATGTGCGTGTCCGCCACGGCCACAATCTCCAGGCCGTTCTTTTCGGCGATGCGGATATAGCGGTCAATGTCGCGCTGCGGATCGATGACCAGCGCCTCGCCCGTCTTTTGGCAGCCTACGAGGTAGGCATATTGCGCGAGTTTCTCGTCTACGATTTGTCGGAAGAACATGTCTTTTACGTCTCCTCTAGTGCGGCAGGTGAGGGCGAAGGGCGCCGTAGGTCCAGGTTCCGATGACCGCTGCAAGGAGCGCGGCGATCATGACATAGATCCCGTTGCCAATAAGTGCGAACATGGGCCCGGGGCAGGCGCCCGTGAGCGCCCAGCCAATTCCAAAGATGGTTCCACCTAGCCAGTACCGGGTGCCGGCTCCTAGCTGCTTAGGCTGAATGTGGATCTCTACGCCGTCCAGGTCCTTGGCCCGGGTGCGCTTGATGAGCTGCACGGCTATCAGCCCGACGACAACGGCGACACCGATGATGCCGTACATGTGGAAGGCCTGGAAACGGAACATCTCCTGGATGCGGAACCAGGAAATGGCCTCGCTCTTCGAGAGGACGATTCCGAAGTAAACCCCGATCAGGAGGTATAGGCCGAGCCGCCGTGACTTGTTGGATGCGTTCATGGCAGTCTCAGAGAAGCATTGGCAGGATGAAGAAGGTCGCAAGCAAGCCGCCTGCAAAGAACCCGATTACGGCAATCAGGGAGGGGAGCTGCAGATCCGCCAGGCCGCTTATGGCGTGCCCGGATGTGCAGCCTCCTGCGTATCGGGATCCGAAACCAACCAGAAAGCCTCCTCCGACTATGATCAGGAAGCCCTTGAGCGAGAGCAGGCCTTCCATGCTGAAGAGGCTGTCCGGCGCTAGGCCCTGGAACTCGGTGAGACCGAGCGCTTGAAGGTCAGAGACGGTGGCGGCTGAAAGCGCGATGGGCACCCCTGAAGACAAGAATGTCGCAGCGATGAACCCGCCAATAAGCACGCCGGCTACCATCGTCAGATTCCAGATCCCCGCTTTCCAGTCGTACTGGAAGAAGGATACCCGGCCCGGAATCGCGGCCGCGCAGATATGGCGCAGGTTCTCGGAGACGCCGAATTGCTTTCCGCCTGCTAGGAGCAGCATCGGGACGACCAGCCCGATCAAGGGCCCGGATACATACCAAGGCCAGGGCTGGGAGATGAATTCCCACATAGAGGTAACCGTCTGATTGAACACGGAAGGATCGTCAGCATAGTCGCCAACGACCAAATATAAATGTCGTTACGTGTAATGACAAGTTATGGACTTTCTTTCCTCGCTGACCGTCAGCTCGTCGAAGGCTTCACGTCCTTCAGGTGCAGCTGAAGGGACCGAACCCCGTTCCAATTGTTTTCCGTCACGGAATAGGCGATATCGAGTGCGGATCTATTGCCGAAGGCATCTGAAACCACATCGAAGTGGGAGGCCATCCGAAATCCGATCACGTCGCAGCTCGGTGAATCTCCGTCTCGCACCCTGAACTTTAGGTGATCGCTTGTCTTCCCAAGCAGGCGCGGCAGTCCGGCGACCGTTATTCCACGGCTGACAAACAAAGGCGGATCGTTCTCCGCGCCGAAGGGCTCAAACTGCTCGAGCACAGCCCAGAAGCGGGCATCGATCTGAGAGACTGGGAGTTCAGCGTCAAATTCCAGCCGGCGCCTTGCCGGGGTTCCGGTAGATGCGCTCCTTATGGCGTTTTCGAAGGCCAGTTCAAATTCTGGCACGAGATCGGGATCGAGCGCCATGCCGGCTGCATAGTCGTGTCCTCCGAATGCGGTCAGCAGGCTGGAGCAAGCGGCCAGCGCCTTGTAGACATTCACGCCCTCGGTGGAGCGTGCAGAGCCCTTGGCCATTCCGTTCGCCCGTCCCAGGAGGACAGTGGGCATTCTCAGGCCATCAACCAGTCTGGCAGCGACGATCCCAAGGACGCCAAGGTGCCAATCGGGATCGTACAGCAGAATCGATGAGCGGCCCGCATCCACGAGAATGCGCGCCCTGCGCTCGGCGTCTTCCAAGACCTTCTTGTCAAGCGCTCTCCGCTCTGTGTTGACGCGCTCGAGTTCGCGAGCACGTGACGATGCCTCTTCCGCGTCCTCGGCGAGCATGAGTTTGACGGCACGCTTGGCATCGCCAAGACGTCCGGCTGCATTGATCCGCGGAGCTAGGGCAAACTGGATGGCGCGTGTATTGCACTCCGGCAGGTTCACATTGCCCTCCTCGGCAAGATGCCTAATTCCCAGGCGAGAGCCTTCCCGCAGACGCTTGAGGCCTTCTCTGAGGAGGATTCTGTTCTCTCCGCGGAGCGGGACCACGTCTGCGGCCGTCGCGAGCGCAACCAGGTCGAGATATTGCTGGACACTTTCTGGCTCTTCGCCAAGGATGGCCGCAGTCCGAGAGATCATCTTGTAGGCCACTCCGCATCCGCAGAGGTCCTTACATGGGTAGCCGCAGTCAACGCGCTTTGGATCCAGTACCGCCAGGGCGTCAGGTAATGTCTCCGGAGGGGTGTGGTGGTCGCAGATCACCACGTCTAGCCCTCGTCCTTTTGCATAGGCCACCTCATCGATGGCCGTTACGCCACAATCTATGGCGATCATCAAGGTTGCGCCCATCTCCACCACTTCGTCGATTCCTGCGTTGCAGAGTCCGTATCCGTGTCGAAACCGGTCAGGGATGAAGTACGCGGCAGGCACCCCTCGATCGCGTAGGAAGTGGGTGACCATGGCCGTGGAGGTGGTCCCGTCCACGTCATAGTCTCCGTAGACCACCACTCGTTCCTTGGCTCTTATGGCGGCGGCAACTCGCGGGGCCGCAATCTCCATACCGGCCATCTCCTGCGGATCGTGCAGGGCCTCGCTAGAGCCGCGAAAGAAGAGGCGAGCGTCTTCTAGTGAGCGAATGCCGCGGAGAAAAAGAGACTGGGCTAACGCCTCCGGAAGGTCGTTCAGCGACTGACTGAGTTCCTTGACGAGCTGCGGTGATGCCACCGGTTTCTGTATCCAATCGAAGTCTCCCATATGCGCGATGGCTTTGTGTGCAGTATAGCGGGGTGTTCAGGCCTCCGCAATGACCGCCGCATTGTTGGAAATCCTGTCACTTTGCCGCTAACAGAACGTGTGACTCTGCCGATACAGGAAAGGCGCCCACGCCTTCCGTCCTAGATGAAGAAATCCCGACGATTTACTGTTGTCATAATGACTGTCGCCATACTTCTGGCGGCGACGGGTGTAGGGCTCTACGTATTCGTGCCGGCCCAAATGCAGGGTCGAGCCGAAGAGGCGTTGGCCCTCAGGGCGCGGTCTACTGCCGATTACCTCGTTGAGAGCTCTCGCGAAGGCGTAGGAAGCGGGAACAAGCCGAGTATCCAGAAGGGAGCGGACTTGGCCAGGCTTCATCCTGACCTGGCCTATGCGGTCGTGATGGGAGAACGCGGTGAGGTGCTTGCCTCAGCCCTGCCCGACGTAGAAATTGATTCAATCTGGGAGGAGGCAGCCGCAGTATTCCGGGAGCAGGACCTTCAGGAGGTGACTGCGTCGGTTGTTCAGAACGAGTGGATAGCCGCGACAGTGTATGTCGGCTTTTCCCGCGAGTCGCTTGAGGTAAGTCTCCAGACGGATCGAAAGATGCTCGCAGGCTTCTCTCTGTTTCTGATTCTGCTGGCGCTGGCAACCGGCTTTGGCGGCCTTCACATGGGGCGCATGCGCAGCACGGCCGAAGAATGGCAACAGCGGCACAAGTCTGTGCGACTGCAAGCCGGAAATCTCTATTCGTCGGTCAAGGAGCATCGCGAAAACGAGCGGTCGCTGAAGAAGAGCGAGTCCAAGTACAAGTCGCTGTTTGAGAGTACGATGGCCTCAGCAATGGCGGATCTCGAGGAGCTCAACCGGCACCTTGAGAAGCGGAAATCCGATCTGGAACACGAGGTCGGAGTTCGGAAGAAGGCGGAGGTTTCACTTCGCCGCTATACCGAGCGCCTCCAATTGCTGAACGCTGTGGAGCGTTCGTTGCTTGAGGGCAAGTCTGTTGAGGAGTCGGCCGATATGGCGCTGAGCCTTGCCATTAACCTCGTGCCCGCCGCAAGATTGAGTCTTATTGAGAGTGACCTGAGCAAGGGGAGCGCACGGATTGTCGGTTTGAAGTCAGACGTCCTCAAGGGAAGCATGGTGGGGGATGACGTCCCGTTCGGTTCAGTACAAACTGTGCCCCAGATTTTGCACTGCAGCGATTTAGACGCGAAGGAACAGCCGACCGCAACAGATAAGTTGCTGTTGGCAGAGGGCGTAAAGAGCTACGTGGACATCCCGATGGTGGTGCGCGACGAGGTGGTTGGCGTGCTATGCATGCAGGCACAGGAAGTCAAAGCCTTCTCGGATGAGGATTTCAGCATAGGGCGGGACGTTGCAGACCTCTTGGCCATTGGTGTCCACCGATCCCGACTGGACGCAGAGCGCGAGCTGTATGAGAAGGAGCTAGTAATAGCGAGAGATCGCGCGGAGGACATGGCGCGTCTCAAAACGGCCTTCCTCACAAATATGTCGCACGAGATTCGCACCCCCATCTCGGGAATCATGGGGTTCTCACAGGTGCTGCATGACGAGGTTCATCCAGGACTGCAGGAGTTTACCAGTCTGATCCGGGAGAGCGCGCATCGCCTCCTGAGTACCATCAACTCCGTGTTGGAACTGGCCCGACTCGAGTCCGGAAGGGACGGTATCGAGGTCAGCAGGGTTGACCTTGCCGAGCAGGTACGCAATCTCGTGGCAGGCCTGGAGCCCACGGCCCGCCGGAAGAGTCTCGCTATGCGCTTTGACGATCCCGGCCACGCGGTCTGGTGCGATCTTGACACGGCCTGCGTGGAGCGCATTGTCACCAATCTTGTGGACAATGGAGTGAAGTTCACCGACGGCGGCGGAGTGCGCGTATCCGTGTCACTCGTGGAGGGCTTGGCCCGACTGACCGTTACGGACACAGGCGTCGGCATTTCAGCCGAATTCTTGCCTCATCTCTTTGATGACTTCAGGCAGGAGCAAATGGACGCGAACCGCGAGCACGAAGGCTCCGGACTGGGTCTGACGGTCACCAAGAAACTAGTTGATCGCCTGGGCGGCGTCATTTCGATTGAATCGGAAAAGGGCGTGGGTACCTCGGTACACGTGGATTTCCCATTGGCGGATCAGTTCGATAAAGGTGGCCCGCCCGCAAAGAAGGTTCTGCTAGTAAGCGCAGGGGCGGATGCGGCAGACCATCTGGCTACCCTCGGTGGTGCGGATTTCGACATTTCGGTAGTGGGCACGCCCAAAGAAGGCGTTCACCTGGTCACCGACGGAGGCTGGGAGGCCGTAGTCATCGACGTAAACAGCGGAGCCCCCCATGAGATAGAGGAGGCGGCACGGCGAATGGGGCGCGAGCTAGGTTCAAATCGAATTCTGGCGATAGCCACGCAGATCATTCCGAGAGATCCGGGGAGGCTGCTCGACGCGGGCTTCTCTAGCTTTATCGAAGAGCCCTTCCAGCAGGGGAATCTGAACCTCGCGCTGGCTAAGGCCGTGTCACAGACTAGGGCGTCCGACCGAGCAGCAAGTTCGGCCCCTCGAGGCGAGTCCAAGGCCTCCAAATCGGGAGCAGACTTGGGGTCTGAACCGGCTGGATAGACGGCCACCCCTTGCGTGCCTACTGTCTTCCAAGTCAACCTGTGGGCGGTACAGGATTCGAACCTGTGACCCCCTGCGTGTAAAGCAGGTGCTCTAACCAGCTGAGCTAACCGCCCAATAGTGGGGATTCGGACTGAGAATACGGCAACCGGCGACGAGCCAACGCGTTAGCGAGCCGCTTGTGGCAAGAATTGAGCGGGAAACGGGACTCGAACCCGCGACCCTCAGCTTGGGAAGCTGATGCTCTACCAACTGAGCTATTCCCGCCTAGCCGGCCATAATAGGACGGCATTCACAAGATAGTCAACCGGGCGCGTTGTAGACTGATTAAAAGGTCTTATATTTCGCCCTCTGTGCCGTTTTCGGCGGCAGCCATCCCATCGAGAACGCAGAGTAATGAAACCTACCTATCAGCCTAGCCGACGCAAGCGTGCGAACAAGCACGGTTTCCGGTCGCGCATGGCCACCAAGAACGGACGCAAGTTGCTTGCCCGCCGCCGCGCAAAGGGCCGAAAAGCACTGACTGTCAGCGACACCCGCGCCACCAAGTAGCGTGCAGCCGGGCCGGACTTCCGGCGCTGGGAGGTTACTCCCGGAGTCTAAAAAGTACCCGCGTAGCTCCCGCCTGAAGAGGCGGCCGCTCATCCGGGCGCTTTTTCGTCGAGGAGATCCTGCCGTAGCCCGTGTAAGAACGGGTCCAATTACCGTCACCGCCCGCCTGGTTGAGGCGGCGCAACTGCCCCCAGGTACTCGCGTACAGATGGGCGTTGCAACAAGGCGTGACCTTCGTGGGGTCTCCCGCATCCGCCGCCGTCGGCAGTTGAGGGAGGCTTTTCGCGTTCAGGCATTGCCCGAACTGAGATCCCAGATTGACGTTAGCGTCCCCGCTTATTTTGGGGTCACCGTCTTGGTTTTGGATGGTGGTTCGGGTCGGAGACCTCTTGGCACCCGGCTCGCGCGTGATCTGTCAGGAACTGTAGCCGAGTTGGTTCGGCGCCTGGCAAGGCAACTCTCCCCGGAATCGGGCTCACCCCAGACCAATTGATTCGTGGATCGTAACGTTGTAACAGCCACCATATTGATCGCCCTGATCATGGTGGTGTGGCTCACCTGGCTGGCGCCCCCCCTACAACCCCCTGCGGAGGTGCTGTCCGCGGACTCAGTCTTTGTTGAGGAGGTGGCTCCGGAGCCCGAGGAGCCCCGGCAACAGCTGGGGCGCGAAGCGCTGAGAACGCAGGACGAGCTGTCCTCGGACCCTACTATTGCGGGCGTATCGACCGGGACCGAGCGGACGATACGCGTGACCTCGTCTCTGTATTCGGCCGTCCTTTCCACGAAAGGGGGAACGCTCGTTTCGTTCGAGCTGAATGAATACCACGACGCCGCGGATTCTAGTCTGGTTCAGTTGGTGGATCCGTCTCAAGCCGGTGCCCTCGGTATGGTGTTCACCACGCCGTCTAGCCGAGTCTATGACAGCCGGAGTTTCTATTTCGAGAGTGATACGTCCAGGGATGCGCTCGAGGTGGGCAGCGCCCCGGTCCGCGTGAAAATGACGTCACGCGTGGGTAGCGGCTCTATCTCGATGATCTACACGTTTACGCCGGACTCTTACGAGGTAGGATTCGAGTTGGCTATGACGGGATCGGAGTCCTTCTTGACGCCCTCGGGCTATGAGCTTATCTGGAACGGTGCCATCCCGTTCACCGAGATCGACCGTGAGAACGAGGTCCGTGCTACGGGCGCGTTCGCCAAGACTGGAGGCGCTGTTGAGTATGCCAAGGTCATGGACGAGACTTATACGGAGAACTCGCTCCGAGGGGATGTCGATTGGGTCGCGGTTAAGGGCAAGTACTTCACGTCGGTCATTTTTCCGAGTAAGCCGGGTCGTGGTGCGGAACTGATTGCCGAGCGATCGGGAGAGCTTTCGGATAAAGACTTGGGTATTCAGTACTCGGCGAGCCTCGCGATGGGGTACCCGTCCGAGGCCGACAGCTTTCGATTGTATATGGGCCCCATGGAGTTAGCCCGTATTCGCGAGTACGATGCGGACCTCTACAACATGGTGGACTTTGGCTGGTCCTTCTTCGCCAAACTCACCCGGCCCCTCGCGAAGTACTTCTTTGCACCGGTCTTCAGCTTCCTGGCCAGCTTCATCCCGAACTACGGACTGGTCGTCATCATCTTCTCCATTCTGGTGAAGATGCTGCTCTACCCGCTGACGAAGTCGTCGTTCACGAGCATGGCGAAGATGCGGCAGCTGCAGCCCCGCATGGAGGCCATCAAGGCCAAGTACGCCGACACTCCTGCGAAACAGCAGGAGGCGATGATGAAGATGTACAAGGAGACGGGGGTCAACCCGGTTGGGGGTTGTCTGCCCATGCTCTTGCAGTACCCCATTATTATTGCACTGTGGCAGTTTCTCCCGCAGGCAATCGAAATCAGGCAGCAGGGATTTCTGTGGGCAACCGATCTCTCTGCACCTGACGTGATCATGAGCCTTCCGTTCACGATCCCGATGTATGGGGACTTCGTATCGGGCTTTACCGTTCTCATGGGACTCTCCATGGTAGTCCAGATGCGGCTGCAGTCCAGTCCGTCCAGCAACGCGCAGGCGAAGATGTTTATGTACGTCTTCCCCGTCATGATCTTCGTGATTTTCAATCGTTTGGCTGCCGGACTTAACCTGTACTACCTCTGCTATAATGTTCTCTCTGCAGCGCAGCAGAAGCTCATCAATCGGAATCTGACCAATCACCCTGAGGAATTGGCCCCTGTGAAGGTGACCAAGGGTGGCCGCGGCCACTCTAAGGGTAAGGGGTCTGGCGGTAATCGGAAGAAGAAGTAGTTGGTAGGCGGCTCATCCATAGCCGCCATTGCCACCGCCCGGGGGGAATCCGCGCTGTCAATAGTGCGGGTATCGGGCCCTGAGGCGGTTCCGATCGCGTCGCGCGTTTTTGCAGGCTCGGCAGAACTCAGTGGAGTGGATTCGCACACGGCCTGGTTTGGCCGGGTTTCAGACGCGGATGGCCACTTGCTCGATGAAGTGGTTGCCACTGTCTTTCGAGCACCCAGGTCCTCGACCGGTGAAGATGTGGTCGAACTGACGTGCCACGGCGGGGACACCGTTCCCGCCGCCGTCCTCTCGGCCCTCCTTGACGCCGGTGCCACTCCGGCAGCCCCGGGCGAGTTCACGCGGAGGGCGTTCCTGAACGGCAAGCTAGACCTTGATCAGGCAGAGGCTGTGATGGACTTGATTCATTCTCGTTCCTCGGCCGCTCACCGGGCGTCGGCTCGACAGTTGCAGGGCCGCCTCAAGCGCCGGCTCTCAGAACTGCGCAGTCAGTTGCTGAAGACCTGCGGATTGGTGGAGCTCGAATTGGACTTCGGCGAAGAGGACGTCGAGTTCGCAGACCGGCGTGAGGTGGTCAAACTCCTCTCAACTCTTCGGCAGACAGTTGAGGAAATGTTGGGGACCGCGTCCGTCACGGATCGGTGGCGTGATGGCATCCTTGTGGTGTTGGCCGGTCGTCCCAACGCTGGCAAGTCTACCCTGCTCAATGCGCTGGTAGGAAGTGATCGGGTAATTGTGAGTAGCACGCCGGGGACCACTCGGGATTTCATCGAGTCACACATGGAGTTGGACGGTTTACTACTCCGGCTCACGGACACGGCCGGGATTCGGACCTCATCGGACGAGATTGAGTCCGAAGGGGTGCGTCGGACGGAGGCTCTGATAGCTTCTGCAGACGTGCTACTATACGTCTTCGATTCTTCTGAGCCTCTCAGCGACCGCGAAATCCAACTTATTCAAGCACAAAACGGCGAAAATGGTGCATTCAGCACGCTTCTGGTAGCGAATAAGGCGGATTTGTTAACGGACGATTTGAGCCGTGATTTGAGCTGTTTTCCGGCATCGCTGGAATCTGCTGGCCTGGCCATGCTTCCGGCGGTATCGGTGTCGGCAAAATTGGCCGTAAATCGTCCGGAAGAGCTGGAAGCGCTGCTGGAAGCAATTCGGGCAGTTCTTCCTCCGGCCCTTCGGGATTTTGATTCTTCGGATGGGATGATCAATGAACGCCATCAGCGACACTTGGAAGACGCACGTTCTGCCATCTCTAGAACAGAGCATCTCATCGCTTCCGGAAGCGGGGGCGAACTTCTATCACTTGAGTTGAGATCGGCTTTGGAAGCCATCGGCCTCATTACGGGCCAGATCACGAACGAGGATATCCTCACAGAAATATTCAGTCGCTTCTGTATCGGAAAATGACGAGGGACTCCTACGATATCATTGTAGTGGGCGGTGGCCATGCCGGGGCCGAGGCAGCACACGCTGCGGCGCGCATGGGATCGCGTACGTTGCTGATTTCCATGAACTTGGATGTTGTCGGTAAGATGTCGTGTAACCCGGCCATCGGCGGTATCGGCAAAGGCCAGATTGCGCGGGAGATTGACGCGTTGGGTGGGCTTATGGGCATCGTCACCGATGCTGCAGGCATTCAGTTTCGAATGCTGAATCGCAGAAAGGGTCCGGCCATGTGGAGCCCGAGGGCCCAGTGTGACCGCCTGGTCTATGCGGCTAGGGTTCGGCAAGTCCTGGATAGTACACCGGGGCTCTACATGCGCTCGGACACAGTCACGTCACTGGTCTGTGAAGCCGGCCGCGTGGTTGGCGTACGGACCCAGTTGATGGACGAAATCCGTGCTCGCTGCGTGATTCTGACGAGTGGCACTTTCCTGAACGGAGTTGTCCATGTTGGCGAACACCGGTTCGGTGGCGGACGCATCGGAGAGCGCGCCTCAACCGGCATAACTGGTGCTTTGTTGAATCTGGGATTTGAGTCTGGACGCCTTAAGACGGGGACTCCTCCGCGTCTCGATGGCCGTTCCCTGGACTATTCCAGAATGGAAGAGCAGCTGGGCGATAGTAGTCCAAGTCCGTTTTCCTTTCTCACTGATCGCGTACCTGTCAGCCAGATCAGTTGCCACTTGACCTACACTAATACGGCTGTTCACGATGTCTTACGGGAGGGATTCGATCGAAGCCCTATGTATGCTGGTCGTATTGAAGGGAAGGGTCCTCGCTACTGTCCGTCCATAGAGGACAAGATCGATCGCTTTGCGGACCGTGATCGCCATCAACTATTCGTCGAGCCGGAGGGACTTCACACCAATGAGGTGTATCTGAACGGTTTCTCTACCTCATTGCCAGAAGATGTGCAGTTTCGATCGCTCCAGGAAATTCCGGGTTTTGAGTCCGTCCACATGCTGCGTCCTGGATATGCAATCGAGTACGACTATTTCCCGCCGCACCAAGTCCGGTATACTCTCGAGACCAAGAGTGTAGAGGGTCTCTACTTCGCAGGGCAGATCAACGGGACCACGGGTTACGAGGAGGCCGCCGCCCAGGGACTGATGGCGGGTATCAACGCGGCCCTCCGTGTCCGGGATGAGGAGGGAGTTGTTCTGCGCCGGGATCAGGCGTACATCGGCGTTCTTATCGATGACCTTGTGGCCAAGGGCACGGATGAGCCATACAGGATGTTTACCTCCCGTGCGGAGCACCGCATTCTGCTTCGCCAGGACAATGCGGATTCGCGGCTTACCGAACTTGGTCACCGGATTGGCCTGGCGACTGAGGAGCGGTTTCGCAGATCAGAGGCTCGGCAAACAGCTATTGCGCGGAGTCGGGCGGCAGTGGAGTCCGCCGCGGTTGCCCCGGAGGCCGTCAATGACTACCTGACTAACGTTGGCACGACTACGATTGAACGACCAGAGAAGATCGCCCGGGTGGCGTTGAGACCGGAGGTCTCGCTTCCTGACCTGGTGGACCATCTCGGTGTTCGGGATAGTCTGATCGAGGCGTGTCCAGGAACGGTGGATACGGCAGTCCTCGTGGAGATTGACTTGAAGTATGAGGGGTACGTTGTGCGTGCGCGTCTGGCAGCGGATTCGGTAGCCTCGATGGAGCATGTTCGTATTCCTTTCTCATTTGACTACGCCGGTATGAAGGCCCTGTCGTCAGAGGCTCGGGAGAAGTTGGCCCTGATTGGTCCTGAAAACCTCGGTCAAGCGTCCCGTATCTCTGGTGTTCGAGCGGCTGATGTCGCTGTTCTTTCCGTCGCTCTCAAAAAAATGGATGTTTCACGTGAAACATGAACCGACGCTTCCGGCCGATCCGGACACTTGGATAGAGCCCTCTCGCCTGCCTCTGTTAGACGCGTATGCTTCGGCGCTTGGTGACTGGAATAGGCGGGTCAATCTTGTTGCGCGAGGCTCGGTGACCGAGCTGCGCTGGCGCCACATTCCGCACTGCCTGTCGTTGGCCGCTCGGCGGTTCCCGGACGGCGCCGTCGTGGTCGATTGGGGGACAGGCGGGGGATTGCCTGCAATTCCGCTAGCTATCGCCTTTCCGGGAATCCAAGTCGTGGCTGTGGACGGCACCGCAAAGAAGACAGCCGCGCTCAAGGCAATGGTGCGAAACCTGGGGCTAGAGAATGTCGAGGTCTGGAACGGCCGTGCTGAAGTCTGGGACGGCCAAGCGCACTACTTTGTCTCCAGGGCCGCGGCACCGCTCCGAAAACTGTGGCAATGGTCGAAGCGCGCCGGCGCGGGATCGGCAACCATGCCCGATAGCGAACTGAGTGAGGCCGGTGGGTCACCAGCCACAGACGCTCGGACCATCTGGGAGCCGGGCCTCATCTGTCTGAAAGGGGGCGATCTCGCAAAGGAAATACGCCAGGTGAAACGGGTGGATGTTGAGCAGTGGCCCTTGGACACAATCCTTCGAGGGGATGGCTATGAGGACAAGTACATTGTGCACGTCAAGCCCCGTCTCGAGCCCTAGAACGAGGGGCGGGCGCTGATTCGCTACCAAACACCAACGCCAAACAGGCCGGCCGATGGGAAACGAGGAGCGGAGAATGAACCGGACGGAGCGCCTATTCGCGCTAGTCCTATTTCTCCAGAACAAGCCCAACATGAGCTCCCGCGATCTGGCGGAGCACTTCGGCGTGAGCCGCAGGACGGTGTTTCGGGACCTGCGAGCGCTGACGGAATCAGGCGTGCCGCTAACCTATGCGGAGGAGGGTGGCTACGAAATACTGGAGGGCTACCAGCTGCCGCCGCTAATGCTCACCGCGCGTGAGGCGGCGACTCTACTCATGGGGACTGAGTTCATGAAGCTCCAGTCCGAGGCGTCACTGAGAACCGATGCCGATCAGGTTGGCCTGAAGATCAGGTCCGTCCTTCCCCGCGAGGTCAAGGACTATATCGACAGCCTACGGGAAAGGACGGTACTGGACCCGTACTGGATACACGCCGCGCAAGAGGAGGCTCGTGCCGATGAGGGTCAGTGGTACAGGCTAAGCGAGGCGGTGGCCCGCGAACGGAAAGTGATCATGTCCTACTTCGTGGGATCCCGCGGAGAGAGCACCCGGCGGACCGTAGATCCGCTTGGCCTGGTCTACTACGTGGACCATTGGAATCTCATCGCCTTCGACCACCTGCGCGGAGAGGTCAGAAACTTCCGGTTGGACCGCATCGAGACCATGCATGTCCTGTCTGAGGGCTTCCAGCGGCCAGAGGGCTTCGACCTTGTCCGGCACCTCGAAGCGAGGGGCGTGCGCCAGGCGACAGGGGAAATAGTGCTCCGCTTCAGTGCCGAGGTTTACCGCCGCGCCAAGCAAGGCATCCCGGCGCGGTTGGACGCGGAAGTGGCGGAGGAGGGGAGCACAACCGTCACATTCCGCTTCGACAACCTGGAATACGTCGCCGCCTGGCTGTTACGATTTGGGACGGAGGTCGAGATTATGGAACCGAAGGGACTGAAAACCGCCCTGCGCAAGATGGCCCAGGCGGTGGTGGTGGCGAACGCCTGAGGCAAGCACTGGCCAGACAGGCTAAAGAGTCCCTAGGCTGGAGGTACCCCGACACCCTTCGCCAGACTTCGGAGCAGAGCTATTGCCGTATTCATATCGGCTACGTCCTGGATGATGGCTCTCAGTTTGCCAGTCTTGCCCTCCTTCAGCGCCACCCGATTATCGATGGTGTTCAGATCTGCAAGCAACTGCTGGAAGATGCGATCGAAGAAATACGGATCATCCTTGTCACCGGGGATGCTCAGAAACAGCCTCTGGTTCTTGAACACCACCCGAGGCAGTCGAATGCGCTCGCCGATAAGCTTAAGCAGGGCGGAGTCGAATAGGCCCTGAATGGGATCGGAGGTGGGCCCGAAGCGATCCTGCAATTCTGCCAAAATGCCGGCGAGTGCCTCCTCATCCGATGCCTCGGCAATCCGCCGATAAATGTTGAGACGCTCAACCCGGTTCGGCAGGTAGACCTCCGGAATAAAGGCATCCAGGTCAACCTCGACGGAGGTTTCCCCGACGCGGGGCGCCTGCTTCTCGTCAAATAGTTCGCCGAACTCGTCGTGGCGTAGCTCCGCCACAGCCTCGTCGAGGATGCGATGATAGGTCTCGAAACCTATGTCCTCAATGACACCAGATTGCTCCGCTCCCA
>JBLFXH010000036.1:0-18348 GCA_047611125.1 Rhodothermales bacterium
GCCGACGGCTCTTCAAGGAGCTTGAGAAACGCGTTGGCGGCCTCCTTTCGCAGCAGGTCCGCATCGGAGAGGATCGCGATTTTGTACCGGCCCTCGACGGGGCGAAAGCTCATGATTCGCCGCAGTTCGTCGTTGATCCTGCTGACGCCGTACTGAATCTGCTTGCTGGAAGAGGATCCCGGTTCGTTCAGCTTGGCCCGGCGCAGGTAGTCAATGGTTGCGTAGGGCTCCTCCGCCAGGCGCCTGACGCGCTCCTGGACCTCGGTGGCTTTGGCATCATTGGGCTGCGGAATCAGGACATGCAGATCTGGGTGGATGAGGCGTGCGGTCTTTGCACAGGCGTTGCAGGTCCCGCAGGGGCGGCTGACTGCTGTACAGAGGAGCGTTTGAGCGAAAACCAGCGCCGCGGCCCGCTTGCCCACACCATCGGGTCCGTGAAACAGGTAGGCATGGGCTACCCGGTCGCGCGAAATCGCCGACTTGAGCGCGGAACACGCCCTCTCTTGTCCTATGACCGATTCCCAATTCATTGTTTCGTACGCAGCACGTGAAGATACGTCAGTATGGTACTCCGAACGTTGACCAAGGGATCTGGGCGCGGTAGCTTTATCGGCTTGGCGCGGTAGCTCAGCTGGTTAGAGCGACGGACTCATAACCCGTAGGTCGGCAGTTCAAGTCTGCCTCGCGCCACCGAAAAGGGAGTGCCTGAACAAGGCACTCCCTTTTTTATGGGCTTCGCTTTCGGGAAGCGATCAATGAGCCATCCGAGGGCGCGCGCGCGTAGCGGCACTCCTCGCGGCCGACTACATGTCCTCCCAATACTCCTCGGGCATGTCCTGTGCCAGCGCCAGGGCACCCTCGGCACCTGCGTAGAGGGGATCTTCGATGGGACGGATGTTGAAGGCGCCGAACTGCTTGAGCTCCTCGGTCAGTCCCTCGGCAAGACCCTTGATCTGACTGCCGCCGCCTGCTAGGAAGACGTTCTGCTTGACCTCCTCCTGGAAGTCGGGCTCGTATCGGGCAATGAGGTCCATGGTGGCCTCAGCAAGCACGGGAATCAGGCTCTCACACACGGCGCGGACGTCAGCCGTGACGTCAAGAGCCGTTGCGACGCCACCGATGGGCACCTTGACCTTGACTCGCTCGCGGTGGCTACCCACAAATCCGTGCTCTTCCTTAAAGGAGCGGATCATGGTCTCGCTGAACCGAGCTGTGGGATGCTTCTCGTTCAGCCTGTTGCGTAACTGCTGATCCAGGTAGTCTCCGGCCACGGTGATGGTCCGCTGGTCTTCCTCGCCCGGCATGGTGCCGTGCATAATGCAGAAGTCTGCCGTTCCGGCTCCGATATCGATAATCAGGGCATTGTTCAGCGTCCCCAACCCGTAGGCGACCGCGAAGGGCTCAGAGACCACCATCAGGGAGTCTGCGTACTCCTTGACGGCATTGCGGATAGCCAACTTGTTGACGCGAAGCGCTTCTGCAGGCACGCCGACGGCTGCGAAAATCTCGGTAGCCTTACCAGGATTCACCTGTTCGATGAGATGATGGACCAGCGCCCGCACTGCGTCCTCGTCCTGCTGCGTTCCGTCCCGAATGACTCCCTGCTCCAGGGGGCGCGTTAGCCTCAGCGACAGCCGGTTCTCGAGGGCATCTGAGCCGAAGAGGACATCCCGACCGAGCATTTTCTTGGAGACAAAGTCTTTCGGCCAGCCGACGTAGCTCTGGACCCACTCTCGTTTCCCGTTGGACGCGACGATGGCGCTTCGGGAGGTCCCCAAGTCAATTCCGATGTAGAGCGTCCGATCGGCTGTGCCGTTGGACGACGTTTTCTTCTTTGCAGGCATTTTTTCGCTTCTTGGGGTTGGTTGCCGGTGGGCGGCGGTGGGATTCCGAGGGGCGGTGGTTATTGGGTGGAGGTCGGTTGCCGTCGACTCCGATCGACGAGGTAGTTCAGGACGCCCTCCTCCAGAAAGGCCGCCAACTGCTCTCTGTGCGCCTCTGTCTGCAAGCGGCCTGCCTGGGCGGCATTGGACAGCACTGAAATCTCAGCGAGTATGCTGGGGGCATCTGAGCCCAGCAAGACCACAAATGGACCCGCCTTGACGCCCCAATCCTGAACATTGGGGGCCTCGATTCGCGTGTTGGAGACCAGGCTTCTCTGCACGGCGGTTGCCAACCGTCTGGACTCCTGCAGTTTGACTGTGCTACTCAACCTGCGAATCATGTCGTTGAAGTCCGCGAGCGTGTAGTCAGAACCCTGATTCTCGGCCTCGGCAAGTCGCAGTAGAGTGCGCTCTGTGTTGGCACCGAAGTAGTAGGTCTCCAGCGCGTTCACCGGAGCGTCCGGGAAAGAATTGGCGTGGATCGAAACGAAGAGGTCGGTGGGCTGCCGGTTCGCAAACTCCACCCGGTCGCGTAGCGAGACGGTCTCGTCATCGTCCCGAGTCATCAGGACCGTGTACCCGCGTTGTTCGAGCCTTCTTTGAAGACGACGTGCGACATCCAGCGTGACGTCCTTCTCCCGAACATCCTTCAGTCCGATTGCGCCGGGGTCAACGCCTCCATGTCCGGCATCCAGTACGATGGTGCGAACCTGCAAATCAAAGAGCGCGGCCACGGGCGTGGAGCCCTTCAGCATTTCCCGGAACTGATCGGGATCTAGGCCAGCATCTGGATCGGGGCCGACGTCGAGGACTGGAAGGTTGGCCTCCAGGATGGTCAAGGCCCCAAAGTCCGGAGCTGCCGCTTCCCCGGGCTCTTCGCCAAGGAACTGCACCCCCACCACCACGAGGAGAAGGATCAGGACCACGCCGCCAGCCCAAAGGGTGGCATTTCGCCTCCGCAGGGCTGCCTCAGCTGCACCACCATCCCGGACACGGCGGTTGTCTTCATAGACACGCCGCAGCATGGATGCGCGTGCCTTACGCGATGGCTCAAAACGGTCCGTCTCCACTCGACTTAATACTAATTTTTAGTAATCGCTTCGCTGCGAGAACCTTTCAAGTTAGTAAAAAGAACCACTTTTGCAATTCCAGCTGCGCCCGTCTCAAGCAGGATCAGACACCGCAGGACCGCTCAGAGTCAGGCCTCGGCAAGGGCCTCGGCCTCTGCTACCACGGCATCCTGCACGTGGCGGGGCATGGGTTCGTAACTCACGAACGAGCTTCGATGCATCCCCCTGCCGTGCGTCAGGGAACGCAACGAGGTGCTGTATCGGTAGAGTTCAGCCTCGGGTGCGGCGGCGATAATCTTCTGGAATGGGCCCTCGGCTTCCATGCCCTGGATCCGGGCCCGACGTGTGTTCATGTCTCCCATGACATCGCCGGTATAAGAATCCGGGACCAGAACCTCTACTTCATGAATGGGCTCCAGGATGGCCGGCTTTGCATCCCGGAACGCAGCGCGGAAACACATCCTCGAGGCCATCTTGAAGGCCGCTTCGTTGGAGTCAACGGAGTGCATGCCTCCGTCGAATATCACAATCCGGATATCGCCGACCGGGTAGCCGGCCACGGGTCCTCGCTGAAGTGCCTCGGCCACGCCCTTTTGTATCGCACCGAAGAAGCGGCGCATGTCGATCACGCCACCGACAATTCCATCGATAAACTGGATCCGCGATCCCCAGGCCGTCAGGTGCTCATCCACCGAACGCACCTTGATGTCATCCGGTGGGACGAAGTCTCCGTGCAACGGCTCGACAAGCAGGGAGATATCGGCAAATTGCCCGGCGCCACCCGTCTGCTTCTTGTGACGAAACTTGGACCGGGCCCGCATGGTCACCGTCTCCCGATAGGCCACCTTGGGCCGCGAGAACTCAATGTTGACGCCGAACCTATGCTTGAGCCGGAACTGGGCAATCTGCAGGTGCATCTCCCCCTGCCCGCCAAGCGTGAGCTGGGAAAGATGCTGATCGTGCGTGATGGTGAGTGACGGATCCTCCTCATGCAACTGGTGGAGACCCTGGGCGAGTTTGTCCTCCTCTCCCTCCTTGCTAGCCCTGACCGCGGTGGTGTACCGGGGGGCTGGGAAAACGATGGGCTGAATGACTGCGCTAGACCCTTTCAGGTGCAGGGTGTCGTTGGTGTGCGTGTTCTTCAGCTTGACCAACGCACCGATGTCGCCGGCCACCATCTTATTGACGGACTCGCGCTCGTGTCCATTGATCGAATAGATCTGCCCAAGTCGCTCGTGAGCGCCGGAGCCCGCATTGATCAGGTCCATGCCTGTCTCAAGCGTTCCAGAGTAGACCCGGAAGAATGAGTAGTCGCCTACGTGGGGCTCGGCCATCGTCCGAAAAATCAGCGCCGCGGGCTCGCCGTCCGCTGTGGCAGCCAGCTCGCCTCCACCAACCAACTGGGCCGCAGGCGTCTCCGGCGGTGAAGGACAGACGTTATCGATGAACGACATCAACCGGCTCACGCCGATATTGGCCGTAGCGCTCGTTACGAAAATCGGGAATAGCTGCCGCTTCAGCATCGCGACGTGGAGGCCTTGGCGCATCTCGTCTTCGGTCAGCTCGCCCTTCTCGAAGTAGAGCTCCATGAGCCCTTCGTCGTTCTCCGCGATGCCTTCGACCAAATCGTTATGTAGCTGATCAGCCTCTTCCTTGTGAGCAGCGGAAATGTCTCCCTCGCTCATCTCGCCCGTGCCCTCGGCAAAGGCAAGGTGCTTCATGCGCAGGACGTCTACAATGCTCCGGCTGCCGGCCCCACCAGGCACCTGGACAACCGTGGCGCTTCGACCAAACCGTTCCTGGATCTGTCCGATCACGGCACGGAAATCGGTATCCGCCTTGTCCAGGTGGTTGATCACAAACATGGCCGGCTTGCCAAGCTCCTCGGCAGTCCGCCACGCTAGTTCGGTCCCGACCTGGACGCCTTCGCCCGCGTTGATCACAAAGATGGCACAATCAGCGACGGTCAGGGAGGCCACAACCTCACCCACGAAGTCCGGGTAGCCCGGCGTATCGATGATGTTGACCTTGTACCCTTTCCACTCGGCATGCAGAACGGAGGAGAACACCGACATTTGGCGTTCGTGCTCCGATGCGTGATAATCGCTGACGGTGTTTCTTTCTTCGATTGATCCCATGCGTGGCAGCGCACCGCTAGTCAACAGCATGGCCTCGGCCAGCATCGTCTTGCCTGAGCCCTGGTGCCCTACCAGCGCTACGTTTCGGATGTGTCCAGCATCATATACCTGCATAATCCTGCCCCGCGTTTTGGCCTGAAATCAAGAATAGAACGGTCTGAAAAGATAACTGCGGGCCCTATCCATGTCCACTCTCCTGGTGCCGCTCGATGAGGAATGCAGAGGAACAATCGCGGGCCGGCCCTATTCGTGAGCCGCTGTGAAAAACGCGATTCTGGGCATAGAAACTGCGACGGGAGTCTGTTCAGCCGCCATTGTACAGGGCACCCAGGTGTGGGAGCGTTCTGTGGAAGGCGGCCGGCGGCATGATGCCGAGCTAATGCTGATGATCGATGAGGTCCTCAAGGGCGCCGCGCTGGGGCGCGCGGATCTTGCGGCCGTGGCCGTATCGGCCGGACCGGGTTCCTACACCGGACTCCGAATCGGCGTAAGCGTGGCGAAGGCTCTCTCAGAGGCACTATTGATTCCGCTGATTTCTGTCCCTTCCCTAGTGGCTGCAGGTCTCCATGGGATTCGAACCGCGGATACAGCGCGGGGTACCGACAATCTCTTCCTGGCGGCCTTTCCCTCCCGGCGAAAGGAGGTCTTCGCGGCCGCTTTCCGGATCACTTCCGATGGGGCCGAACAGGTGGGCGATACCCTGGCGGGAGATGCGGAGCCCGTCCTTGAGGCGCTTCGGTCCGACGGGTTGACCGTGCGCGAGGCCGTGGGACCGGGGGCAGCCGCGTTCGAAAATGCCCTCCCGTTTGACGTAACCCAGTGCTCCGCAGCTACAGTCGCCACACTCGGCCAGACGCGCTTTAATCGGCAGACCTTCGTGGACGCCGAACTCTTCGAACCGTATTATCTGAAGGAATTCGTGGCTGGCGTACCTACCAAATCGGTGTTCGCGCGGTTGTCCTTCTAGGCTTACCCCAAGGAAGCATGGCGTGGTTTCGGCGCACAAAAGCGGGCATCAATACCAACCTTACCGACCAGATCGATGTCCCTGAGGGACATTGGGTCAAGTGTAAGGAATGCTCCTCTACACTGAACCGGCGCGAGGTTATTCGCAACCTGCTGGTCTGCTCTGAGTGCGGGTACCACTTCCCCATGAGTGGAATGGAGTACTACCGCCTTCTGTTCGACGACGCCGAGTTCGAGGTCTTCGACACCAACCTCGTCAGTCAGGACCCGCTTGAGTTCACGGATCGCAAGCCGTACACGAAGCGCTTGGTCGAGGCCCAGCGAAAGACTGGACTGACCGATGCTGCTAGTGGGGCGATGGGCCTGATTGGCGGACACCGCACCTCCGTGACCGCGATGGACTTTCAGTTCATCGGCGGATCGATGGGGTCCGTGGTGGGCGAGGTGATTTCGCGCGCTATCAAGCGCGCCTACACCGAAGAGACTCCGCTGATAATCATCACGCAGAGCGGCGGTGCCCGAATGATGGAAGGGGCGCTGAGCCTGATGCAACTCGCCAAGACGAGTGCCCACCTTACTCGTCTCCATGAGAAGGGTCTGCCCTTCTTCGTCGTGCTCGCCAATCCCACAACAGGTGGGGTCACGGCTTCGTTCGCGATGCTGGGCGACGTGCATCTGGCCGAGCCGAAAGCCCTCGTTGGTTTCGCTGGACCTCGCATTATTCGTGAGACCATGGGCCAGGATCTCCCCGAAGGATTTCAGCGATCCGAGTTTCTGCAGAAGAAGGGCTTCGTAGACCAGATCGTGGCGCGCAGCGACATGAAGCAGCGGATCACGGAACTGCTGGACCTGATCATGGAGCCGAGCGCTAGCTAAAGCCCTCCCCTCCGCAGCGGTCTACCGCGACCGCCACCCGCCGCGACCTCCCCTCCACCTGACCTGATCACAGGACGGGATTCCTATGTCCTGTCCTCGAATGCCGCCGGGGGGGCGACCGAAGACAGCGTTCCTTAAACGGAAACCATGACGATTCACGTTGTCTTCATCCGGTAAATTTAAGTTCTAAAGGTCGACGGCCGATAGCGGAAGAGCATCGCGTACGTCCCGACGGAGAAACCCGGTTTTGAGCCCTCAAACGGTCCAAACCACTCCTTTCAAACGGACATCGCAGTGTTCTTTTCATTCTCCTGCAGCCTGTCTGCAGGCCTGGATCGGTCAGCGTGACCGACCGGGTTCTTCCGCACTTTCGACGAGTCGCGCACCTCGACCGCCTTTGGCTTATCAGTTGCCATGCAGTTGGTCGCGACTCCACCGTTCACATGAAATCGACGTCCCTCAGTTCGATTCTCCTGATAGCGGCCGTGTTTCTGACACCGGCCGTCTCTGGCTCTCCTGCCCCGGAACTCAGGAATACCGTTCGCATCAAGCTCCTGGAGACACTCTCTCCAAAGGAGGCTGCAATGACCGCGGGTCAATACGGGATCGCCATCTACAAGTCCGGTCAGTCAAGACCCGAATTCCAGATAGGGCCAGGGGCCGCCTTCCGGGTGGTCCGGCGCGGCAACAGTGTTCAGCTGGAGGCCGCCGCAGGGCGGGTCAACGCCCCGGATATCAGACTCGAGCCCCTGGGACCTGGAGAAATCCAGATTGAGGCACAGAGTGTGCGCCGAAGCTATGCCGGGAGCCTGTGGATCAGCGCTCCGGCCTCGGAGCTGACCCTTGAAATTATCAACCATGTACCGCTTGAGGAATACGTCGCCTCCGTGGTGTCCAGCGAGTATGGCCTTTCGGACCTTGAGGGATCCAAGGCCATGGCTGTAGCGGCCCGGACCTACGGACTCCGGTCGCTTCTTGGCTCAGGAGCCCGTTTCGACCACGTGGATCACACAGGGTCTCAGGTCTACAAGGGCACCCTCACAGTTACCCCGTTGGCCCGCCAGGCGGCCCATGCCACGGCTGGCCAGGTACTCACCTACAACGATCGTCTGATTGAGGCCGTCTACTCATCATCGTCAGGCGGCCACACCGCCAACAACGAAGATGTCTGGCAGTCCAGCCCCTATCCCTACCTCCGCGGAAAACGGGATCCCTGGGATTCCCTATCGCCGAATCACAGTTGGGAGGTCTCCATTAAGACCGACGAATTGCATCGGGCCCTCGAGAATGCCCTTAGACTGAATCTCGAACACGTCGAGGTGGCCGAGCAGGGATCCGATGGTCGGGTGATTGCCATTGGGCTCAACCCCAAACGTGGACGGACCCATACCATTGCGGCCGACGAATTCAGGCGGATCATCAGGTCTTCCTTGGGCGAGATGCGCCTGAAGAGTACCCGCTTTGACCTCGACAAGAAGCGCGGCCGGTACGTCTTCACGGGGAGCGGCTTTGGTCATGGAGTTGGGTTGAGCCAGTATGGCGCCCACGGGATGGCCCTGGCTGGCAAGAGCTACACCGAGATCCTCCACTTTTACTATTCAGGAGTACTGCTGGAGCAGAGGCAGATTGAGGGGTCTGCCCCGCCTCCGGCCGGGCTTCTGGTACCTTCAGCAGTGCCGGTGCCCCAGGTTCGGTCGGGCTCGGTCGACCGACTCGCGGGTCGCTACATGCCGGGGCGCAGAGTTTCCCGCGGCACCCAGCCTGCCCCGGTGCCTGCGACCACCGCTACTGCGCCCCCCACCGCGCGGCGTGAGCGGCCGACGGGCACCAGGACTCGGACGGTAACCAAGCCTGCCTCGAATACAGCTCGTCGCGGGTGGTAGCACGGCGAGCGCCCGCAGACGATCTTTCGGACTAACAAGTCCGACCCTCCGTGTTCAATCGCTCCGCTACCGCATCGCTTCCCCTAACCACCCTGGCCCTCGGCGTTCTGGTATCGCTGCCCGGGCTCGTGTCCGCACAGGACACATTGAAGGTTGAATTGCCCCCCATTCGGGTCGAAGCCTCTCGAGGCGTCTTCTCGGAAAGCGGGGCCCCGACCGCGATAGCCGTTGCCACGAGATCCGACGCAGAACGAAGGCGAGAGCCGGCGCTCGCTCTGGCCAATGTCCTCTCTGAACTGCCGGGACTCTGGCTGGCCGACCGCAGTCACCTTGCGATAGGCGAACGCCTTGTGGTTCGCGGATTGGGTAGCCGGGCAGCTTTTGGGGTGCGAAGCGTGGCCGTCCTGCTGGATGGTGTTCTGCTGACCATGCCGGATGGCCAGGCGGTACTGGACCCCATTGAGCCCGCCATGATTGCCCGGGCCGAATTGATGCGCGGTCCCGCCAGCCGATTCTGGGGCAACGCGGCCGGGGGCGTTCTGGCCATCGAATCGGGCACATTCCCAGAGTCGGGACGCCGAACCTCTGCCAGGGCGCTAGGCGGATCGGATGGGACCTTGCAACTGCTCGCCGAGAGCAGCATGCGAGTGGGTCGAACAGCGGTGCTCGGCTACGGCTCCGTTCTGGACCGAACGGGCTACAGAGAGCACGCGGCCGGGAGCATAGCACGCGGTGGACTCCGGGTTCAGCATGCCCTGGAAGCGGGAGCTGTACTGAATCTGGCCATCAACGGCTCTGATCTGGATACCCGATCTCCCGGATCTCTGACTCTCGAGCAATGGGAGGCCGATCCTTCGGCGGCCGATGCGCGCTACATAAACACCAAATCTGGCAAACGCGCCACCCAGGTTCAGTCATCACTGGGCATTACCGCGCCACTCGCCGGCGGCATCCTTTCGGGTAGTGTGTTCGGCGTGAAACGATCCCTGGACAACCCTCTCCCCTTCGCGTGGATCGGAGTCGAGCGGCTTGCCGGCGGAGCCCGACTGGACTGGCGATTGGATCGAGATCGCTTTGCGGTTGCCCTGGCCGCCGATGGGCGGGTCCAGTCAGACGATCGCATCAACGCGGACAACGACGGGGGAGCACGTGGATCGGAAACCTCGGTCGATCAGCGCGAGCGCGTCTCTGGTGTCGGTCTGGCTGTCACCGGAGACTTTCAGGCGAACGCGCAGACTCGGCTCACCGCGTCAGTCCGAGCGGACAGACTGACGGTGTCCATGGACGACCACATCACCGGCGACGGGGACGAGTCAGGATCTAGTTCCTTCTCGGCCGTCAGTCCCGCACTCGGTGTAGTGTTTCAGATGGGCGCCTCGACGCTGTTTGCATCGGTGGCCACGGCCTTTGAGATCCCAACCACTACCGAGCTCGTGAACAGCCCCGACGGCTCTTCGGGGTTCAACGAGAACCTCTCGCCCCAGCGACTGGTCGGTATCGAGGGCGGCCTTAGAAGGACCCTTGGCGCGGTCAGTCTGGACGTGGCTGTCTACGGTCAGCAGCTCACTAATTTTCTTAGCCCATACCAATTGGAGACCTTCCCAGGTCGGACGTTTTACCAGAATGTGGGCGAGGTCAACTACGTGGGCGCGGAAGGCGCCACCCGATTCCGCTCCGGCTCGTGGACAGCTGAGGCGACGTTGTCCATGCACCGCTACACCTTCGCATCCGGAGACTTGGACGGAAATCGTGTCCCAGGAATCCCGGATCTATTCGGCTCCGTCCGACTCGCGAGAACCGCGCATGGCCTCACCGGAGCGGTCCGAGTGCGATTTGCGGGGGCCCAGTTCGCCAACGATGCCAACACGGTTGAGATCGATGGATTCGTGCTGGCTGACCTACGGCTGGCCTTCGAGCGCGTTGTCCGGCAGGGCATTCAGTTGGCGCCCTTCCTAGAGGTCTCCAATCTGTTCGACGGAAACCACCTGATCTCGATCATCCCCAACGCCCGCGGTGGACGCTACTATGAAGGCGTGCCCGGCCGTGCGATTCAGATTGGGGCCGCGCTGACGTTCTAGCCCGCCGGGTTCTCGCTCTTTCCGAATTCCGCATCCAGCGGCACCAGACCGCTCACGATGAAGCCGGGTATGGTGGCCAACAAGACCCAGACAAAGAACCACTCATAGCCCAAGGATTCCTGTATCATGCCGCTCACCATGCCGGGCAGCATCATGCCCAGCGCCATGAACCCTGTACAGATGGCAAAATGGGACGTCTTGTTCGGGCCATCGGCTACATAGATCATGTACAGCATGTAGGCGGTGAACCCGAATCCGTATCCGAACTGCTCTACCGCAACGGCCACGTTGACCACCCAGAAGCTCTCAGGCGCGGTCCAGGACAGCAGGATGTAGACGGCATTCGGCAGGTTAATGGCCGCAACCATCCACCAGAGCCAGGCCTTCAGACCGCTCTTTGCGGCGGCCATCCCGCCCAGGATCCCCCCGACAGTCAGCGCCAACAGGCCCACGGTCCCGTACACGAAGCCAACCTCCCCTGTGGACAAACCCAGGCCGCCCACCGCCCGCTCGTCCAGCAGAAACGGTGATGCCATCTTGACCAGCTGCGCCTCCGCGAACCGGTAAAACAACAGGAACGCCAGGATCAGGCCGATGCCAGGCTTCTGAAAGAAGCTCCGAAAGGTCTCATAAAACCCGGCCCAGACGTCGGCCATTGACGTGTAGGGCTTAGGGACATCCTCCTCTGGGTGCGGCAGGGACCAATAATGCAGGAGGGCGAAGCCCACGAAGACCCCAGCCAGCACGAAGAAAATGACGGACCAGGCAACCGGAATGCTGCCCGTTGATACCTCGAGATAGCCCGCCAGCATAACCAGTAGCCCCTGGCCCGCCAGCATCGCCAGCCGATAGAACGTGGACCGGATACCTACGAACCAGGCTTGGTCGTGCGATGACAACCCGAGCATGTAGAAGCCGTCAGCCGCGATGTCATGCGTGGCTGACGAAAACGCCATAAGCCAAAGGAAGGCCAGCGAGTACTGGAAGAAATTCCCCGTGGGCACGGTCAAGGCTACGCCCGCCAAGCCGCCGCCAATCAAGAGCTGCATGGCCACTACCCATAGGCGCTTTGTCTTGATCAGATCAACGAACGGGCTCCAAAGCGGCTTGATCACCCAGGGCAGGTATAGCCAGCTGGTGTAGAGCGCGATCTCCGTATTCGAGATCTCGAGCCGCTTGTACATGATCACCGACACCGTCATGATCACGACGTACGGCAGTCCCTCGGCCAGATAGAGGGAGGGTATCCATGACCAAGGACTACGCGATTTGCCGCGCGCGGTGGTGATCTCGTTTCCGGTTTCCGTCATCGCTGTTGCCTGAGGTATTGAAGCGCCGCCTTGAACAGGGCCACGCGGTCAGGAGTCGGTTCAATGGTTTCCAGTGGGAAGCCGAAGGTAACCGCCCCGGGCCCGGCCACGGCGGCGGACATGTTCGAATCCCGGTAGCGCAGCACCGTCTCGGCAGAGGCGGCGGGCACAAGCGCCTCCGGAGCCTCGACTGCGTATACCGCGCCTCCCCGGCTGGTATTGAAGTGTGCCGCCAGGCCGGCGAATGATCCAGCGGTTCCAACCACATCCCCAGTTCTTGAGGCCTTGGTGGATTGGTGCGAGGCCATCAGCACGTTCTTGCCGAACTCGAGCCCGTCGCCAGCCAGTTCTTCGGTGGGATAGGATCCCGACACGATCAGAACCGCTCCGGCTTCTCTGGCTTGCGAAAGCGCCTGTCGCAGCCCAACCGAGAACGCCTCGTACTCGGGAGCCGTCGGATTTCCGGGAACGCGCGAGCGCTCCTCCCCGAGCAGGACGTAGATCACGTCGTAAACATCCGGCGCCAGCGCGCCGGATGTCAGCGCCTCATCACTCACGGTGTCGAACCGCTGGCCCGCTCCGGCGGCCAGTAGATCCGCCCCGGCCCCCGCTGCAAAGTCAAAGGTGTTTCCCGGCTCGGGAATGGCCTCGAGGTTTGCGTGACTCGCGCCGTGTCCGGGCTGATCATCGTCCACCCAGGGCTCGGCGGGAGCGAACTGATGCTGCGCCCCGGTGAAAGAGAGGTCGAGCCTGTCCGCCACGCCGTTGTCCAGGAACTCCGGAAAGCCTCGAAACCCAGCCAGGTCAACCGAGGCGGGAGGGCCAATCCGGTCGAAGGCTGACACCACGAGTACACGGCCCCTGCCACTTGACTGATCCGCGGCCGCTTTATACCCAACAGCAACTACCTCGGACGGCGCGCTTTCGCCGCCTGCATTCAAGGCCGTCACATAAAAACTGGTGACGCCCGGACTCACGTTCAACGAAACCGTCGTCCCGGTGACCGGCATCCCATCGTCGAAGCCGCTTTGACCCTTTCGCCGGTAGATACGATATGAAGTCGCGGAAGCGGATCGTTCCAGGGGGTCTCTCCGACCGCGCCACGAAAGGACGGCCGTACCTCCCGAACCGGAAATCGCGAGATGGTCAGGCGAAAGTGGCGCGATGACCGGATCGGGCTCGCCGTATTGGGCCGCCACGAACCGCGTCAGGGCCTTGTAGATGGACCTAGAGACATCGAACCGGAACCGCGGATCGAGCGCGAAGCGCATGTCCGCAAAGTTCTGATGCGACAGCAATTCCAACAGCATCGAGGGTACGTTCGGGCGGTAGGCCTCGCTGTAGTCCCGATCCCAAAGAGACCGCCGCGTCCAGGTAGAGTCGTACAGACTGCGGACGTCTTCTACGATCTGCGACTGCATGAGGTCGGCCAGATCACGATTCGCAAATCGCGACATCCCGTTGGCGAACTCGCGCGCCTCGGTGCCGTCGGGTCCGTAGCCACGGCTCGAATAGATGGACAAGGTCCCAATGGTGCTCCTGTCGGATGTGACTCCGGCGTCAGTGTGGAAGGCCATCGATACGTCAATGGGCACGCCAAGGCCGCGCACACTGGGGTCCTTGTTGGGCCCAAGCGGCGCCCCGCGCAGGTAGTTGACCCACTCGCCCCGGTTGCGATAGTCATCTACATAGTCGCTCTCGGCGGCATCGGTGACATTGTAGACCAGCGACGCCGGCATGCCGTCGTACTGGAGGGAATACCGGGCACCCTCCTGCCATCTGGGCCGCCCGCTGGTCTGTCCGTTCCGCGAGATCAGTCCCATACCGCCACCAAATCGGACCGCATCGCCGGACACGATCGTCCCCTGGGGACTCTGGTCTGTCAGAGTGACCGACGCCGGTCCGTCAAACTGGTACGACCCGAGGTACACCCACGTATCGTAGGCCATGCGCTGATCGATCAATACGCGAGTGACTCCGCCGGCATGGGCCACCTGGTAGGCAGCCGAGTCTGTGGCATTCGCGTGCTGGCCGTAGCCCACGTAGACCGCGTAGCGCCCCTGGCCAAGATTGCCTTCCCATCGAATCGCGCACGCCCCGTTTCCGGCTGCTTTGTAGCTGTGCGTCCCGGCCTCCCAAGGGTTCTCGCCGGTCTCATAGGGCCCGTTTCGGGGGGCGAATCCTGCCTCGCCAGGCCGCCAGGTACACGTCTCCCGATACGTGGTATGAGAGCCCGCGTCCGCGTCGTTGTCGATGACCACCATCGTTGTTTGCGGATCACGCTCCCTCGGCATCCAGACATAGGCCCCGGCCCGCTCGAGCATGGGCGCGAGATACGGGAGCACGAAACCCGTGGGCAGAATGTCCTCGACACTCGTGAACAGTCTGGCCCGTTGCCACTCCCATCGATCCAGACCGGCCTCGTAGTACCAGCCATGGCTGGCCCAGAGGGCAATGTGACGCCCGGCAAGGCCTCTGGACGGCGATGGGGCCCGGTCAGGAAATTGGACCAACGGACGAGGCGGCGAAGCCTGCGAGGGACGCCTTGCGCTGTCGATGGGAAATTGAGTGCGCAGGTGGTTGGGAACGAGCTCGCGAATCGGCTGCTCCAGGGCATAGACACGGATCGAATCCTCCGCCAGAGACGTCTGAATTCCAACAATGACGGCCTCAACGTCCGCTTCCCGGGATGGGACCTGCGCCCACGCATCGTTCAGCCAGACCTCTAGGACACCGTCGGCCGCACGACCGAGCGTGTCGATCGCGGCGCCCTGGTCCACGGTAAAACCGCAAGAACCCTGCTTACAGCCAGCCAGAAATGCAGTCGCCCGGGCCTCCGGACTTAGGTACACCGGGTCTTCAGGTGTAATCGCAAGATTTCCCGCACCGCTGCAGCCCGCGAACAGCAGGGCTAGCATCCACGCGCGTGGTGTGTGGAGACGGGTCCTATTCAACCGCATTTACCTGCCGAATGGCCCAGGCGTTGGCGCCCTCCAATCCTAGGCGACTCACGGCCGACACCACCACAATCAAGGGAGGCGCATCGTATTCGAGTCGTGCCTCAATCCCGGGCACCACGCTGACGGTCCAGCTGTGGCCATCCCATTCCCGGACGTGCCAAACCAGTGGACGGCCACCGCGCCTGGGCTCGAGTAGCAGCGTGCTCCCCTCCCACAGCGCCACGGGCACAGCCGGCGTCGCACCGCCAAGCCAACTCGTTGGAGGCGCTATCGCAGGCTCGGCGTAGACACTGTCCAGCAGCATCTCGTCGGCGCCTGGGCCTGGCATCAGGGCCTTCATGCTAAAGTGGACGTTTCCACTTGCCCCGGCCCTGAGACGGGTATGCTGGACCTGCCGGACCAATTCGTCCGGCTCCCAGAAGGCGTTGCCCTCCAGGATGACACGGCTCGCATAGTTGCCCGGCCAGATGTGTCGCTGGAGTGCGTTCTCGCCGATCCACCAGTCCAGGAGAGGTCCATAGGGCTGGCCAGGACTATCGACGGCCCAGTAGAGCTGTGGCGTGAAGTAGTCCACCCAACCCTCCCTCAACCAGAGTCTAGCGTCCGCGTAGAGCCCTTCGAATTGGTCAAACCCAACCACGCCCTCCGGGTGGCCTGGTCGCCATATGCCAAAGGGACTGATGCCCACCTTCACCTCGGGCCTCGCCGCCTTTACCGAGTCATAGAGTGCCGAAACGAAGCCGTTCACGTTTTCTCGGCGCCAGTCCGCCCTGTCTCCCGTGAAGCCACTGCGGTTCCAGGACGCGTCGTCTGGGAAATCGAGGGGGTTGCCGAGCGAATCGTTCGCGGGGTACGGATAGAAATAGTCGTCTAGATGGATCCCGTCCACGTCGTATCGACGAATCACGTCCATCATGACGGCAAGACTGTGGTCCCGCACCGACGGTTCGCCGGGGTCAAGCCAAAGAAGACTCCCGTACTCGACTACCCAATCCGGGGAGCGCATACTGACGTGCTCCCGGTCGTAGGGCCCGTCGTTCGTCGGGTGACCGGCACGGAACGGATTGAACCAGGCGTGTAGCTCAATCCCGCGAGCGTGGGCTTCCTCTACAGCAAATGTCAGCGGATCGTAGCCCGGATTTTGACCCTGGACGCCCGTCAGGTAGATGGACCAGGGCTCGAGATCGGAGGCGTACAGGGCGTCGGCCATCGGCCGGACCTGAAACATCACCGCATTCATTCCAAGCGAGCTGGCCTGATCTAGCATGCGCCGCAGTTCGGCCTTCTGTGCTTCTTCCCTAAGGCCTCGCTCTGTGGGCCAATCGATGTTCGCCACCGTCGCGATCCAGGCCGCGCGGAATTCGCGGCGCGCCGACGGAGGCGGCTCCAGAGGGATCGCCGGCGTAGACAGCGATGTCTCATCCGGCGAGGTTGCCAAACCGCGGGGTCCGGAGCAACCTGAAGCAATGATGAGGGAAACAGCGGCCGCGGTCGCGAGAATGCGAAGCATCAGGTAGTCAGCCGCAATTGAAAGGGGTTGGCGTGACGGGAGTCGGTAAGTTATCGCCCCCCGCTTCCCTCGACAACCGCTTTCGCACACCCCATGGTCACCGCCGCACTCGTTTTATTTTCGGTTATCAGCCTTCTGGTGCTGCTGAGGGCCGAGCGGCTGGGATACCGTCAATTGGTTTACGTAGCCAAACCACTGACTATGGTGTCTATTGGGCTGATCGCCGTGTTTGCTTGGCCAGCGGTTTCGCCGGACTACCAGCGGCTGATCTTGATTGGGCTCGGGTTGTCGCTTGCGGGAGATATTGCCCTCATGCTCCCCAAGGATCGATTCCTGGCTGGACTGGGTGCCTTCCTAGTGGCACATGTGGCCTATACCGCGGCGTTCCTTGGCCGCCTAGAGGCGATTCCCGCGCTGCCGTTCCTTCCCTTTGCGCTCGCCGGACTCTTCGTGGTCCGACTCCTGTGGCGCCACCTGGACCGCCTTCGATGGCCTGTGGTCATCTATGCCACCGCAATCGCTGCCATGGCCGGCTCGGCATGGGCCGTCGCCATGACGCTCGGCACGACCTCGGCCTGGCTGGGAGCGATTGGCGCCTCCCTGTTTGTGGTGTCCGACACCGTCCTCGGATTCAATCGATTTGTGGGCGAGATCTCCTCGTCCCAAAGCCTGATCCTGTGGACCTACTTCCCTGCGCAGGTCCTCATCGCGATCTCAGTCTTTGCCTGAGCTAGAGCGCACTGCTTAGTGACGCGCTTAGTAATGCGCTTAGCGACGCGCCTCTAGCCGGAGCCAGAAACCGAGCTCACCCGACCACGCTCCGCGCGCCATGCGGGGGGTATTGTATCCCCAAGCGGCTGACCCGGAAGACGTCAGGAGAATCAGACCGGCTGCGGCCGCCTTCCCTTCGTGGTTTGAGATGCGATCCCGCATGCGTGTTAGCTCCACCCGAACCGCTTCCTCCGCTTCCACTCCGCGTTCCGTGGCCCCTACCGCCCGGCCGGCCACTCCGGCGGCAGCGATGGCCTCGCCCCACCCTGTGGCACTGGAGGCGCCACCTCGGTCTGCGTAGTAGCCGCAACCCGGGAGCGGCGAATCTCCCACGCGACCCTCGGGCCTGAATGGGGTCCCGCCTGTGGAGGTGCCAGCAGCCATCAAACCATCTGCATCCCGAACCACGCAGCCCACTGTCCCGCGGGGGACCGGGGCCAGAAACGCCTGGCTGGTGTGAAAGCCGATCTTTCCACTCAACTCTTGCCAGCGCCTGTATTCTCGTGGGTTGACCAGCTCCGTTTGGGTGGCAAGCCGCAAGCCCTCCCGCTCCAGAAGAACTTCGGCCTCCCTTCCCACCAGAAAACGGACTTCGCCCCTTCCGGCAGTTAGAACGTGGGCCGCGGCGGCAATGGGATTCGCAATTGTTCGCAGCGCGCCGACGGCTCCAAACGCCAGATCCCCTCCTCGCATGATCCCCGCGTCCATTTCCACGAGTCCCGATTGCGTCAGGACTGAACCTCGGCCGGCATCGAACACACCAGAGTCTTCCTGACTGGCAATCACGGCCTCAACGATCTCGATAGCTCCCTTCCCATGCCCGACGGCCTCTACGCCGACCTTCAGCGCCTGCTGCATGCCCTGCAGGTGCGCCTGAGTCTCGCTCTCGGGAATATCCCATGC
>JBLFXH010000037.1:0-10000 GCA_047611125.1 Rhodothermales bacterium
CTCAGTTGGGAGTAGGCGGATTTAATGCCATTAAGGCGCTTTCCACCAGGAACGATTCGCCGGCTACGGCCAGTCGCCCGTTTGACAAGAGCCGCGACGGCTTCGTGCTCGGCGAAGGTGGCGGCGCACTCTACCTCGAAGAACTGGAGTCGGCCAAGGCTCGCGGGGCAAACATCCATGCGGAAATCGTAGGCATCGGAATGAGTGCCGACGCCTTCCACATCACGGCACCGGACCCAGAGGGGCGGGGCGCCCGCGGCGCGATGATCGCGGCCCTGCGCCATGCCGGCCTCGTGCCCGAGGATGTGGACTATCTGAATATGCATGGCACGTCTACCCCCTTGGGAGATGTGGCCGAGACGAATGCGATTAAGCACGTTTTCGGCGCCCATGCCTACAAGATGAACGTGTCGTCTACGAAGAGCATGACGGGGCACCTCCTCGGTGCAGCTGGCGCGATTGAAGCCATCGCCGCAATCGAGGCCATCAAGCATAATCGGGTCCCCCCGACCATCAACTTCGAGCACGCCGATCCCGAGTGTGACCTGAACTACACGTTCAACACGCCACAGGATCGTTCGGTCAAGGTGGCCATGAGCAACGCCTTTGGCTTCGGCGGGCACAACACCTCAGTGGTGTTCAAGGCGTTCGAGGACTAGCGAAAAACGATTTCGCTGACGAGTTCGTGCCCCAGGGCCTCGTTCAGACGGACTCGCCATTCCTTTCGCTGTGCGTGCAAAGCGTGGCGCCAGGTGGCATCGGTCAGATACACCGTCAGAACGCTCCGATTCATCCGGACGCGCCGTGTCACTCTGGCTGCTTGAACTCCCGCGACAGACTTCCAGGTCTCCTCAATCTGCGTCTCGTCCAGCCGCCGGGTAATCCCCAGGTCCTGGGTTACGTCTGATAGCAGAGACGAGAGGGACGAGGGACGTTTGAAGCGCGACATAAGACCGATGACTGGACCCAAAAGGTAAGGCGTGTTCTAGGATCCTGCCCATCAAGTTCGGCGCGGTTGTCCGTAGCCGTGGCTGGCGGCGCAGTTGTCCCCGGCGTGGACTGGACTCAGGAGGCCTGGGCGTCCTGACCAGCCCGCCCTGCGGTCTCACCGTTGCGCGGTGCCGGCGTTGTCCCACCCTTTCGCCGCTCGATGGGCGGCCGATCGGCGGAGTCCTCGGTGAGGTCAGGCAACACGAACCCAAAGGTGCTTCCCCGCTCGGCGTTCTTTTCTGCTTGAGCGCGGCCGCCATGGAGCTCCACAATCTGTTTCACGATGGAGAGTCCGAGTCCCGTAGAGCTCTCGCCGCCGGTAGGACGCGCAGACAACTTCTGGAACTTCCCGAACACGCGGCCAAGGTCGTCATTGGTAAGCCCAGGCCCCTCGTCTCTCACGGAGAAATGGACCTCGTTCGCCTTCCTCTTGACGCTGACATAGATGCTCGACTGCAGAGGCGAGTACTTGATAGCGTTCGATAGCACATTGTCCATGGCCTCACGAACCCGCTCGGCGTCGATGGGAATCGAGCAAGCTTCGGAGTCGTCCATGTTAGTACGGATGACCTGGCCCTTGCGATCGGCGATGCGAACATTTCGTTCCACCACGCGCTCTGCGAGGTCGACCAGATCCGCCCGCTGCCGGTTCATGTTCCGTGCCCCACCTTCCATCTCTGCGGAGTCAAGCAGCTGCGAGATCAGGGCTAGCATGTCGTTGCTGGAATCAAAGATCATGTCCAGCAACTCAATCTGGTGACCTTGATCGCTCTCTTCCCTGAGAATCCGGGCAAACTCACGAATCGCGGTCAGGGGATTCTTCATGTCGTGTGACGCGATCGACAGGAGCTGCGACTTCATTTCGCTGGCCTGACGCAGGGCCGCGTTCGACGACAGAAGCTCGGAGTTGAGCCTCTGGAGACTGGTCTTCTGATCCTGTACGCGGATCAGGTTCTCTACACGAGCCAGAAGCTCACGAGCACTGAATGGCTTGGCGACGTAGTCATTGGCCCCGGCTTCCAGGCCTTCAATCTTGTCCTCGGGAGAAGCCTTGGACGTGACCAGGAGCAGCGGGATGTGCTCGATGTTCTCATCTCCGCGAATCGCGCGACACATCTCGAAGCCTGTCAGATTGGGCATCATGACGTCCGAGACAATGAGGTTCGGACGAAGTGATCTGGCCTTCTCGAGACCGTCCTGCCCGTCAATCGCCGTGACCACTTGGTAGCGGGTCTGGAGACATTCGGCCACGTATTCGCGAATGTCTGGGCTGTCGTCCACGACCAGCACTACCGGAGCATTGGCCGGGGCAGACTCGCCGCCGACCGAGCGATCTGGCTTGGTCTCTTCGAAGACAGACATTTCCATCATCGGGCCGCGTTGGGCAGGCTGAGTGGCATAGCCGTCAACGATGACTTCGTGGGCGCCGAGAAGAGATGCATCAATTGGAAGGAGCACCTGGAACTCCGATCCCTCTCCAACCACGCTCTCTACGCTGATTGTACCGCCATGCAGCTCGACGAGCTCCTTGACGAGTGCGAGACCGATGCCAGTGCCTTCCTGAACCTTGGAGACCGTCCCATCCACCTGATGGAAACGATCGAATATGTGAGCGACGTCTCCCTCGGGAATTCCGTTGCCCGTGTCACGGACCTTGATGGCCAGAGCCTTGAATTCGGTGCCATCCCGATTGAGCGTGGCATCCTGCACGGAAACCGTGATGGCTCCGTCGTCCGGCGTGAACTTGACGGCGTTAGACAGGAGGTTGAAGAAGACCTTCTCCAGACCCAGGGGGTCAAACAGGAATTGGTCCACCGTGCCACTGTCGTCGAACTGCAGATCCAGTCTCTTCTTTTCCGCGAACGGCGTAAAGGAATAGACAATGCCCTCGACGAGATCTGTGAGCGAGGCGTCCATCACCTTGAGCTTCATCCGACCAGACTCGAGCTTGGACAGGTCCAGCAACTGGTTGATCAAACGAAGCAGACGACGCGAGTTGCGCAGCATGACCTCGACCTGTCGGCGCATTGGTGCGCTGATCTCGCCGTATTCGCCGAGAAGCGCATTCTCCATGGGCCCAATATTTAGGGTCAGTGGAGTCCGGAACTCGTGGGAAATATTGTTGAAGAAGCGTGTCTTGATGCGATCCATTTCGCGCAGCTTTTCGGCCTGCTGCTCGATGACCTCGCGACCGTCCTCGGCCAGCTGGCGCTGCGACTCGGCTTCCAGACGAGCCTTCTCCGTTTCGGACAGGGCCTCCTCGGTGCGCTTCATCGAGAGGCGAAGATCCTTGGTTCGTTCGTTTACTAGATCTTCCAGTTCGGTAGCTCGCTGACGCATCACGGTGATCCGGCGATGGTACAGGAAGGCAGCCAAGGCGAAGATTCCCAGGATGCAGAGCACCTTGAACCAAGCCGTCTGCCAGTAAAATGGAAGAAGCTCGAAGGAGAGTGTGGCCTCTGACTCACTCCAGACTCCGTCGCCGTTCTGGGCCTTCACACGAAACGTGTAGGGCCCTGGAGCAAGGTTCGTGTAGGAGGCCGCGCGGATTCCCCCGCCCTCGACATTCTGCCATCCCCGGTCGTAGCCATCGAGCATGAACGCGAATCGGATTTTCCCCGTAGCCACGAACGTCGGAGAGGTGAAGTCGAAATCGACACGCTGGGCACCGGGCTCCAGAACTGACCGATTCAACACACCTCTTTCCTTCTTGTCGGCGCTGAAATGCTCCAGCAGAACCAAAGGGGGCACTTCATTGCGCTGGTAAGGATTCACCGATACGAGTCCACCTGCGCTAGCTAGCCAAAGTCTGCCTTCAGAACCCATCCAGGCTGCCGGCTGCGTGCCGCCGTTGAACTCTGAGGATCTCAGGCCGTCGTGATCGGTGAAAACCTCGGGCTCAAGGCGACTGATCCGGCCGTGTGCAAAATCAAGCAATGTGGACTTGTCGATCCGAGAGGCACCGACGTTGCTGGTCATCCAGATTCCGCCGTCCTCATCCTCCAGAATCGCCAGCACGTTGTCGCTGAGCATTCCGTGATCGGTCTTGAATTCGTACAGAATGCCCTCTCGAACCAGGACCAATCCGCCCTCGCGGATTCCTACCCAAATGTCACCTTCGGCATCTTCGTGAATGGCTGTGACATACGCCGAGTCCAGATACCCGGCGACCACCTCGCCGTTTCTTACCAGGTGGAGTCCCGCATCATAGGTCCCCAGCCAGAGATCCCGCTCGACGGTCTCGTGAATGGCGGTGATGTCATTGGAGCCCAGGCCGTCTTCGGTGGTCATGCTCACGAACCCGGTATCGGTCAATCGTGCTACACCCAGCCTAGTGCCCATCCAAACGCCGGATGGCCCGCTGTGAAGCGCGTAGATGGCACTGTTGGGTGCATTCCCCTTTTCCGCCGTGCGATGGGTGATGACTCCATCATGGTACCGATAAAGCCCGGCGAAGGTACCCATCCAAATGCTCCCGTCGGCGCTTTCGGCCAGGGAGAGAATTCTCTGGTCACCCACGGTATCGAAACGGGCGTCTACCTGCCCGTTTCGAATGCGAGCCGGACCCTTGTCCGTACCCACCCAGATCGAACCATCGGACGCTTCCAAGGTCGTCTGAACATACTCTGACGGAAGACCCTCGGGCTGCCCATAGGTCTTGAAGCGAGCTTTCCGAATTCGATCCAATCCCTTGTCGGTAGCCATCCAGACCGAGCCTTCCCGATCGTAAGCCAAATCTCGGATATCTCGACTTGTGGCCTCGCCAAGGCCTTGGGGTTGACTTATGAGGCCCTCTGTGAGGCGCCAGATGCCGTTCTGCAGAGTCCCAATCCAGACGGTACCATTGGGGTCTGCCAACACCGATCGAACGTCATCGACGGGAAGTCCCGCCTCCGTTCCGTAGGTGTGAATTCGATAGCCCTGAATGTGGGCAATTCCTTCTCCGTTCGAGGCCACCCAGACTGATCCGTCCGGCGCCAGCGACATGTCAGAGATGTTTGTGTGCGTGAGTGCCCCCGTATCGAGGAAGGACGTCAATGCACCCTGCCCGTACCGAAAGAGGCCACGTTCCCGCGTTCCGATCCAGATCGCGCCCGAGTCGTCTTGAATGAGCGAAGTGACACCCGCTACTCCGAGGGCATCCAGAGGTTTGGTTTTGTATGCGTCGCCGGTGATTTCAAGATGTATAACTGTACTGTCGGCCAAGCCGAGCAGAAGGCCGGTGCTCGCGTTTCCGACGATAGCCGCGATGTTCGCGTGCTCAAGACCTGCAACCTCGACGCTCTCGAGGCGACCATCGCGGTACCGAGCTAGTCCACCATTTCGAGTTCCGACCCATATCGTGCCGTCCTCGTCCTCGTGCAGTGAGTAGATGTTGTTGCTTGCCAGTCCAGAGGTGGCTTTGCGGTACACCTTGAAGTCCAGCCCATCGAATCGAACCAACCCCTCCTGAGTCGCCAGCCAGAGGTACCCATTCTTGCCTTGGATCACACGGTCAACCGCGGAGAGCGGTAACCCGTGCTGGACGTTCCAGCTATCAAGCTGGACCTGGGCCAACTCGTCGGAACCGGTGGGCCGGGAGCCGAGGACTCCTCCTCCGGTACCATCGCTGGCCTGGATTTCGCCTGACGCCAATGAGCAGGCAACCAGAACCACCAGGGCTGCACCCAGGAATCGGTGTCTGGCAGTCAAGACGATATTGGGGAATGGACGCATGGAGGCGGAGGTCGTCGGAATCTTCCTCCTTGTATCGGCACACCCAGCCCTTAATTAACGATTCCGCCCTTCGGTTTTCTCGTGCCTCCATAAACGGCGGAAGGGGGACACGGGCCACAAAATGTGACCCGTGTCCCCCAACCACTCATCGGAAGACGCATCAAGACCTACGCGGAGAATTGCGCCGAGGTTACATTGGAGATTCAATTAGTTATGGTCACTATTCGGTGCCCCATGTGAACCCACTCGGCAATCTAGAGACCCTTCTGGCAACCGCAGGCTGCGTGCCGGACAGTCAGACCGGTGCTGTGACGCCTCCTGTCCATTTTTCCAGCACCTTTGAGCGAGCAGCTGACGGCTCGTATCCGAGTGGGTACGCCTATGCCCGCGATAGCAATCCCACCCGAGCACTGTTTGAGGCTACGATGTCGCAAGCAGAAGGGGCAGCGGACTGCGCGGCCTTCGCCTCCGGCATGGCGGCGTGCAACGCGCTCATCACGGCCGTTTGCGCCGGCGGCCACGTCGTGCTTCCGCACGATGTCTATCACGGACTCCGCCAAGTGGTAGATACTACCTGGAAGGCCTGGGGACTGCGGGTCAGCTCGGTCGACTACTCCGGGGACTGGAGACGCGCTGTGCGGCCCGATACCCGCCTCATTTGGATGGAGACGCCCTCAAACCCGCTGGTCCAGATCACCGATATCGCGGCTGTTGCTCAGGCGGCCGCAGATCTGGCCATTCCAACCGTCGTTGACTCCACCTGGAACACGCCCCTGATCACACGTCCCCTCGAACTGGGAGCGACCTACGTCGTCCACTCTGCCACGAAGTACCTCGGCGGTCACTCTGATCTCTTGGGCGGTGTAGTTCTTGGCGGGACTCTGGCCATGAAGCCAGTAATGCACGTTCAGCAGCATGGCGGCGGGGTAATGGACCCCTTCTCTGCCTGGCTTTTGCTCCGGGGCATGAGGTCGTTGAGCGTTCGGCTTGGCGCACAGTGCCTGAGCGCAGAGAAGATCGCGCAATTCCTCGATCTCCATGCCGGGGTGCGAGTGGTCCACTATCCCGGGCTCAAGAGTCATCCCGGACATGCCATCGCGCGCAAACAGATGCGCCTTTTCGGCGGCATGCTGTCCTTCGAAGTCGATGGGGGTCGACCCGCCGCCATGGCGCTGGCAGGAAGGCTGAAGGTGTTTCGCCGGGCTACCTCCTTGGGAGGTACCGAGAGCCTGGTAGAGCACCGTGCGTCTATTGAGCCCGAACCACCCACGTCCCCCGAAGGACTCCTGCGATTGTCGGTGGGACTCGAACACATTGACGATCTTCTCGGAGACCTGGCTCAGGCCCTTTCGTAGCTTTCCGCCCAACCCGCTCACTACTCGCTAATGAATCTGCCTTTCTTTTTGGCGCGCCGCTTTGTTGCCGCCGAGACGCTGGAGAATACCCTACCCGTCGCCAGTCAACTGCGCGAGCAGGGTCTGTTCACCACCTTGGACCTGCTGGGCGAGTACATCTCAGAGCGAAAGCTGGCCGAACAGGCGCGAGACTCGTATCTCGAGATGCTGAGGGTGCTGGGAAAGCAGAACGGAATAGACCGAAACATCTCCATCAAACTGTCCATGCTGGGACAGAAGATTGACGAGTCATTCTGCCTGGACAACCTGCATCAGGTCCTGTCCCTTGCCAAAGAGACTGACACATTCGTGCGACTGGACATGGAAGGCAGCGATGTCACTTCATCCACCGTGGGAATTCTGGAGCGTGTTCATCCTCTTTATCCCGAAAACGTGGGGATTGTACTTCAAGCCTACCTGAAGCGAACCCGTGAGGATGTCGAGCGGGTGTGCGAGATTGGGGCTCGTGTCAGGCTGTGCAAGGGGGCGTACAAGGAGCCTGCCGCTATAGCCTGGCAGGACATGAGCCAGATTCGAGATCACTATCTGGAGTACATGGACGTACTCATGCAGCGGGGAAAGTACCCCGCCATTGCTACGCACGATGATATCCTGATCAGCGCAGCCAAGCGATACGTTTCTGAGAACGCCATCGCGACCGACATCTTTGAGTTCCAGATGCTCTACGGCATCCGCACGGACACGCAGAAGGAGATGATCGCAGACGGATTCAACATGCGGGTCTACATCCCCTACGGCAGCATGTGGTACCCGTATTTCTCAAGGCGACTGCGGGAGAGGAAGGAGAACGTCTGGTTCATCCTGAAGCACATGTTTGTGCGCTAGCCTCAGTCCTCGCACTCGCCCTCAGTCTTCGCGCTCAGCCAGCCAGCGTTCCGCGTCAATAGCGGCCATGCACCCCGTTCCCGCCGCAGTCACGGCCTGACGGTAGACATGATCCTGAGCGTCGCCGGAGGCAAAGACACCCTCGACGTTGGTATAGGAGCTGTCGGGAAGCGTCTGGATGTAGCCGACATCATTCATGTCCAGCTGGCCTGCAAAGACCTCCGTGTTCGGCTTGTGACCGATGGCCACAAAGAAACCCTGCACCGGAAGCACACCCGTTTCGCCGGTCTTGGTGTTCTGGGTTGCAAGCCCGGTGACTTCCTTCTCCCCGAGAACATCGGTGACCGAGGTATTCCAGTGAAACTTGATCTTCTTGTTGGCGAATGCGCGCTCCTGCATGATTTGTGAGGCGCGCAGCTCCTCGCGGCGGTGCAGGAGGTGGACCTTTGTCGCAAACTTGGTAAGGAAGAGGGCCTCTTCCATGGCCGTGTCTCCACCGCCAACGATGGCTACCTCCTGTTCCCGGAAGAACGCCCCGTCACAAGTGGCGCATGCCGAGACCCCGTGGCCAAGAAGGCGGCGCTCATTCTCTAGGCCAAGGTACTTGGCTGAGGCTCCGGTCGAGACGATGACCGCGTCCGCCGTTAGCGGGACGTCCTCATCCTGTACCAATCGAAATGGCCGCTGGGAGAAGTCCACCGAGGTGATTACGCCCCAGCGGAGATCCGCTCCGAATCGACTAGCCTGCTCTTCGAACTTCTGCATCATCTCCGGACCAAGAATCCCTTCAGGGAAGCCGGGATAGTTCTCCACGTCCGTCGTGGTAATGAGCTGTCCGCCGGGCTCTGCGCCCTGGATGACCACCGGTTTCAGGTTCGCGCGGGCGGAATAGAGCGCCGCGGTGAGGCCTGCGGGGCCTGATCCGACGATAATTACCTGGTGGTGCTCTGCGTTGCCGAAATCCATTTAGTCCTGGACTGACTGAGTAGCGAGGGACTCCAGACGCTCAGCAAGAACCCGCTTGGGAGCCGAGCCAATGAGCTGGTCCACGACGCGACCGTCCTTGAAGAACAGCAGGGTCGGAATCGAACGAACGTTGTAGTTCATGGCGGTCTGCGGATTCGTGTCCACGTCAACCTTTCCGATTTTGGCGCGACCCTCAAAATCAGCGGCTAGCTCCGCAATGACGGGTGCAATTACGCGACACGGACCACACCAGGCTGCCCAAAAATCTACCAGAACAGGCTGGTCTGAATTGAGAACTTCCTCAGCGAAATTCTGATCGGTCAGGGTGAGATACTTTGCGTCTTCTGCCATGAGTCTATCTTTTTTAAAAGCGGGTGTGCTACCCGCGATGGCTACCTAAAGTGCCCGACTATTATCTGCCGGGTTCTTGGGTGACCGTAGTGATTTATTTGTTACACCAAGTAACGTGGCACCCATCAGGACATGTAGGCTGGGATGGTGCCTTCGAAAACCTCAGACAGATCGGCGGGTGTCTCTGAGATGATTACCCTGTCTTGCATGCTGACCTGGAACGGACCTTCTGTGACTTCGCCGAGGTGGGTGGCTTTCACGCCCGCCCCGGCAGCCAATTGTGTCAGCGCGGCCAAATCCCTCGGAGCCACCGAGACCACGATGCGCGACTGGGCTTCGCCAAAGAGTTGTGCGTCGAGGCGTCCCGACGAATCCAGCCGGATGTCGGCACCGAGTTGGCCATGCAGGCTACTCTCAGCCAAAGCAATCAGCAGCCCCCCGTCAGCCACGTCGTGGGCCGAACGGACCATTCCAGTGCGAATCGCCGCCAGGCAGACCTTTTGGACGGCGATTTCCTCGTCCAGATCCATATGAGGCGCGTCGCCCGATGTCAGCCCGTGGACCACGGACAGGTATTCCGATCCGCCGATGTCATCGCGCCATGTCCAGGCACCCGGCGAGAGCAGGACGATCACATCGCCCGCAGCCTTGAAATTGGACGTGGTGGCGTCACGCTCCACATCCTCGACCAGGCCTAGCATCCCGATCGTGGGCGTCGGAAAAACCGCGCTCTCTGG
>JBLFXH010000038.1:0-18147 GCA_047611125.1 Rhodothermales bacterium
TAGGAGTAGAGCGAATCGGTGTTGTTGATCATCAAGAACTCCCCGATACCGCTCGCATCTAGTCGCCAGTATGCAATCTTGCTTCCGTCGGGGCTCCACCGGAATCCGTCGCGAAGCGCAAATTCCTCCTCGTAGACCCAGTCAAACGTCCCATTGATGATCTCTTTGGTGCCGTCGGTGGTCAGCGCGGTGATCGTACCGGTCGCGATATCCTCCACATAAATGTTGTGCTCGCGGACGTAGCCAACGCGGGATCCATCGGGCGAGAACTTGGCGAACATCAACGTAGAAGGCCTGGCGCCAGCGCCAATCTTTGTCAGATCACCGCTCTTGAGGTCCAGAACCCAGTAGTCACCGCGAGTATTCTGCCGCCAGACTCGGCGCGAGTTGGTGTAGATGAGCAGCTTGGAGCCGTCGTCAGACCAGCTGTAGTTCTCGACTGGGATGGGATCAGCCGCTCCCGACGGCGTCAGTTGCGAAGCCGAGACCAGGACTCGCCGGTTTCCGGAGGCCGGATCGTACTGCACGATCTCCCGAGCTCCGGCCGCACCGTTTTCCAGCGTGGTATACCCACTGCCATCGGCCAGCCAGCGGGCCGGACCGAACCGCTGACTGGAGAAGTCAGAAGAGGCAAAAATGCGCTCGTTGCTGAGGTGAGTCGCATCCTGCCCATACGCGGGAAGGGCGACAAGGAAGGCAAGCAGGAGGAGGGAGAGGCGCATAGCGATCGATAGATTCAATTCGACCGCATCGTAGGCCATTTTTGGATAAAAGGCCAACGCAAACACGCCGGCCGCTAGTTCGGCCCGAACTATCCACGGAGACCATGGATCACGCCTCTCTCTACTGGATTTACGCCTGTCACCTCCTCACAATCCCTCGACGGACCCACCATGGATACCAACAACCTCCGCGACCGCCTCAAGTCCGAAGTAGACAACCTCTCCGAGCACATCGACAAGCTCACAGGAGACCTCAATGAAGCCAGCGCGGAGACCCGGGAAGAACTCGCAGAAGCCGCCGGAAAGCTTCGCATCAAGCGTGACCAGGCGATGGACAAACTCGGTGACCTATCCAAGGCGGGTGGCGAACTCCTGGATGATGGAATGGAGGAAGCCGAGGAAGTACTCGAAGGCCTGAAGGAGTCTTTTGGTGAGTTCAAGACCAGCTTCGGATCCACCCTCAGCAAGTGGCGGGACAAGCTGTCCGGAAGCGACGACTAGTCCGCGGGCCTCAGTTCCGCAGCTTCTCCAGGACGACCATGTCAACACCTGGGTAGAACCAAGAATCGTCGTCGCTCACCTCATCATGCACTATTACCCAATCGCCTACAGGCACATTGGCGTAATTCCAGGCATAGCCACCTACTTCTTCAATGACCTCGAGCAGCGCGTCGCGCGCGGCATGGATCTGCAGTATCCGATGGCAGAAGTGAGGAAACGTGTTATGTGGCCGGCGCGGGTTCACGCCGCATCTTACGACACGGGCTCGTCAATGTGGAGTGGGGCGCGCTTTATGCCGGCCGACCGTGAACGCCAAAGAGGTCGAGGGGTATCCTGCGCCTGGAATCCTCGGAGTCTCCCTTACCTCAGTCGCTCCCCATAGAAGCTGTCCTTCCCGACTTGCTGGCCGCCCTGCGCGATCGGCATGAGGTAGTTCTGCAGGCTCCGCCCGGAGCTGGAAAGACCACGCTGGTGCCGCTCTCGCTCCTCCGGGCACCGTGGTTGAAAAACCAGAAGATCATCGTACTTGAGCCTCGTCGGCTGGCGGCCCGGGCCGCCGCCCGGCGCATGGCCTTCCTACTTGGAGAGCGCATCGCGGAGACCGTCGGATACCGGGTTCGGATGGATACGAAGATCGGCCCAGGCACCCAGATCGAGGTGGTCACCGAGGGCATTTTGACGCGGATGATTCAGACAGACCCGTCGCTGGAAGGGGTGGGTTGTGTGATCTTCGATGAGTTTCACGAGCGCAGTCTGCACGCAGACCTTGGCCTGGCTCTGACGCTGGATGCGCGTTCGGTCCTCCGCGACGATCTCCGGTTGGTGGTCATGTCCGCCACCCTGGACGGTGATCGGGTTGCTGCCTTGCTGGATGATGCGCCCATCGTCTCCTCGGAGGGCCGGCTGTTTCCCGTGACGACACAGTATCTAGATCGCACACCGGGGCCCCGGATTGCCACAACGGCGGCCGTTGCGGTGCAGAAAGCCCTTTCGGAAACTGAGGGTGACATCCTGGTCTTCCTGCCCGGAGTAGGCGAAATCCGACGAACCGAGGAGCAACTGGAGGGCGTTGATGCTGACGTCCGTCCCCTCTTCGGCGCCCTCAGCTTCGAGCAGCAAGACGCGGCCATTCGGCCGTCAGAAGGGCGGCGGAAGGTGGTCCTCTCTACGGATATCGCCGAGACCAGCCTCACGATCGAAGGGGTGCGGGTGGTGGTTGACTCCGGCCTTTCTCGCGGCCCGATGTTCGACCCCGACAGCGGGATGACCCGACTGGTCACTCGGTCCACCTCTCTGGCCTCGGCTGATCAGCGGCGTGGCCGTGCCGGCCGTCTCGCACCCGGCGTCTGCTACCGGCTCTGGACCCGGATTGATCACGCGGCGCGCGCAGCCTTCGACGAGCCGGAAATAGCTCAGGCTGACCTTGCCCCGCTGCTGCTGGAACTGGCCCTCTGGGGCATTGCTGATCCCAACGCCCTCCGTTGGATGGACCGGCCGCCGGCCAGTGCCGTGGAATCCGCACGAGCACTCTTGCTCCAACTCGGAGCCCTGGACGCATCCGGCATCACCCCGCATGGGCGCGTTGTGGCCAGGACAGGGCTGCATCCGCGCCTGGCTCACATGGTTGCAGCCTCAGCGCGGACCGGGCATGGCCGATTGGCCTGTGCTCTTGCAGCGCTACTCGAAGAACGCGACCTATTTCGCGGACGCGCATCCGAAGTGCCGACAGACATCCGACTCCGACTCCACGCCTTGCTCGGTTCTGGCCGGGAGCGGTCGATCCCCGGTGTGACCCTGGACAGGGCCACCCTGCGCCGGGCCGCCGAGCGGAACCGAGACCTAGCGCGAAAGAACCTGAAGACCGGCAAACAGCGAACCGGTGGGGACGCTGGTATCGAGGCGGCCGGCGTGCTTGTAGCCCTGGCTTACCCGGACCGCGTTGCCCAGCGGGTTCGGGACGGCCACTTCCGATTGAGAAACGGACGGCCCGTTCAGATTCCCTACGATGATCCGCTCTCTGACTCGGCCTTTCTAGCCGTGGCCACGGTTGGTGGTGGACAGGACCGGCATCGAGCTTTTCTGGCCGCGCCGCTGTCGCGGGAAGAAATTGAGGCGACCTTCAGTAGCCAGATCGAGGACACAGAGGTCACCAGTTGGGACGCCGCCGCTGAACGGGTCGTAGCCGTTCGAAGGCGATTCCTCGGAGCCGTAGTTCTGGAGGAATCGGCCCTTTCGAATCCGGATCCGGCCCTCACAGCCGTTACCCTCTTAGACGAGATTCGAAGGCGGGGAGCCCACCTCTTTCCCTGGGACAAACCCTCACGACAACTCCAGGCTCGCTTGGCATTCCTTCAACCTCGTGACCCCGCCATTCCGGACCGTAGTGATGGCGGCTTGTTGGCCGACGATCAACTGGTCCCTTTCCTGATCGGAATGAAGCGCCTGACGGATCTCAGGAAGCTGGACCTGGGATCCATTCTCTTGAACGGAATGGACTGGCCCCTCAGACAGGCCATGGACCGCCGGGCACCAACCCATTTTCAAGTGCCGTCCGGATCACGCATCCCCATCGACTACAGCAACTCCCAATCGCCCGTCCTGGCCGTTCGTCTGCAAGAGGTATTTGGACTGACCGAGACTCCGCTGGTGGACGGCATCCCTCTGACCATGCACCTACTCTCTCCCGCCCAGCGTCCGGTACAGGTAACGCAGGACCTGAAGGGGTTCTGGGCGTCCAGCTATTTCGATGTCCGGAAGGACATGCGTGGCCGCTACCCAAAGCACCACTGGCCCGAGAACCCGCTCGATGCCGCACCGACTGCCCGAGCCAAGCGGCGGCGGGACTGATCTCTCCCCTCAGAGCGTCTCTTCTCGGAGTCAATTCTCTCTGAGTTTTGGCAGATCAAGGGCTACGGCCGGGAGTATCCTAAGGCCGCTGAACCCACACTCTGAATGTCCGGTAGCACACCTCACGGCCACGATGCCGACTCGGCTGGCAAGACCGAACTGGTCTTCGCCATCCTCTCTGGCGTATTTCTGATTTCCGCCTGGCTGGTGGATGTCTTTGATGCCGCGCCGTTTGAAGTCTCGCTTAGCGGATACCTGGCGGGCTACTTCTTCGGCGGTTGGTTTGCCTTGCTCGAGATGGTGGAGAGCCTCCGGCAACGGCGGTTCCAGATTGATTTTCTCATGCTCGTGGCTGCGGCTGGAGCCGGTGTCCTGGGAGCCTGGGCGGAAGGAGCCTTGTTGCTCTTCCTCTTCAGCATGGGACATGCGCTGGAGCACTACGCCATGGGAAGGGCTCGCCGCGCCATTGAGGCCCTGGGCGAGTTGACTCCCGACACTGCGATGGTTCGCCGGGGCAGAAAAGAACTAGAGATCCCTGTCGATGATCTCGTGGTGGGCGACGTGGTCCTTGTTCGAACCAACGCCCGAATCCCCGCAGACGGCTTCGTGCTGAAGGGCGAGAGTGCCGTGGACCAGGCCTCAGTCACCGGCGAGAGCGTTCCCGTGGACAAACAGCCGGCTGCCGACCCGGTGCAGGCAGCTGTGGATCCGGCCAAGCTGACGGCGGCCAATCGCATCTTCGCCGGGACCATCAATGGCCTCGGCGCCCTAGAAATTCAGGTCACAAAGAGGTCCTCGGATTCGATGCTTGCCCGCGTGGTCCAAATGGTCAATGAGGCCGAGGCCCAGCAGTCTCCCACCCAGCGTTTCGCGGAGCGGTTTGAGCGCGTATTTGTGCCCGTCATCCTGGGGTTCACGGGCCTGCTTCTTTTTGCGTGGATAGTCATCGACGAGCCGTTCTCGGCCAGTTTCTATCGGGCGATGGCGGTGATAGTGGCCTCGAGTCCCTGCGCGTTGGCCATCGCTACGCCCAGTGCGGTCTTGAGCGCGGTGGCGCGGGCCGGTCGCGGTGGCGTGCTGGTCAAAGGCGGCGCCCCTCTCGAAAATCTAGGTATGCTCAGCGCCATCGCATTCGACAAGACGGGCACCCTCACCGAGGGCAAACCCAAAGTCACTGACGTGGTCTCCTGCGCTGGCGTAGAAGAGTCAGAACTGCTTGCCACCGCCGCCGCCGTAGAGCGACTCAGCGACCATCCGCTAGCGCGGGCGGTCGTGTCTGAGGCCGAATCCCGGGGGTTGGCACTCGAGGAGGCAACAGGACTAGAGAGCATTACGGGCCGCGGGCTTCGTGGCCAAATCGGAAGCGACCTTGTTCTCATTGGGAAGGACGACTTGTACTCCGACCGGGGCTCGGTTATCCCGGAGACGCTGGCCTCCGAAGTTCTGCGACTGGAGCAAGGCGGACGGACCACCATGATCGTGAAGCGAGGCGAGCGCTTCCTTGGCGTCATCGGACTCATGGATACCCCGCGCAAGGACGCCCGGGAGACCCTGTCCCGACTTCGCGCCATGGGCATTCGACGCATGGTCATGATCTCGGGAGACAACCAGCGTGTCGCTGATGCGGTCGCCAAGGAGGTCGGGCTTGACGAGGCCCACGGAGATCTGATGCCGGATGACAAGGTGGCTACGATTCGCCGACTGGCCGAGCACGAAGCCGTCGCCATGGTCGGAGACGGAGTCAATGATGCACCAGCGATGGCCAACGCAACGGTAGGCATCGCCATGGGAGCGGCAGGCTCAGACGTGGCCCTCGAAACTGCGGACGTGGCGCTGATGGCGGACAACCTCTCTCACCTGCCCTTTGCGGTCGGCCTGTCCCGGGCAACCCACAAGATTATCCGGCAGAACCTCTGGATAAGCCTCGGAATGGTGGCCTTCCTGATTCCGGCTACGCTGCTGGGCCTGGATATCGGTCCGGCGGTCGCGTTGCACGAGGGGTCGACGCTGGTTGTTGTCTTGAATGCCCTGCGACTGCTAGGCTACTGACGCCTGACTCGGCGCTAGTTGCCGGCCCGTGCCTGCATCAAGGCCCGGGCCTCTTTCGCAGCAGACGGTGACTCAATGTAGTTGGCTTCGGCCGAGGCAACATTGCCCGCAACACGCGCCGAAGCGGTCATAATGGTGCCGCGTGATGGGAGTCCGCCTGGCAAGAGGCGAGTGCTTCGTCCTTCAATCCTCAGCCTACCACCGCCGGCGACCTCCGAAAGGCGGTAGCGCACAATCGACGTGCGACAGCGGATGCTCCGACGGCCGCGACCGATCACAGCGCGGCCTGACCGGCGCGGCACCGAACCTGTCCCTCAGGCCTCCCGAAGCCCAAGCGGACCCATCACCCCGGACCCCTCCCGGGCGTGGATCACGCTGCCTCAGCCCTCAGGAAATAGACCCTTCGCTTTGAGGAGGTGCGATGCGGCGATGACCATTAGCAAGCCGAACACGAAACCGCCGGCCGCGGCCAGTGATGTACTCTCCCAAGGAGCCAACTGGGGTCTCACCGGGGCCAGCCACAGCGCAGCACCAATGGTGCTGACGAGAATGCAGACCAAGAACACGGCGTTGAGCTTTTGTTGTGCTGACATGGCTAGTTTTGGTTCTGGTTGCACCTGGAATCGTAATCCTGGTGTCGAAGCACTTGATCGAGACGCGCCTGTTCGTCGCACCAGGCCCCCGCCGCGGCCTGATAGTCCCGGGCCGCATCAATCCCGTTGGCAACGCCCGAGACGACAAGTCCCAAGACAGCACCACTAAGCGCACCTACTACCGCCCCAACGCCCGCACCAGGCATGCAGCCAGCCCCGCCGGCCAGGGACCCAACCGCGCAGCCAGTGCCTCCGCCGATTAAGGTACCCGCTTCGGCCCAACTCCGGACGTCAGATACCAGCTGGCGAATGTGATTGCCCGGGCGAAAGTATGAGGTCCAGGTTGGCGGGGGGCGCGGCGTCACATCCTGGATAGCCAGGATTCTTAGCCTGGAGTGATCAGAAGCCGGCACCGCGGGAGCCACCTTTCCCAGCAGAAAACTCAGCCGGCGAACGGCGGGAGCGTTGGCGTCATCCGAGAAGTAGGCAAACTGAGCCTGTATGAAGGCACTGACGATGTGGATCGGCCTGGCAGCCTCTGGCCCCATCTGGGTGACCGCCGCATTCTCAACGGACGTCAGAATAGACCTCAGTTCCGGCCCAGTCGTCGCCGTCTCGGCGCGGTCCAACAACCGATGCAGGAAACGCTTCTGATCCGTATTGAGTGACTCGTCGGGGTCAAACGGACGCTGCGAGGGTGCCTTCCTGTCGTGATTGGCAACCTGCGCGATGGCACTTGCCACTTCGTCGATGTCCAGGTCCACCGACAAGGGAGCGTAGGCGTCAATCGCTTCGAGAAGTACTAGGCCGGGGTCCGAGCGTGTCCCGTGGTAGGTCGACACGAAGTCGATCGAGTGGTCCACTAGACCGGCCAGCGTGGCCTGGGCCTCTTCGATGTAGGGGTTCTCCGACTCAAGCTCTGAATCGAGGAGGTCTCCCGAGCAGGCGGCAAAGACACCGCTCAGGAGTACGGCGATTATGCCGAGAAGTGAATAGGAACGTTTCATGGGTCGATTCGATGGGGTTGATTAGAGTAGTTTCGCGGGCCGGCAAGTCGCCGCCCACACACCCATAGAGCCTCCCTGCAGGCGCGCGTAACAGATTCAGATGGAAGCCATCAGCGTTTTTGACATGCTGAAGATTGGTGTCGGGCCCTCCAGCTCGCACACACTCGGCCCCTGGCGGGCTGTCCAGCGATGGCTTCGTGAGCTTTCGGCCGAAGTTGACCCCAGTGACATCGACCACATCCAGATTCGGCTGTACGGATCCCTTGCCCTGACGGGGCGAGGGCACTGCACCGACAAGGCCATTTGTCTCGCCCTGCTCGGGCACGATCCGGTCACCGTTCCGGTTGAGCAGATCGAGCAGTTTATGTACGATCTCCAGCGGTCCAAGTCCGTGGATATCGGAAACCACATGGTGCCCTTTGACCCGGTCGCGGACATCATATTTCTCAAGTCAGAGCGCTTGCCTGGGCACCCCAACGGCATGATCTGCAGGGCCTCTCTGGGCGGGCAGGTCCTGGAGTCCACCTACTACTCAGTGGGAGGAGGCTTCGTGGTCCGCGAGGGAGAAGAGAGTGGCCAAGGGCCGTCCGTAACTCTGCCGTATCCGGCCCTGAAGGCGGAGGACTTCGCCATGCACGCCGCGCGCACTGGGATGTCCATGGCGCAGTTGGTCCGCGCCAACGAGGAGTCGTGGAGGAGTGAGGCCGAAATGACCCGCGACATCCAGGCCATCTGGGAGACTATGCGCGACTGCGTATACCGGGGCTGTCACAGTGAGGGCATCCTGCCGGGCGGGCTGAACGTGACCCGGCGTGCCTTTGCCATGCACAAGAGACTGGTGCCCCCTGTGGCGTATACCAACAGTACCGAGTGGCTTCGTGCCTTGGAGAATCAGCATCCTCACTTCAACCAAGTGATCAAATGGGTGAGCTGTTTTGCCCTGGCCGTGAACGAGGAGAACGCGGCGCTGGGACGCGTGGTTACCGCACCCACAAACGGGGCGGCAGGCGTCATTCCCGCGGTACTCATGTACCTGATCTGCTTTTGCGAGCAGTCCGTATCCACCCGACAGATCCACGACTTCCTCTTTGTCGCGGCTGAGGTGGGGACCTACTTCAAGAAGCGAGCGACCATTTCTGCGGCGATGGGGGGCTGCCAGGCCGAAATCGGCGTGTCTTCGGCGATGGCTGCCGCGGCACTGACCGAGGCACTCGGTGGTACCGTCGCCCAGGCTCTGATGGCGGCCGAGATTGCCATGGAACACCACCTGGGACTCACCTGTGATCCCGTGGGCGGCTTGGTTCAGATCCCGTGCATCGAGCGCAACTCCATGGGAGCCATCAAGGCCATCAATGCGGCTCAGCTCGCGCTGGATGGTGACCCGACGATGGCGAAGGTCTCGTTGGATGATGTCATTGTCACCATGGACGAGACGGCGAAGGACATGAGCCAGAAGTACAAGGAGACCTCCGAGGGTGGACTGGCGGTCAATATTTCGGTTCGCATTCCAGAGTGCTGAGGCGGCGGCTTCTTGGCTGGGGCGCGGCTGAGCGGCGCGGCGGCCGGGCCCACATGTCGTGGTTTCTGGGGTTTCTCCGTTTACCCTGATATAACCCCCTTGGTTTGTGACGCTATCCGAACCGACTCCGCACCTGAGAAGACTATTGGCAGCCTTCTTCGCCGGCATGGCACTCATGTCCGGTATTCGGATAGCCTTGGCCCAACCTCAGGGCATCGGTCCTACGGGCCTTGACCTGCTAGGGCTCACAGTCGGCGGCGCGCTGGCGCTGTTGATCGTGATGCTCCCTGCACGGATGCCTAGAGGCTAGCTGCGCAGGCGCGCCGTTACCGCTTCAGCACATCGCCGCGCAGCACCGGGCTGGGACAAGAAAAGCACAGGCTCGATGAGTTCGAGCTCCAATACCGCCGGTTCCTCCTCCCACAGCACCAGGTCCACCCGGGCGAAAAGGGGCTGGCTAGGCAAGCTTGCCAGTAGGCGCTCCGCGAGGTTCAGTTCGTCCTCCGATGCCTCCACAGGGACGGACACGCCACCCAGCTCCTCCTGTACCCGAAAGTCTCCCGTGCCCGGAGTCTTACGCATGGCGTGGCTGAAAACGCCATCGAAGTAGATCAGTGAGGTCTCGCCGCGGGTCTGGATGGACGGCACGAAGGGCTGGATTAGCGTGCGCATTCCGGCGAGCGCCTCTGTGGCTCGCGTGACTGTCGATGGGTCCGAGGCGTCCAGCAGGAATGTCTTGTAAGCAGAGGCACTGACGGCCGGTTTCGCAACAACCCGCTCGCTGGCCGCCTTCTCGAAGGCGGCCAGCGGGACCCCGTTCGATATCACCGTCGGGACCACGCGGACCCCCTGGTCCGCGAGGTCCAGCAGGTACCCCTTGTCGGCGTTCCAGCCCACCAGCTCTAGCGTATTCCAGAGCACCGTCTCCCGCTCAATTCGCTCCAGCGCTGCCAGGAATTCGGGCAGACGCAGGTGGTAGTCCCAAGTCTCCCTAATCAACACGGCCGGGTATGCAGACCAGTCCCCGTCAGTCGCCCACGGCACGTACTCGGCCGCCCAGCCGAGATCGGAGAGGGCCAGCACCAGTGCCCGCTCCTCACGAGCCAGGTCCGAAAACCGACCTGGCTCGGCGGCAACTAGAATGGCTACTGTTTGACTGGCCAATTGGTCAGAAGGCGACTGTAACTCCAAACCGAGGCTGCACGATGTCCACCCGCGACCGAGTGGTATTGAAGGAAATGCTGCCGGGTTCGCGCTCAATATCCCCTCTGCGCAGGTACTCCGCTTCCCCGCTGAGCAGGTAGCGCGCTCCGAATGTCAGATAGACCTGTCCGGGGCGCTTGTCGTCGCCCATCAGACCATCCCAAATCCTGAAGTCGATACCGGCGCCCAGGCCATAACTGCGGGTAAAGTCATCCTGGTTGGTAGAGCCGATAACTTCCTCGTCATAGTCGAACTCCGCCAGCGATGTCCGCGTCCAGAGGTACTTGAACCCGTAGAGGGCATCCACGTAGGGCCTCAGCTTTCCGCTGACAGGCTGAAGCCGAATCATGGCGTGGACCTGGGCCAGGTTGTTGGTGGTCTGAACTCGAGCAGTGATGTCAGGAATGGTCATCGAAAGCGGCTCGCTCCGGTTCTCTGTTCCGTAAACGTGAGCGGCCGCGTCGATCCCGATCATTATTGGAGAGAGCCCCAGGTGCTTTCCGGCGTGGATGTTCACCCCGAAGCCGGTTTCGTTCATGTTCTGGCTGAACGCACCCTGAGGTACCGCCAGTGCCAAGTCGAGGCCGAACTCGGCGCCGCTCTGGGCGGAGGCCGTGAAGGGAATTAGTAAGAGTAGGAGCGCAAGACTGAGGCAGTAGCGATTGTCTTTCATCGTATTCGCCGTGTCGTGATTGATGGACGTATCACGGCGCTAGACCAATCGTTTGGGCCCAAAATCGGAACCAGCGCCGCTTGGCCAGTCGTTCTGCAATGCGGGTGCCAAACTCCCCGGCTTACTTGTCGTTGAAGCCGTAGGGCCAATCTTTTCGCGGCAAGGCCATCTCAAGCCCGTACAGATGGACGCGGCTCTCTCCCTTCCAATTGAACGGGTCGCGGGCGCGAAGCTGCTTCGTCAGAAAGGCGCGGAACGCGGTGAGCCACTGCTCCACCATGGCATCGCGCGCCTCTCTCGAAGACACCAGAGCAATGTTGCTCATCAGCGTTCTAAAGTCGGACCCCAGTGGCGCAGCGAATCGGACGGCTGCTAGTTTCGTGAGGCACTCCTGCTGAATTTCGATCAGCTCCGACCTGCGAATCTTCCTGGCGCCCCGCGCTTCAATGGCACGAACCCAGCGTTCGATTTCGGCGATTGCGCCGCTGACAGTGGCTATAGCTTGGGGTTCTGACATAACCCTAAGATAGCACCGCCGGACTTTATCGAAGCAGAACAAGGATCCCGGTTTCGCGATTCTTCGAATGCGTCAGCACGTAGAGATACGTGATGGCATCATCCGCGAACTCGCCCTCCAGGGTGTCAGCCAGGGTAATGGACTCAGACTCCGCTCCAATGTTGAACGATTCGCCCTCGATCTCCAGCTGACCCGATGCCTCGCTGAGCAGGTACAGATCCGTGTCCTCGCTCAGTCCGGTCAGAGTAACCAAGCCTCCCCCGGCCGCTATTGAGAAGTCGAAGAGGTCTTCGAAATCGTCCACCGACCCGTCTGCGAACGACACCGACAGTTGGCCCGCATCTGATTTCTGGACGGAGCCGTCTATCTGGGCTGGCGATGGCGCAAAGAGATGCTGGCGCTCGGGGAGCCGGTTGTTCGGCTCCACCTCGGCGTTTGAGGATGCCAACTCGGGTGCCTGCCAGATCAGCGTGACGTCAGGTCCATTTACTGTCGGAACCAGATTCCGCGGTGCCAGGACAGGCATCAGGGTGAGAATCAGGAAACCGAGAAGTGCTTTCATGTCCTATGGCGGGCCGCGAACTCAAAGCTAGTAGTCTTCCCGCGACACGATTGGCATCAGGACTCCCAACCGTCGTCCTTTGCGATTCGCTCGTAGCGGATGTATCGTGACGGGATGAGCATGTTCAAGCCTTTCCCACCAAGGCCCATGCAGCCTGGATTTCTGTTGGCCCTGTTACTACTGGCAACCCCGCTTGTCAGTCCGGTCTCGGCGCAGTCATCACAAGGGTCGCGCAACGTTTCCCTCTTGGGTCGAGCCCCGGTTCGTGCCGGCGGCGCGGTGGTAGCCCTCGCGCTCGATCAGGCAAGGCCTCTGGCCTACGTGGCCCACGAGGACGGCATTTCCGTGGTCAATACGGAGCAGTTTACCGTCGTTTCGAGCTGGACCTCGGATTCGGGCGGGATCAAGGATGTGGTCCAATTTGGCCATCGTGGGATCGCGTTGGCTACAGAAGACGGAGTCAGGTTTGGCACCGTTTCGGATGACGGCTCACTGGAGCCCGGTCGATTCGTGGCCAACTCGGGCATTCGTTCGCTGGCTGGCTACCGCCATTCAAGCGGGGCTGCTTATCTGCTTGCCGCCAGCATGACCGGAATCACCATGATAGGCGATGAGTCGTCTGCTGTGATTCCCGTTCCGGAAGACGTCCCGGGTCGCGAGCGAGGAGCCTATGGCGTCTACGCTGCCTACGATCTTGCCTCCGAAACGGACCGACTCTACATGGCTGCCGCGGGAGGCTACTTTGTCTTCGACGTCTCGGACGTGACCGCTCCGGAGCTGCTCACCTGGGTCAACTCGGCGGCCATCCAGAATGGCACTGACGTGCAGGCTTCGCCCGACGCGACCACCATCGTCACCACCACAGACTACGCCTCGTCTCCCGTCCGGATTTTTGACCTCCGGCCTGCCCTAGACGGTTCGATCTCGCAGGTTCGCACTGCATCCGGGGCGTGGACCGCTAACTGGCGCTCCCATGCTGAGCGATTTCAACTCAGGTGGCCGTACGTTTTTGTGGCCGGGAGAGATCAGGGATTCCGGATGTTCAACATGCGAAACCTCTACGAGCCGTACTCGACGGCGTGGTTTCGCACGGCACAACCGGGCGCCAAACTAGGGGCGATAGACATTGACGTGCGCAATGCGGACGGACTCGTGGCGGTCCTGGACGCCGACACGGGCCTCTGGCTACTCCAGGTTGAGGACTTCCACGGCTGGGATGGTCGCGGATGGGGATTAGGAAATATCAGTGCGGTTCAGAACTGGAATCAGGGACCACTCGGAGCGGACCAATGGCGACCATGACCACCTTACGATTTGCCTGTGCGCGCCGGCTCGTGACGCACAGCGGCGCTGGCCTTCTAGTGGCTGCTCTTCTCGTGGCGGCGCCTGCCTCGGCTCAGACGCCCGTCGATCAGCCAGGGCATCCGCCTTCTCCCGGAGAACGGGGCAGCACCAACATGCACGTTGTTGCGCACATCCCCTTGGGGCTTGCCGGATCTGTGTCGGACGTCGAGGTGGAGCAGGAGCTGAGCCGACCGTTCGCGTATGTCGCCCGGCGAAATGGCGAAATCGGTTTTGACGTCATCGACCTGAGCGACCCCGCCAAAGCCCGCGTGATCCACCGGTGGCGCATTGAAGACCAGGATCTCCATGCCGGCGGCGCGATGGACGGCCGCTACTTCAAGCACGAGGGCCGCTACTACTACGTGCAGTCCATGCAGCTTCGGCAATCCGGACCCAACTCTGACGTGGGCGCCATCGTGTTCGATGTCACCGACCTACCCGAGCGCATGGTCGAGGTGGGCCGCATTCGTCAGCCCGACAATCCGGGCGGCTTCCACAACACGTTCCTGTACAAGCACAGCAGCGGCAAGCCGCTCTACTTTGCCACCTCCGGGCAGTACGCCAAGGTGTTCGATATGGACCGCTTTCTGGACGGAGACCAGACTGAGATGGACCCGATCCTGCGCGATGCCAACCAGTCCCTGGTGGGCCAGGTGCCAGTCCCACAAACCGAGAACCTGTGGTCACGTGGGTACCACGATTTTTACGTGGGCTACCACGAGGAGAGCGGGACCGATCGGTTTTACGGTGGGGGTGGAAGTGGCTTCTATGTCTACGACGTCTCAGACCTGGCTGACCCTGAACTGCTCGTTTCCATTGTGGGCGTTCCGGGCGTTTCCTGGGGTCACACCTTTACGCCCACGCCGGACGGCAACTTTGCGGTGGGCGAGACCGAGTTCCAGTATCAACCGCTAAGAGTCTTCGACCTGCGCCCCGCCCTCGAGGGACCCGAGAAGAACATCGACGAGGCCACCGGCATCTGGCATGCAGACTGGAAGGCACTCGCCCACAATCACGAAGTGCGTTGGCCCTTCGTTTTTGTCTCAGGATATGAGAGTGGCCTGAGCGTCATGAATATGATGGACCCGGCCAACCCCCACACGGTCGGCTATTATGACACCTTTGACGGAATCCATAACAACCGGGTCGAAGCCCTGCAACGGCTCGGTAGTCCCTATACCTGGAACGTCTACGACGGCGCCTGGGGCGTCGATGTCCGGAACGCCGACGGCTTGATCGTGGTGAGCGACATGACCACCGGTTTCTGGGCACTCCGCATGGATGGCTTTGACCGGTGGTACGGTCCTGACTGGGGACAACCCGATATTTCGAGTGCACAAGACTGGGACCAAGGTCCCACGCAAACACAAGATCAATGAGAACACTTGCTCTGGCCCTGTTGGCCTTCCTTCTCCTTCCCGAAGCACAGGCCCAAGAGTCTGTCAAACGGGGCTCAGACAACATCGAGGTGATCGGTCACATTCCGCTGGGTAAGCGGCTGACCGTCACGGACATCGAGATGGAACAGGAGCTTGAGCGCCCCTTCGTCTACGTGAGTCGAGCGTCGCTGGTGGACGGGGGACCGAAGGGCGTCGACATGATCGACATCTCTGACCCCGCGAATCCCAAGGTGCTCCTTCGCTGGCGACTCGAGGACCAGGACCTCCACACGAATCGCGGCGGCATGGACGTCAAGTACTTCAAGTGGGAAGGCCGCTACTACATCGTCCAGAGCTTCGAATTTGGTCAGGGCGGGCCCAATGCTGACCTCGGAGCAGTGATCTTCGATGTCACTGCACTTCCCGATGCCAGCGGCGTGAAGGAGGTGGCCCGACTCCGCCATCCAGAGGCGCCTGGGGGCTTCCACAACATCTTTATCTACAAGCACTCCAGCGGACGCGCGCTACTGCTCACGACCACCCGCGGCGGCCCGGCCCACGTCTACGACTTGGGGCGCGCAGTCTCAGGTGATCTCGATGGCGCGTTGGTTGCAACGGTGCCCATCCCTGCCTCCGCTGCGGCCGGCGGCCGAAACACATCCTACCACGATCTCTACGCCGGCTTCCACCCGGACAGCGGGCAGGATCGATTCTACGGAGGTGGTACCGGCGGATACTACGTCTACGACATCTCCGATCTTCAGCATCCCGAGATGCTGGTCAGCCTCATGGGCGTTCGCGGCGTGGACTGGGGACATACGTTCACACCCAGCCCGGATGGACGCTACGCCGTGGCGGAGGTGGAGTACCGTTATGCGCCGCTGCGCATCTTCGACCTGAAGCCGGCACTTGACGGGGAGGTGACCAACATCAGCAACCCCATCTCTGCCTGGACGCAGAACTGGAAGAACCTGGTGCACAACCACGAAGTCCGCTGGCCGTTTGTCTTCACAGCCGGCTACATGGACGGGTTCGCTGTCTTCTCGCTGATGGATCCCGAGAACCCGGTTACGCTCGGCAACTACGACACCTACACCGGCCCCGAGTCTCACGACTTCATTCCCTACATCAACGGCGCCTTTGGCGTGGACGTTCGGAACGCGGATGGACTGATCGTTGTCAGTGACATGACCACCGGCCTTTGGACGTTCAAGATGGATGGATTCAACGGTTGGAACGGCAACGACTGGGGCCAACCCGATATTTCCAGTGTGCAGAAGTGGGATGATCCACCTCCCGGCACGAACTAGATTAGAGCCTGACATTCTCCGACCAGCAAACCGCTACCCCATATGAAGAACCTGCTTCTCGCCTTCAGCCTCATGCTGATCGCCCTCCCTGCCCTGGCCCAGAGTGATACGCCGTGGACGACCCTGAAACCGGGGTCCGACAACATGACCGTTGAAGGGCACATTTCCCTCGGCGCTGGGCTCAACACGATGGACATGGAGATCGAGCAGGAGATGTCCCGCCCGTACGCCTATGTATCACGCGGAACGGTCGGAGCGGGCACCGAGCGTGGCACCGACATCATTGATCTGTCCGATCCCGGCAATCCCAAGGTCATCTACAAGTGGCGTATCAACGACCCGGACCTGCATACCGGTTTGGGCGGAATGGACATCAAGTACTTCAAGTGGGAAGGGCGCTACTACGTGGTCCAGTCCACGCAGTTTGGCTCGGGTCCCGATAGTGATATGGGCGCGGTTATTCTGGATGTGACCGGCCTTCCGGACGCGAGCACGGTTAAAGAGGTAGCACGCATTCACGCGCCGGATATGCCCGGTGGCTTCCACAACATCTTTATCTACAAGCACTCTACAGGGCGCGTGCTGCTTCTCACCACGGTCAATGGGCCGCAGGCGAATGTCTATGACTTGGGTATGGCAGTCACCGGCAAGCTGGACGCCTCGCTCGTCGGATCCATTCCTGGTCCTGACACACAGGCTGGGCCTTTCCGCTCCTACCATGACCTGTATGCGGCATGGCATCCCGACACCGAGCAAGATCGCTTCTATGGCGGCGGTACCGGCGGATACTTCGTGTACGACTTCACGAACATCGACGAGCCCGAACTGCAGATCACGATGACTGGCATCACCGGGGTCACCTGGGGACACACCTTTACGCCGAGCCCGGATGGACGCTACGCCGTCACCGAGACTGAGTATCAGCACGCCCCGCTTCGCATGTTTGACATGCAGCCCGCGCTGGACGGTGAGGTCACGAACATCCGCACCCCCATATCGGCTTGGACGGCAAACTGGAAGAACCTGGTCCACAACCACGAAGTCCGCTGGCCGTTTGTCTTTGTCTCCGGATATCATGACGGCCTCCAGATCTTCAGCATGCAGGATCCGGAAAATCCAGAGACGGTCGGCTACTACGACACCTACACCGGCCCCCGCAACGTAGGAGCGATGGGCGGCGCCGTAGGTAATGGCGCCTTTGGCGTGGATGTCCGCAACGCGGACGGGCTCATTGTGGTCAGTGACATGACCACCGGTTTCTGGACTTTCCGCATGGAAGGCTTCAGTGGCTGGAAAGGCACAGACTGGGGTCAGCCTGACATTTCCAGTGCCCAGAAGTGGGATGAACCACAGCCCGGCACCAACTAAGAATCTCCATGAAGCGTCTTCTCTTCCTAGCGGTCATCCTGCTGACCGCGGCCCCATCTTTTGCTCAATGGACGGCCCTGAAACCCGGGTCTGACAACGTCGAAGTGCTTGGTCACATTCCGTTGGGGCCCATCCTCAGCGTGGCCGATATGGACATGGAGCAGGAGATGGACCGGCCCTACGTGTACGTCTCACGGATGGTCTATGGATGGGAAGGCCCGAAGGGCACAGACATCATCGACATCTCGAATCCATCGAGCCCCGAGATCATCTATCGCTGGCGCATTGAGGAGCAGGACCTGCACCAGCGGACGGGCGGGATGGATGTCAAGCACTTCAAGTGGAACGGCCGCTACTATGTGGTACAGTCGCTCCAGTTTGGTTCGGGCGGTCCCGACAGCGACCTCGGCGCGGTTGTGCTAGATGTCACGGGGCTCCCAGATCCGGAGTCTGTTAAGGAGGTGGCGCGCATCCGCGAGCCTGACCTTCCGGGTGGCTTCCATAACATCTTTATCTACAAGCACTCAAGCGGTCGCGTGCTGCTACTGTCCAC
>JBLFXH010000039.1:0-17547 GCA_047611125.1 Rhodothermales bacterium
AGTTCCACACATGCGCCTCAGTCGTACGTCCGCGTCATCGGCACAGTCCATCCGAACACGCCGTCCCGCTTGTAAACCACTCCGCGCTTCATCACAAAAGACACTGTCTTCAGTACGTGCGGATCGTCTAGTGGATTTCCCGATACCGCGATCAAGTCCGCATGCTTTCCCGTGCTGACCGTGCCCTTGTCTTCGTCCCAGCCCATGAGCCTGGCGCCATTGAGTGTGAGTATGCGCAGCAGATCTGCGGGGGTGACGCCGGCGTCGAGGTAGCTGTCGATAAACGAGATGGTGCGAGAGCCGCGGGTAAAGTCATCCATCTGATCAGTGACATCGGCGCCGAATGCGATATCGATGCCCGCAGCGTAGCCGCGTTTTAGCCGATCGATCCGCTGATCGTACTGCACCCGTGCAAGCGCCATGTCGTATCCAGCGAAGTAGCCGGCCTGGTCCGGTGGGAAGTCGGTGCCAACCAGGAAGATGCCCTTCTCCTTCATCGCACGGAAGTCGTCCGCATCCAATTCCCAGGCATGCTCAAGGGAGTTGACTCCTGCAGCGATCGCGTTCTTCGCGCCCTGGGCCGTCGCTACGTGTGCTGCGAGTTTGACGCCCGCCCGCGTGGTCTGCTCGACCGCATAGGCGATGTCTTCCACCGAATAGATGTACCGATAATCATCAACCACGATCTTGATCAGGTCCGTCCCGTAGTGCAAGTTCTGGTGGATGGCCTTGAGCATTTCGTCCCGAGTATCGGCGACCAGGTATTCCGGTTCACTCAGCTCCGGATGCTCGGGCTGCAGCTTGAACTGCCCCCCGAAGGGCGCGATGATCCGGCCGACTCCCTGCATGTCCGGACCTGGAATCCATCCCTCAGCGATGGATCGCTTCAGATCGAGGTCCGCGTAATTCCCGTTGTTGCCGAGGTCTCGGATTGACGTAAAACCATGCTCCAGCAGGGAGCGCGCGTTGGTCACTCCCTGAATCGCCCGATACGCGGTTGTCTCAATGACATTGGTTATGAAGAAGCGCCCGAAGTCACGCGGCTGCTGTGTCGACAGCGCCAGGTGCGTGTGTGCTTCCACCATTCCGGGCATCACCGTGGAATTCGAGAGGTCGATCACATCGGCGCCGGACGGGATGGGGATGTTCGGACCGATTGCAACGATCCGCTCGCCGTCAATTCGGATAACCTGGTTCTCCAGAAGCTGACCTGTTTCCACATCAACCACACCGCCGGCCCGGATGTACGTGTCTTGAGCCGAGGACGCGATGACAAAGGTCAAGTTGAGGACCAGGGCGAGGACGAGTACGCGGTTCATATGTCTTTCTGCGGTTGCGGGGAGGAAGACACAGTCTAGTGATTGCCTGCCGCTGGCGCGAGCGCGCCCCCCCCCCAATCACTCCACCCTCGCCTCCATCTGCGTAGGCCGCGCGATCATCTCCGCGCGGTGCTGCTGAACTACCGCGTCGATGGCCTTGAGCACCTCCGCGTTTTCCTTAGAGACATCGTACTGCTCGGACGGATCGTGTTCGAGATGGAACAGCAGCGGCGGGTCATGCTCGGTTCGCCGGTTGTCGCCCGTGTACGCCCACTCCGTGATATAGTGGGCCTTCCACGGCCCCATCCGGGCAGCGTACAGCGTCGCCCCGCGGTAATAGAAATACGTCTCCCTTACCTCGGCGTCCACCTCTCCTTGCAGGATGGGCACTAGACTGCGACCGTCCACGATCCGGTCTGTCGGCGCCGCGGCTCCGGCCAACTCAAGTGCGGTCGGCAGGATGTCCATGGTGCTGGTGACCGCCGCTGAAACCTGCCCCGGCGCAATCGTGCCCGGCCACCAGGCTAGCGCCGGCTCTCGCATCCCGCCTTCCCAGGTCATGCCCTTGCCTCCGCGGAGGAGGCCAGCCGACCCGCCCTGCTCATCGTAGACTAGCCAGGGTCCGTTGTCACTGGTGAATACAACCAGGGTATTGTCCGAAAGCCCCTCTTCCCGAAGGACACGCATGATCTCACCAACACTCCAGTCTATCTCCTCCATCGCGTCACCATAGAGACCCCGCCGGCTCACATCCGCAAATTCGTCGGACCGAAAGAGGGGTACGTGCATCATGCCGTGGGCGAGGTACACGAAGAACGGCTGCTGACCTTGGGACTGGATGAAGCTGGCGGCCTCTTCTGTGTAGCGTCTGGTCAGCGTCCTCTGATCCGCGGGCCGCTCGATGATATCTTCGTCCCGCATCAACGGGACGTTCCAGTATTCGAATCGGGGATCATCGAACGCAGCGCGCCCCGCAGGGCCGCCGACGCGGTCCATGTCGTTCGAGTACGGGATGCCGAAGTAGGTATCGAACCCATGGCGGGTTGGAAGGAAATCAGGCTGGTGCCCCAAGTGCCATTTGCCGATGGCCGCCGTGGCATATCCTCGCTCCCTCAGCGCTTCGGCAATCGTAATCTCCTCCGCCGGTAGGCCCAGCTTGGAGTCCGGAAAGAGAACACGCCGACTGTCGCTGGCCATACCGGACCGGATGGGTAGCCGTCCTGTAAGCAGTGCAGCGCGACTCGGCGTACAGACGGAGGCCGCTGCGTAGAACTGGGTGAACTTCAGACCCTCCGCCGCCATTCGGTCCAGGTTCGGCGTTCGGATGGTCGGGTTACCGTACACCCCGAGATCCCCGTAGCCGAGGTCGTCGGCGAAGATCACGACGATGTTCGGGGGTCGCTCCTCTGGTGCCGAGCACCCGGAAATCAGGAGGAAGGCGAGCACGGGCAATAGGAAACGGAATCGCATCACGATCTGGGGGAAAGCTTCCGTACAAGGTAGTCGCCCCTTCGACTACTGATCCCAAGCCGGCTCCTGGCCGAAGACGGATGCCATCTTATACAGGCTCTGGGCCGCTCTTTTTCCTTTTTCTGAAGGCCGCTATCACCCCGAGAAGTACGGAGCCGACCAGGATAACCAACCAGCCCTTGCCAACGGCCGCCGTCATGCTATCCGTCGTCATCGTGAAGAGTGTCAGGTCGACCTTCCCCGTCTTCCAGAACACCCATTCACTCGCCAACTTCGTAGCCAATAGCGCATTTCCGGTTTCCAGGACAATAATGCCGTCTCCTGACTGCGGGTTGAGCCTGACTGCGGTGTTTATTGGCGGGGTGCTCCTACCATCGTGACCAATGATGAAGTGGCCGTTCTCCGCAGGTGCATAGAGAATGGTCCCGAGGCCCCAGATGTCGAAGCCCATCGACTTCGCATGGGGCTCTCTCATCATTCGGATGGTATCCGAGTCTAGGACGCCACGGCCGATTGGTTCGCCGTCGCTACCCACAAGGAAGACCTGAAAGAACCGCTCGAGGTCGTGCAGGGACGTGTAGAGGGATGTGGCCGCGAGGGACGTGTACCGGTAGTGCGTCGCCTCAGTGCCGTCACCGTTGTAGAACTCAGCCAACCGAAAGCCTGAACTATCGTCCCAGATATATGACGACTGACTCATCCCCAATGGCTCGAAAATCGCCTGGTTCATGAATGAGGCGAACGTCTGCCCAGTCACTTCCTCCACAACTAGCTGGAGGAGGGTGTAGCCGCCACCCGAATACTCAAAGCCGCTGCCGGGCTCCATACCAACGTGCACCGCCCCGCTTATGCCTTCATCAGCATCAGATGCCTTGGTGAGTGATTCCTCGATGGGCTGCGTCGGCGTCCCCGGTTCGAAACCGGAATAGCCGAGTCCATCGGCTATTCCAGCCGTGTGACTCAGGATTCGCCGAACCGTCACCCGGCGGTTGTCGAATTCGCTGGGGGGCAAGTGCCAACGCGTGAGATAGTCGTCAACCGGCGCATCCAGATCCAGCAGGCCTTGCTCGACCAGCTTCATGACGCCAAAGGCAGATACCCATTTGCTCAGCGAAGCCACCTGGAAGACGGTATTCCTGTCGACTTCTGCTCCGGCGGAATGAAAGAGTTCACCGGCTAGCTGACCATCCTCCATAACAGCCAGCGCGAAATTTCCGACGAACTGCGTGTCCAGTTCCCCATTGACTGCCTCCAGATACGCCGGTGTGCCTTCCTTCTCCGCGATGGGCTGGTGCCACCAGCCATATAGGGTACCGGCGAACATCAGTCCCGCCCATAGCGCCATCAAGGCGAGTGTCAGAAGGACGTGGCGTATGGCTCGTTTCACAGATGAGGCCGGAAAACTGATTGGCATTCGCGTTACGCCAGGGCGTCCACTGGGTTACGCTAGCACGGGCTTGAGTCAGCGGCAGGGCCCTCTTGACGATATGTGCTCCGGGTGCCACCTCATTATCGAACCAGCATCATGGTGCGTGTGGCGGTGGTATTCCCCGTCACAATTCTGTAGATGTAGAGTCCGCTTGGGAGGTTTTCGGCATCCCAAGGCACCTCTTTCCATCCTGCATCCTCCGCGCCGTTTACCAACTCGGCCACACGGCGTCCCAGCGTGTCATACACCTCCAGGCGCACGTTGGCTGCCTCGGGGAGGGCGAAGCGGATGGTGGTAACCGGGTTGAACGGGTTGGGATAATTCGGTCCAAGCGCGAATTCCTCCGGCAGGGCTTCAGGAGCAGGCACGTCAATGCCGTCCGCTCGAATGCGCACGTTGAATCGTGGAATGGCGTCGATCTCGGCGACGTCGCCGAGCGCCCGAAAAGAGGTATGCTCCTCTCCCACCGAGAAGACGAACGCCTCCTCCTGCCGGAGATCCACTCTCCGACCATCCTCGCGGTCGTACAGTGTCACACTCCATTCTTCCGGTATCTCGTGCCAGTCAGGCCAGGTCAGAGTGTAAATCCCAGGTTGCGTGGCTGCCACGCCGAGCGTGTACTCCTGTTCGCCATTCTCTTCCATCGCGTTTACCGAAGTAGTTGGCGCTCGCCAGGTTGGCCGCTTCGCTCGTCGAAAAGACGAACTTGCCACTGGCGGCCGTTGGCTCGACCATGAAGGCGGTAAAGGGCGCTATGTACCGTCCTGCCAGCACGGAAGCCTTCCAACGTGCGCTTTCCCACGGGAGCGCATTGTGATTGGGCACCCGGTGCGTCGAGTCGGGCATGGTAGATTTTGCGGCGCCGGACAACAAGCCAGCAAGACAAAGGCCCCAGTTCCGTCGAACTCGCACTGCCAGAAACCCCAAGCGCACAAGCGCACGGACCATGGTAACTGCAACCGTCGCCCCTCGACTCACCCGAACAGCTTATCATTTCCGGCGTCAACAGCTACTGCGTCAAAGCCCTTCAGGTACCGCTGCGTGATCGCGATGTCCGCATGTCCGAGCACAGATAACCCACCGCGCGGTGCTGCTTGCGCCGGCGACTCTTGATCAACAATGCCTGGATAATTGTCAGCAGCGTCCAGGCGATCGCGCTGATGCCATGAATGATGGCCCGGGGCGGTGGCCCAGAAAAGCCCCATCCCAATGGCGCCACGAAGTCGTCCAAGCCATTTCTTCATGGAGGTGTGGAGTTCGCTGTGGTGTCGCTTAGCGCCGTACGATGAACGTCCCACCCTGAGTCCGGAAGCGACCCTCCGCCCGGAATGTATACATGCCAGGAGCGAAGGAACGCGTGTTCACTGATATGCGGCCGGCCGATGCCACGCCTGTAGCGACCTGCCGTCCCAAGATATCAGACACCTTCAGTTCAAAGTCCTCGGCCCCAAAAACAATGGTGATCGCATCGACGGCCGGGTTCGGATACGCAGAGACAGCTGCCGAATCTGGACTACGGTCATTCTCGACGCCCACTGTTGTGACGTCCACGTGGTGCATGTACCGATAGGTGTCGAGCGATACCCCGGCGACACCATCGTATTCCATCATGATGTCCACCAACCTGCGTCCTTCAATGGCCCATATCTCGGTCAGGCGGCCGAACCGCACCTCGCTCTCAATCACCGTCGGCTGAACGGCTGACCTGATTGCTTCGATCTCGGAGGTAGGGAGGGACTCCCAGAATACCGCCTGGAGCCATCCACCCGTAAAGGACGGGGCCTCAAAAGTGGTTGTGGCCACCGCCAGGCCATAGGCCGCAGAGACGGTGCGCGATTTATTCGACCCGGGAAGCCCGAGGACAGCGGGGTCGTGGATCCAGGACCACTCACGCCAACTGCCTGGCCTAAAGAAGACCGGAAGGACCTCGGGGATTACCACCTGATGTCCCAGCGCAACTGAGCCGACCCGATAGGTGGGTGAATTGCCCGTAGTCGATATTTGGTCGTGGACGACTTGCGTATTGTCCAGCCGGAGCGTGATGCCGATGGGTTCTCCGTAGGCGTATTCAGACTTGTCTGTCCAGACTGTGGCCTTTAGTCGCGATCCGTAGGCAACGGTCCCAGCAATCACCGCTCGCGACAACTTTCCCCCTTCGCCCATTCCATCCGCGCGCCTGATCGGGCCCACTCCGTCCGCAAACGTGACGCTCCATCCTGAGTCGGCGACCTTAAGACTCTGGGCGCTAAAACTGATCGTGGCAACAAAGTCGCCAACGGGAGTGCTAACCGGACCACCACGCGATACCGAGACACGCATGGTATCGACAAACCCTTGGCCCAGACGGTCCAAATAGGTGTAACTCCCGCCATCCGGGACAGAAAAATCCAACAGCACCTGCTCCACGCCGGAGACAAGCCCAGTCAACTGACCTGAGCCGTTGAACCGCACCGTATCCGAGTGCACGATGCCGCCGGCGAGTCTGAAGAACTCCTGACCATCTACGTCCACCGTTTCAGCTACCGTTATCGAGCCAGCGCCGAGGGTCACCGGGAAACTAAATGGGGGCTTGAGGACGGTGGTAAACTCCCAGCGATTCCCAACCTCCAGGGGTATCCAGTCCTGCGAAGTAGCCTGACCCGCCGGAATAGCTATCACGATGACTACGAACAGGACGCGGGTTCGTAGCCAACGGTGCTCGCCCGACTTGTCGGCGTTGAATTTACAGGTGTCTGACGCGCTAATCATCTTCCCTAGATTGACCCCTCCGAGGAGTATACGACGTGCTGTGATTTCTGAAGAGCATCCCCCCACTGTCCTGCATCGGCCTGTCCTGCTGGCAGGAGAACCGGTTCCTTCGTCCGCGGCTGGAGCGGCTGCCAGACTGCCTTAAAGTGCAACGACCATCTGTTGCACCTTCCCTGGTCGCCGTACTCCCTGAACTTCGATAGCTGTCCACCAGTAGACCAGTACCTCCTCCTCTCCGTCCCGATGCCTATCAATCTCCTCGTAGGGAATCAGGCGGGACTCGCCCTTCCCCAGGGCCCCGCGGGAATCGAGCATCGGAACCCAGTCCACAAGTGCTGAGGCGCGCCGACCCAGGACGAAGAAGTAAACCTGATCGGCCGTGTTGTTCTCGAGAACAATCGCCCGGTTCTTAGCCCGCGCCAAAAACGTTTCGTGTTCGTCGCTTGAGATTTGCCAGGCACACGCTTGGAGGCCCAGGATCAGGAAGACAACCCAGAGACTCCTTGCAACGCGGAGTCGAGGACCTGCTTGGGGTGGTGCGTTCTTCCAGGCAACAGTTTGAAGAACCGGGCTGGAGCCTAGTCCACGTGTCTCCCCGATCTGCTGACGTAAACAGGGCCTGTGTTTCGTCATGGATTCCCAGCCAGATCGGTAGCCGAAGTTGCGTTTTCGGAATGATTTGAAGATCCCCGGGAGGCCTTGGAATTCCTAATTCCTACGAGCCGCGTGCCATTAAGAGGTCAAAGACTCGGGCCGATACCAACTCTCAGGTTGAACGACTTCAGAGCAGATAATGAAGGCCATATTGGTAGCGGCGGCGATTACCGTTTTCGGACTTGGATACCTAACGCAGAACCCGGACCCGGTCGCTGATCTCATCTGGACTCTGCAGGGCGGATCCCGCGGCTTCGTTGGCGAAGAATGGCTTGAGGATGCTAACGCCGGTCTGAAGTCTGGCAATCCGTATTGGGAGGCATCCTTCGGGTTGATGCTTTTGGAGGGTATCCCGGGGGAGATCGATGCCGATCCAGAACGCGGCCGCGCCCTTGTCGAACAGTCTGTCGCCAAAGGACTCTCGTCAGGTCTCTTCCTCCTGTGGATGCTTACCGGGAGCACTGACGCTGATCTCCTAGCCCGTGCGGGAGAACTCGGTGACCCACTCGCCATCCATACCTTGCTCGCGCGAGCGCTCAGCGATGCAGAATGTTCTCCTGACGGCCGAGCGAGCCTTGCCGTCCCCGACGTGTCAAGGGACATGCTGGCAGAGAACTATGACAGAATGATCTCGAACTACAAGACCTACCCGTTACCAACATCCTGGAATCGGGACTACCTCATAGGGCAGGAGCGCCGCTATGCTAAGGCTGCGGACATGTTCGACATGGTCCACGACGGCATGGAGTGCCTGCCTGACGACACTGAGAGTCTCTTTGAGATGCCCGAATAGCCGTGGGATGAATTAGGCCGATTTTTGGAGCGGGGACTGCCCAGGCAACCTAGGAGATCAGTCAAAGTCAAACTCCGTAACACCCCGCGCCTTCACATCGCGGTTCCGCTCAAAGGGCGTGCGCTGCGAGTGGAGCGACGCGTCCCCATTTCGGTCAACGTAGTAGCTCCGGGCAGTGGCACACTGGCCGGCCTTGAACACGGTGCGGTCCGCGAGGGCGTACGTGGTGGCGACGTAGTCTTGGTAGGCATTGGCGTTCACCTCGACCCGCCGCTGGCCGGTGGCCCAGGCGTGGTCGAGGCACCCCATGATGTGGTGCAGGTGGGTCTCGAGCATGGCGAACCAGTTAAAACCACCGCTGTACGGGCCCGCAGTTAGGAACAGGTTCGGAAACCCGGACACCGCGATCCTGGCGAAGCACTGGAAGCGGTTCTGGTCCCAAAAATCGTTCAGCTCGACGCCGCTGCAGCCCACCAGCCTGAACGTGGGCTGGTTGCCCTTCTCTGTTGTCTGGAAGCCGGTGGCGAAGACCAAAACGTCCAGGTCGTAGACCGTGCCGCTCTCGACGGCCACGCCCGCAGGGACCAGCTGCCGGATAGGCGAGGTCTCGAGGGTCACGTGCTTCAGGTTGAAGGTTGCCAGGTAGGGCTGGACGATCATCTCGACGATGTACGCTTGGATATCGCTGATGGCGTCAGCGATGTGCTGCAGCTCGGCATCTTTAGCAGCGCGGCCGAAGATCGACCGGCCTACCATGCCCAGGGTGAACCGCACCATATGCTCGTGTACATCAACTGGCCCCTTTGCCACGTCGGCCTCGAACCGGAGCAAAAGCCGGTCCAGCACCTCAATCTGCATGGGGAGCATGTCGGCCAGCCGTCTCGGGAGGAAGCCCCGGGCCACGAGCTTGCGCTGGCGCAGCCATTTGTCGCCGTGGCTGTTCACCAGGCCCACACCCTGAAACTCCACCATGTGCTTGGTCTGGATGTGGGACTTCACGTAGTTGTCGTGATTGGTCTTCAGCACGTGGCGAATGAACTCGGGGTCGGTGGAGACGATCGCCGGCTTGACCTCGCCGAAGTGGAAGGAGAAGGTCGGACCGAGCCGTGCTCGGTACCTCTCGAACACCACCACCGGATTCTCCACCATGTGCTTGGCGTCGAGGAGGGCCGTGGTCCGCGCGACTTGCGGCGCGTTGGAGATCGATCCGAGCATCAGGCAAGTCCGGTGTGCGTGGCGATCAGGTCATGGCGCTCCATGAACCGCCACAGGAGCACGTGGTCTCTTTGGTTGGCTTGCCACATCAACTACTTTGCGGCCATAGGCTCCGCCAACATTCAGCAGATAAGTCTAGTCTGACCACCGAGCCTAACGCTTCCAAGAGATTGGCCCAAAAGGCCAAGACAATATCTAGAACATGTCCGTAGTCTTCGACAGACTAGAGCACTGGGTTGAGCATCAACCCAACAAGCTGCTGTTCTCCTTTCTGGACGCTCGTGGCGATGTTGTAGAGGAGCATTCATACCAATCATTCTTGGATCGGTCCAACTTGATCGCCAGCCACCTCACACGGCGGCAAGGACTCAAGGCCGGAGACCGTGTACTGTTGGTCTATCCGGCCGGCCTTGAGATGATATGTGCGCTGTTCGCCTGCGCGCGTGCGGGACTCATCCCGGTGCCCACCTCCCCACCATCAGCGTACGGTTCGGGAGCGGCACTCTACCGGATGGAGCACATCGCCCGAGACTGCGCGTCGGTGGCCCTTCTGACCAGTCGAGACAGCACGGAACTCCTGTACCGGAGTCTGGGGCAGAACACAGGAAATGGCATCGCTCCTGGAAGACAAGCCATTCGCGATCTGGCGTGGATCATCACGGAGGAATTGGTGGGGTCGGCCGGCCCCGTTCCCAGCCCCCCCCCATCGGAGGTCTTTTTCTTGCAGTACACCTCCGGCTCGACCACCAGCCCGAAGGGCGTGATCGTGACCCAGGAGAACATCCTGCACAACTGTGAAATGGTAGTCGACCACCCGGCTCCGGTTGCGGTATCCTGGTTGCCGCAGCACCACGACATGGGGCTCCTGGGCTACTACATCTACATTTTGCTCATGGGCGGGACGACCTATGGGTTCTCGCCTACTTCCTTCCTGCAGCGGCCCGCCCTTTGGCTCAAGACCATTACGAAATACGGCGGCACGGCATCTTCCGCACCGAACTTCGCCTACGACTACTGCCTCCGACCGGGACGGATATCCGATGTAACTCTTGAGGAGATAGATCTCAGTTCGCTCCGCGTCCTGATGGCCGCGGCCGAACCCATCAAGACCGACACCTATCGCCAGTTCCTGCACAAGTTCGAGCCGTATGGGCTGAATCCCGAAAGCTTCTACGTAGCCTATGGGCTTGCCGAAAACACGCTGGCTGTCACCAGCTACGGAACGAAGACGCTCTCCCTAAACAGGCGAAGACTGAACAGAGGCCTTGTACAGACCACGCAAGCGGTCTCCGAAGTCTCAGGAGCAATTCGCCTTATGAGTTGTGGGCGGCCACTCGGCGACGTATCAATCCGGATTGTCGAACCGGAGACGCGGGCCGTTCTCGGTAAGAGCCAGATCGGCGAAATCTGGGTGACAGGCAGCAGCAAGTGCCTCGGCTACTGGAATGACGCTGACCTGACAGAACACGCCTTCCGCGCCCGGATCAACGGCGATGACACGGATCCTGCGGAGTACCTGCGGACTGGCGACATGGGCTTTCTCCACGAGGGCGAGCTTTACGTCTGCGGGCGCCGAAAGGACATGATTATCATCCGCGGTCAGAACTACTATCCGCAAGACATCGAGACCGTAGTCGAGCAAGCCTCGCCGCTGATACGCAACGGTTGTGTTGCGGCATTCGAACTCCAAGGTGAGAATGGTGGTCAAGAGGTTACGGTCGGCGTTGTAGCCGAGGTTTCCAACCCGAAATCCCAGCCGGATGCTCGCGCCATAGCGGCTGCGGTCAGAAGCTACCTGAATGTGGAGGTTGGCCTGCTGGCCTTCGTCCCGTCCAAATCAGTACCCAAAACCAGCTCGGGCAAGATCATGCGCCACCGGGCCCTGGAGATGTGGCTGGACGGTGAGTTCCGGGTCCTGGAGCAGTTCGACTACGAGACCAACCGGAGCCAGACTCCTGCGGGCAATAGCCAATCGCCTCTGGCAGACCTGAGGCATCGCTATGGGTTCACTGGCGATGAAAAGGAATCTCTGGTGGACGTCGGTATCGACTCCATCGACCTCGTGATGTTGATGCACGACCTCAAGGAGATGCTTCTGGCGCAGGGCGCGCCGGCGTTGGCAGAAAAGATTGACATTCGGCTGGTTCTCCACCTAAGCATCGCCGATTTATTCAGCCTTGTTTCGTATTTCGAAAAAGCACCCGACCAGGCCATCGTGCAGTTCCAGAGCCTGCTCCACTCCTTCCAGGACAAGCAGGTCGCGGAGGAACGAGCGCTGATGATCAAAGACAGGGCGCTCACCTTTTCGCCTCCGAATCCGGTTCTGCCGGCGCCATCCTTGGAATCGCCTCGCTCAATCCTGCTGACGGGTGGCACCGGCTTTCTTGGGCCGTTTCTGCTGCGTAGCCTGCTAGAGCAGACCGACGCGGCCGTCCATGTCCTGGTACGCGCGGCTACGCCCGAGGCGGGAATGGAGCGCTTGCGCTCTGCCTTGAATGCGACTGCAGAGACCGATCCGAAATTGATTGAGCGATTCGAGCAGCGGGTCGTAGCAGTCTGCGGTGATCTGGCGAGACCCTCTCTGGGCTTGGACGCCGCAAACTGGGACCAGCTTGCCGAGGAGGTGGACACGATCTATCACAATGGCGCGATCGTCAACTATCTGCTCACTTATGGGGGCATGCGCGCCGCCAACGTCACCGGTACCAACGAACTGCTCAGATTGGCCTTCAGCCGACAATCAAAGCTCTTCAACCATGTCTCCTCGATGTTCATCTTTGGATGGGCGACGAAACAGCAGTTGTCAGAAACCGACAACAACCCGGACATGGAGCTGCTGGACTTTGGTTATAGCCAGTCCAAGTGGGTCTCCGAGCAAGTTGTGGCAGATGCTGCCCGGTGCGGCCTGAGTACCCGTATTTTCCGGCCCGCGCTCATCACTCCCACGGTGGGCGGCGGCGGCGGCAACAACTTCGATATTACCATGAGGCTCCTGGCTTTCATGATCAAGTACGGGATAGGAGTCGATGCGCTCAATCATGTGAGTTTCCTGCCGGCCGATGTAACGGCGAACAATATCGTCAGCATCGCCAAGCTGCCCGATACTGTCGGTGGCACCTACCACGTCACGCGCGACGACTACTCCAACATGTCGGACGTCACGGACATAATTACCGAGCTCACGGGACAACGATTCGAGCATTTCGGGCTCCGAGATTTCATACCCGAGGTGATCAGGCGCTGCACACGAGATGACCTGCTCTTTCCATTGCTCGATTTTCTCACCGGTTCCGTGGACAACATCTCGGCGATGGAATTCAAACGGTACGACAGCTCGAACTATCAGGCGGCCCGCAACTCCAGCCCTTTCGGAAAACCTGATCCGTCGCTCAAGGACACAGTGGTGGGTATTGTCAATTTCATGAAACGCAACGCGCTCGTTTAGCTGCTTAGACCCAGTGGACTTTCAGGCGGATGCCGGAGCCGCACCCGACAGCTCGACGAATACCGACCAAGCGATATCCTGTCGGCGCACGTCGATCCCGGCGTTCGCCTGGCCGGAAGGGGATCGGCCGCGGCGTACATTCGTGGTTATCACCTGACGTCCCCTCGCATGAGACCCTCCTTCCTCCTCCCTGCCCTGCTGCTGGCGTCTGCCTGCGCCCCTGCTACCACTCCGGGTCCAGCCGCAGGCCTGCAGGGCCTCCTCGAGGAGGCCATCTCTGATGGAGTGCCCGGGCTGTCCGCGGCGATTGCGACCAGCCGCGGAGTGGTCTGGACCGGCACAGCCGGTTTGGCCGACGTGCAGGCGGGCAAGCCGATCACCTCCGACCTTCTCTTTGGCATTGGCAGCATTACCAAGACGTTCGTGGCGGTCGTGATCCTGCAACTGGCAGAGGAAGGTGCGTTGAGCCTCGACGCTACGGCCGCCCACGTGTTGGGCGACGCCGTCGCCGGCATCCCGAATGCGGACCGCGCCACCATTGCCCAACTACTTAACCACACGGGGGGCGTGCCCAGTTGGGAAGACGACCCGCTGTGGATCAGGGAGGGCCGAGGCGATGCGCTCGACCCCGCACACCTCTGGGGTAAAACCGAAACCCTGCCTTACATCGTGGGCCACCAACCGCTGGACGAACCCGGCGCGGCCTACAGCTACGCAAACACGAACTACACCCTGCTGGGGATGATCATTGAGCGGGCGACAGGGAACGATCCCGTGGCCGAAATCCACCGGCGCATCCTGGATCCGCTTGAACTCGAGGACATCCGGCTCGAGGGCTTCGAACCCGTACCGACCGACCGCCTCCCGCATCGCTACCACTGGGCTACCGAAGACTTCCTACGGGATGCCGGCGTAAATGCGGCCTTCTCCGAAGTCCGTCCGGGCCTGATCGACGCCACAGCCTCGAATCTATCGGTCGAATGGACGGCGGGTGGCATGGTCGCAACGGCACGGGATCTGGCCATTTACGCCGTGGCCCTGCGCGATGGGAGACTGCTCAAGCCAGAGAGCATGGACTTCATGCTCACGTGGTTTCCGGCGGGCAATAACACGCAGATCGGCCACAACCTCTTTCGCACCGAGTACCCGGACGGCCTCGCGGTGATCGGACACAGTGGAAGCGTGCTTGGATTCACAGGCTCGCTGTACTGGGTGGAGGGTGCGGACGTCGTTGTTTCGGTCGTATCAAACGTGGGGACGATGCACTCCGGCAGGGTGCCCGGATCGGCAGGTTCGGTGGCAAGGTCTCGGGCGTTCATGGACCTAGCCAGAGCGGTGGCTGTCCGATGATGGCCAGGGCGTCAGCGAGGCCGTGGAGGTTCACTCCGGCCGTCACTCACCCCAGATTCCCCTCCAGCATGGACTCCAGCACTGGCCCGAGAGTCTCCCGAGAAAGCGGGCCGGGCATGTAAAACCAGATCTCCCCCTTCTGTGTGATGAGGTAGGTAGTGGGGACAGCCGTCGACCCTTCGTAGCTGTCGTAAACGGTCAAATCGTCGTGAACCAGCGGATAGTTGGCCCCAAACTGTGCAGCAAAATCAGCGATTGCCTCAAACCCACCGCTATCTATGGACACGCCGATAAACTGGACGCCTCGCGGGCCGAATTCGTTCTGCATACGCACGAAGGCCGGCATCTCGTCCAGGCAAGGGCCACACCAACTGGCCCAGAAATTCAGCACCACGATCTTACCCCGGTAGTCGGCCAGCGAAATCTCTCCGCCTCCCAAGGCAGGAAGCGTGAAGTCCGGAGCCGGCTGCATTCGTCCGTCCTGCCAAAAACCGGACATGACGTCTACCTTGTCTCCGTCCTTGTCCACCAGCAGGGAGAACACCACCACGGCGGCAAGTACGACTCCGATAAGTTTGATCCTGGCGCTCATGCCATCTAGGTTTAATGGACTGGAAGATAGTCCCGGCACTCGCGAAAGTCTTAGCCCGGACGCCCTCCACCCTACGCCCAAACCATGAAAAGAACAATCACGTTTGTCGTGGCACTCCTCGCGGTGGGATGCTCGGGACAGAGCGAGCCTGTCGAAGCGCCAACACCCCCGAACCTGCTGTTCATCGTGACTGACGATCAGCGCGCGGACATGTTGGGGGTAGTCAATCCGATTCTAAAAACCCCTCATCTTGATCAGTTGGCTTCAGAGGGGGTCCGGTTTGAGCAGGCGTTTGTCACCACGCCGATTTGCGCTGCCAGCCGAGCCAGTTTGCTGACCGGCCTGGTGGAGCGCACGCACCAATTCACCTTCGGCACGCCGCCCCTCGCCAGCGAGTTTACAGATGAGAGCTACCCCACGCTTCTCAGGCAAGCGGGCTACCAGACGGGATTCGTTGGGAAGTTCGGTGTAAAGACTGAGCCGGCGGCTGTGGACTCGATGTTCGACGTTTTCGCCCCGATGTCGCCCCCCTTCGACAGGGTCTTGGATGACGGTTCGAGCCGCCATCTGACTGATATCACGGCAGACGAATCGATTGCATATCTCCAGGCCACCGACCGAGCCCGTCCGTTCGCACTGACGGTCAGCTTCAACGCCCCGCACGCGGATGATGGGGATGAGCGGCAGTACATTTGGCCCGCCAACCTGGATACGCTCTATTCCAGTACAGAATTTCCGGCTCCCCCGCTCTCGGACCCGGCCTTCTTCGACGCAATGCCGGAATTCCTTCGGGAGGCTAGTCTCAACAGAGCGCGGTGGTACTGGCGTTTCGACACGCCGGAAAAGGCACGCGAAATGACGAGGGGTTACTACAGGATGATTTCAGGTGTCGATGCGGCAATTGGCCGCATCCGTGGCGAGTTGGAGTCTCTGGGAATCGCCGACGAAACTGTCATTATCGTCATGGGCGATAACGGATACTTTTTGGGCGAGCGTGGCTACGCCGGTAAGTGGCTGCCGCTGGAACTGTCGATTCAGGTACCGCTGTTGATAATTGACCCCCGGCCCGGGGCGTTAACGAAAGGCTCTACGTCCCGCCTACCCGTGCTGAATATCGACATCGCCCCGACCCTTCTGGACCTCGCCGGCCTGCCCATTCCCCAGTCAATGCAAGGCAGGAGCCTAGCGACCACCCTCGGTACAAAACCGCCGTCCGACTGGAGAACCGATTTCTTCGTCGAACACCTCTTCGACCACCCCCAGATTCCGAAGCACGAAGGGGTTAGGGCGGAACGCTTCAAGTACGCTAGGTACTTCGAGCAAGAGCCTATCTACGAAGAGCTCTACGACCTACTCGAAGATCCTCTGGAGGCCACCAACCTCGCCGGAAGCCCGAGTCACGCCGCCATCCTTGACGGATTGAGAGCTAGAACAGACGTTCTTCGGGACGCTTACGGTGGACGATTTGTGTCGCGACCATCGAACTAGGCGGTTAGGGCCCGCAGCGCCACCGCCCCCATGTTTGGAGAACGCATGGGGTCTAGACTTTAGACCTCGATGAACCCTTCGAGATATGGCTGGACAAAGCCGCCAATCAGGGATCGTTTAGACCCATCCCTCTCGATCAGTTCGCAAAACAATTCGCCTCCTCTCTCAGATGCCTGGTAGGCGTGCATCTTGGTCTTTCCAAGCCGTTCAGACCAGAACGGAATCAGAACAGAATGAATCGATCCGGTGACGGGATCCTCTCCGATATTCGTGCCCTCTTCAGGAGCAAAATATCTGGAAACGAAATCGTATTCCTGTCCTCTAGCAGTGGGCACAATGCCGATAAAGTGGTTCCCACGAATCAGGTCGAGAATTGCGGCGAAGTCAGGTTTGAGCGAGCGCACTTCATGCTCAGAGCCGAACACGGCGTAGTAGTTAATGCCGGATTTGAACATTTCTCGAGGTGTCCCACCCAATCCGGCGATCATGGCATGACTTGCATCGATTGACTCCACCTCATAGGCAGGGAAGTCCATGACAAGCCGACCATTTTCCCTACTTACATGCAGCTCCCCACTTTTTGTAGAAAAGTGTATGACACCTTGTTCTCCGTCCAGGTTTTGGAATATCACATAGCTCGCTGCTAGAGTGGCATGGCCGCACAGCGGGATTTCAAAGCTGGGCGTAAACCATCGAAGCTCATATTGGCCGGAAGAGTCCTGTTTAACGAAGGCGGTTTCTGACAGGTTGTTTTCCGTTGCTATTGATTGCAGTAAGCTGTCATCCAGCCACGATTCCAACAAACACACGGCTGCAGGATTACCCTTAAACCGGGAACCGGCAAAGGCGTCGACTTGATAGATCGGTATTTTCAATGGCTGGTTCTTTCTCTATGCCCAAAGCTTGCAAACTAACACCCATGGCTCTGCCCCGATTCACGGTTGTCCTGGCCATCTGTTTGTGTGGATGCTCCTCCCCAGAGCGCCCTCCAAACATCATCCTGCTGTTTTCGGATGATGCCGGCTACGCGGACTTCGGCTTTCA
>JBLFXH010000040.1:0-17527 GCA_047611125.1 Rhodothermales bacterium
TCGAGGTAGTCCGCTCCGAGTACGCCCGCATTCAGTCGGGGCTGGAAGCATATCAATCGGTTACCGTCGAATACGACAAGGCGCCGTATGGCGGCCGGCTCACCGGCTGGCGGGATGGGCAGACCTGGGTCAAGATGGTCGAGGATTCCTGAAAACTCCCTGACAGTTCGTGCTACCAGAACGCGAATCGTCCCCCTTTCCGACGTTCCCGCTGTAAGCCCACGGACTCAAGTCTCGCATGCGCTTTGCAGGCCAACTCCGTCGAACTATCGCTAGGAGCCTGTCTTTGCTTCCCACCCGCTTTCGTCTAGAAGGAATTTCCCTTCTGAATGCCACCCTTGTGGTGATGATGCTCGCGCTCTTCGGCGTGCCTCAGGCTTCAGCCCAGGACACCCTCATTGACGCAGACGGGGATGGCACCTCTATCGCAGTTGGAGAGCACCCCTCGCTCGACATCGTGGACGGACGCCCGGCGGTTTCGTACTACGACGTCATCAACAAGGAGCTTCGATTCGCCATCAACTCCATGCCCGACGGCTTGGGAGACTGGACGGATGTCCTAGTGGACGCGGATGGAGACGGCACGTCCGCCCAAGTTGGCCGCGATAATGTTCTGGAGGTGATAGGCGGAAAACCGGCCATCACTTACTACGACGACGACAACTCAGAAATCAGATTCGCGATCAGCTCCGACGTAGCTGGCGGCGCGGGTACTTGGACGGACGTTTCCTTGGGCACTAACGGCTTTAAGCCCTCACTGCTAGAGGTGGATGGTCGCCCTGCCATCGCCTACGGAAGCTTCGCTAACGACATTGAGTTTGCAATTAACGCGGCCGCTGACGGCTCGGGCGTGTGGACACATGTTCTGGCCGACGGCGATGGCCAGGACGGAACCCTTGGAATTGCCGGTGCCGGATCTCCGAGTCTGTCGCGCCCTTCTCTTGCCATCCTGGACGGAAAGCCGGCCATTGCGTATCACTCCTCGGCAAACTTTGGGGAAGTACGATATGCACGAAGTACAGACGCCGCCGGCGCGGCGGGAACCTGGACTGATGTGCTGGTGGATCGCGAGGCTGGCATTCTCACGAACGGCTCCGGGTTTGGCATCGAGCTCAAGGCTCTGAACGGGCTCCCAGCCATCGCCTACACGGCTTGTGAGCGGAAGATATTCAACACAGTGGCGAACAACCTTTACACCGTCGGCTCTGAGTTCGTTGGCGGGTTGCTGTGCTACGGGAGGCGCGAGGTCCGCCTGGCCACCAACGCCCAATCCGACGCCGCGGGCGCTTGGTCCGATGTGCTCCTTTCCCTGATTTTCGTCGGGACGCCGGTGGTCACTATCGACCCGGTCAGATTCATGAACTGGCCGCCGGAAATAGACCTCAACAGCTTGCTTGGCGAGCCGAGCGAACTGGCCTTCGAGATCTTTCCCAACCGGCTCGGAGCGGCGTTCGTTGGTTCAGGATCCAGTCCGTCGGGCCGCGGGAGTATCCGTTATGCCACCAGCCCATCGGGCGCGGCTGGCACCTGGACCGACATCGAGGCGGTACCTCTGGTCAAGGTGTTCATGGAACTGTCCCTTCTCGAAGTCGCAGGCCGTCCTGCCATCGCCTACTACAACTTCTTTGGCGAAAACGACCTTGACCTCCCGTGGTCACTCCGATTCAGTCGGGCGCTGGACGACCTCGGAACCACCTGGGGGGACCACGAGGGTCCCGGCACGGGCGGCACACCGACGCCTACGGTCGACGACATTAAGACGATTGATGTGGACGGCACCGATATCGTGCTACTCGACGGGAACGGCACTGTCCTCATCCGAGCGGCCATCGGCTCTGTGACGCCGCCCCTAATCGTTCAGGGAGATGACCGTAACTCGACCTTGATCGTCAGCGCAGCCATGGCGACGCTGGGGCTGGACATCCAGTTTGACGGAGGTGCGGGCTTTAACACCCTGATCTTCGAGGCCGCTACCGTGGACGGCGTGGCGCACACCTTCTCCAATGACACCGACGGCTTCGTTGAGGTGGATTGCACCTCCTGCATCGGAGGAGCAGTCACCCGGATCACCTACCTGAATCTGTCGCCGATCACAGACAACCTGAGCGCGAGCGACAGAACGTTCGACTTCGCCAGTAGTCTGCAGGAGGCGATCATCCTGTCAGCTGATGGTGACGGTGCAGTTGGCAATGGCTTCTCGTTCATCGATTCCGACGTCGGCGGTGAGTCAGTCACGTTCGCGAATCCGACTACCTCAATTGCCATCACCAGTGGCGGCGGCGGCGGAAGGAAGTCTTATACCCTGGGCGCACTGGACACGCCCGTTCCTGGCGGGTTCACCAGTTTGACGGTAGACGGCGCCAACCAGGCAGACTATTTCCTGGTAACCCCCGTGCCGGATTACGCCATTTCGATCAACGGCGGCGCTCCGACGGGACTCTGTCCCGGTGACGCCTTGACGTTTGACCTTTCGGGCGGCGCCGCCATCTCCCTCGTGACTGAAGTGGCCGGGACGGGCTCGGTCGCGTTCGCCCCCCCTTACCTACCGGTTTCCTTTACGGGTATGGAGGTCATTGGCGACATCTCCCTCCAGGTCGACCTGAACTATTCGACGCTGTATGCCACCGATGACCTGTCTGCGGCGAATGGCACCGCACTGATTGTCACCGCTACCAATACCGGCTTGGGAGCCCTCCGCTGCGCGACCGTCACCATCAACGCCGCGCCGTCGACCTGGCTCTCTGGCCTCACCACGACTCCCGGCGCGCCCGACTTCACCAGTCCGGTTTGGACCGTCCCCGATATGGAGCCCGGCGAAAGTCAGACCCTGACGCTGGAAGGCTTCGTGACTCCCGATTCACCCAACACCGTCACATTCACCGGCGGATCTGAATCGGTGCTCAACGCGACCGAGTTCACAGCCTCTCTGGAACTGTCCTGGGGTTTCCAGATGCCCCGCAAGGCTCACGCCAACTCCGCGCTGTTCTTTGAGAAGACCTCATCGGTTGGCACCTATGAAGGGCTTCTCCTGGGCCTCAACCAAGGATCACCGGGTATCGACGGCGCCCTCTGGTGCCGGATTCCCGACTCGGTCGGACCATGGCCGCCAGCGCCGATCCTTCCGGCTGCAGTCTCCGGCTTCTGGCGCACCTGCTCCACCGGGTTGCCTTTTCCGCTCTACGTGACGGATCTATTCCAGGACTCGAATGACGTGATCTGGCTGGCATCCTGGGGCTGGGACGGGCTCTATCGCTCGGAAGACGGCGGAGAGTCCTGGACGGCCGCCCCGCCCGTTGGGGGCGGCGGAAATACCATCGTATACACGATTACCGAGGGGGCTTCGACAGGCATTTTATATGCCTCCGTGAACAACGGCTTGGTCTACCGCTCACTCGATGCTGGGCTCAATTGGCAGCAGGTCACTTCACTGCCGGCCGGACCATCCGACACCCCATGGTCTCTTACTGCCCACCCGACCGTGGCGGGCGTTGTCTACGCTGGGACATTTGGCAAGGGCGTCTATTATTCGAATTCGTTTGGCCATTCCTGGCAGGTACTGGACAATCCGCTGACGGCCGCCAACGAGAATGACGCTTTGCTGAACCTGGATGCCACGGGCGATGATTTCGCAGGGCACGTCTTCGATCTCCAGTTCTCTCCTGACGGAGATTTCCTGTTCAGCGGAACGGGACGAGGAGTGTGGCGAGCGGACCTAGAGACCAACGGGCCGACCGCTGATGACTTCTTTGGTGGCTGGGTGCAGATGGGCCCATCTGTCGCTCTTGATGGAGGGATCTTTATCACACCAGAGGTCAGAAATCTGGCTTTTTCCCCCGATGGTGCAACCTCCGATTTGGTGGGCGGCACCTGGGGATTTGGCGCCTACCTCTGGGACAACCCGACCGTATCGTCAACGTCCAACTTCCTGGCTCTCCGTGAGGGACATGTGACCTTTGTCATTGCCTCTCCGACCGGCGACATCCTGCTGGGATCAGACTCAGGCGCTTCCGAGACCCTAACCGCCGCAGACGTAGTCTCTACAGGAACGACGGGGCCATCATCCCCGCTGCCCGACGGGTACGCGCTGCATGAGAACTATCCGAACCCGTTTACCCAGAGCACCAGAATTTCTTTCGCGATGCCCAATGCTGCCACAGCTCGACTCGCGGTATTCGATACGCTAGGCCGGGAGGTAGCTGTTTTGGTGGACGGACCCGTGGGGGCCGGGACTCACGAAATCGTTTTTTCAATGGACGGACTGCCGGCCGGGGTTTATGTCGCGCATCTTCGGACGCCTTCAGGCGCCCTGACTCGCACGTTGATCCTGTTGTAGGTCCTCCCGTGGAGGCTGCTGCTACTCTCCCCGGACGCTCAACGCGGGGTTGGCAAGCGCAATGCCCACCGACCGTGAACACGGCAGAGGCCAACACGACGATGACGCCAAACAGCCCCAGGCAGGATACCACCATGGCCAACAGGGTGAAGAGGCGGACCATGGCGCTCAATCGGGCTTCGTCCGCATAGAGGCGTTGCAGGCCTTGGTCCAGGAAGTAAGACTCCAGCGCTGTCCCGGGCGAGGTGCGGCTCCAAACCGCCTCAAGTTGCTCGACCGCCGTGGCTGCGCTCCCTGCACTTACGCGGACGATGTACCGAGACCCGTCTGTAAGACCGCCTGCCAGAATGAGCGGCTTGACCCGATTGTGGAGACTCTCAAAATGCGGGTCCGCGACTACACCGATCACCTCCCAGGTCTTCTCCACGCCTCTGGATTCTTGGACCATCTGGCGGCCGAGGGCAAAGCCGCTCCAGCCATTCAGGTCTGCTTCAAACCGCACAAGCGCGCCGTATCTCAGATGCGAATTGGCCGGCGGGTTCTTAATCACCGCGCTGACCACGAAATCTTCCGCCTGGCGGGGGAGCCGGGCGTTCACCACTTGGCCCAAGGCGGAGCGATCACCGAAGTACCTCCGGGCCGCCGATTGGGTGAGCACCATCGACCCAGGCGCGCCCAACAGTTCGGTTGCCTGACGCTCGCAGCAGGGTTCGGACGACAATCTTCAGATTGGTTCGAATCACGCTGACTTAGTCCAACTCGCGGATGCTGATGTCCTTGAAGCTCGCGATCGTACTGCCGTGCAGCTCCATGGCGATGTACCCTTCGGCCCGGCCGGCGGGAGTGGTTGTGTCGTGGTTGTAATCCGTTACCAGAACACCGTTCAGGTAGGCCTTGACGTTGGGCCCTCGAAGCCAGACTTCCATCTGGTTGTAGGCGTCCACCAGGTAAGCACCAGCCAGCAACTCAGGGTCAATGGTGGTCAGGTAGTCCTTGTTGACGTAGTCGCCGTTGATGGTCCGGGTGTCGTAGATCTGTCCGGTGGTCTCACCGGGATCCAAGTCCACCTCGGGTGAATCCAGTGCCTCCGAGCCTATGATGCTGCGATACGTGAAGCCGGAATTGCCTACGTCGATTCTAAAACTGAATCGTAGGATGAAGTCGGAATAGGTCTTTTCCGAAACCAGCCAGGTGTTCACGGGGCGATATTCAAAGGTCGAGTCGGCGTCGAAGTGGTTCAGGAATCGGCCGCGAATCACTCCACCTTCCACGGTCCAGCGGTCCGCGTAGTCAACGAAGGCGGTCCCCTCATTGACTCGCCATCCGGCGAGCGTCTCACCGTCGAAGAGGCTGATGAATTCCAGGCTCTCATCGTGGGCAGAGTCGCCTCCCTCCGGCACTCCACAAGAGAAGCCCGCAATCAAGCTGATGACAAGTAGAGCTGGAATCGGATTTTTCATGCTTTCCGGAGCTTTGAGATCGCTAGACCAACGGCAGCCGAAGCGTCACGCGTGCAGTCCTTAACCGCTCAGGAGTCGCATGGCCACGCGTAGCTCCTGTCCAGGCTGGGTTGAAGGCGGTTGGTTTGTGGCTATAGGAATCATCATGATATTCCCTCGCGGATGTGCTTGGCGCACGATGCGTAGTTTCTGAAGATACGGACCTCGCGCCACCCGCTGCGCATTACTCTGCCACGGAACGAATCCACCTCAAGACCGCACCCATGCGCATTTCCGCAGTCCTGCTCATTCTTCCGCTCCTCGTCGCCTGTAGTACGACCCCGGAAGCGCCGGCCGAGCCTCGGGTCCCCATCGCGCCGACAAGCGCCACCCAACTGCCTTCCGCGATCATCGGAAACGGCGGCACTCTTCAGGGCTTAAATCTTGACTACCTAGACGGCGATTCCCTCACCACCGGCTATGTGGCTATTCCCGAAGGCGAAGGCCCGTTCCCTGCGCTCGTGATCATTCACGAGTGGAATGGCCTCACCGACCGCGTGCGTCAGGTTGCCGATGACTTTGCAGCGGAAGGGTATGTCACGCTTGCCGCTGATCTTTACCAGGGCCGGACCGGCTCCAACGCGGACGAGAATATGGCTCTGGTCCGGGAGGCAAACGCCGACATGGATGCGGTGGTCGCCAACCTCAACGCCGCCGTCCGTTACCTGAAGAGCCGCGGTGACGTCACGGGCCGCGTGGGAGCCATGGGCTGGTGCTTCGGAGGCGGAATCGCCATGAGCTTTGGCCTAGACGGAGACCAGCATGATGCCACGGCCATCTTCTATGGCCGCCTCGTTGATGACCCGGAGGTCCTCGCTACGATGGACCACGAGGTGTACGGGACATTTGCGCGCCTGGATCGCGGGCCCGCCCCTGAGCAGGTTGCGGCATTCGAGGCAGCTCTCAACGCTGCAGGTATCGAGAATGACCTCCACATCTACGACGAAGTCGGCCACGGATTCTGGCTTCGCGTGGATGGGGATCCCGATGTTCGGACAGAGCCTGGGCTCGACGCCTGGAACCGCTTGAAGGCGTACCTGGACCGGACACTCAGGTCCTGAAAAAAACTGTTTAGCCCGGCTGCTTGACCATGCGAAGACGCGATTTCTTAAAGAGCTCCCTAGTCGCCGGTGCGGGCGTGGCAGGAGTCGGTTGTGCCACTGCGGGTTCGCTTGGCGGTCCACCAGTGGATAGCAGCCGATCCTTGATAACGCCTCATGACCTGCGTTGCGAGTCCAGGAGCAATCCGCTGGGAATTGACGCAGACCGCCCTCGCCTTAGTTGGAAGCTTCAGGCCCCGGCCCGAGCCCGAAATCAGATTCAGACGGCCTACAGGATCAGCGTGTCCAGTTCAAAAGAACTTGCCATGGCCGGTAAGGCCGATGTATGGGTTAGCAACAGGATCCTGTCCGACCAGCAGCTCCATGCTGCCTACGACGGGCCGCCTCTTGAGAGTGAGCGCCGCTACTTCTGGCAGGTACAGGTTTGGGATGCCGACGGCCTGCTCTCACGATCCAGCGGGGTCAGTTGGTGGGAAATGGCCCTGCTCTCGCCAGCCGACTGGACGGGAGTTTGGATTTCGGACGGGCATGCGCTGCCGACTACCGAAGACCAGCACTACGAAGACGATCCCGCCCCGCTCTTTCGAAAGAGCTTCCACGTTGACCGCCCAGTCCAACGGGCAAGGCTCTACGCGGTCGGACTGGGCTACGGCGAGTTCCGCCTGAACGGCGGAGAAGTCTCGGACCATGTCCTGGATCCGCCTTGGACGGCCTTTGCCTCCCGAGCGCACTATGCTTGTCATGACGTAACGGCCAGACTGGTGACTGGAGAGAACGTCCTCGGAGCGATGCTGGGGAACGGATGGTTCAACCCCCTTCCGCTGCGCATGTGGGGGCGGATAAATATCCGCGACCACCTTCCGGTGGGCCGACCTCAGCTGATCGCTCAGCTGGTCATAGAGTATCAGGACGGAACCACGGAAACGGTCAAGAGCGATACAACCTGGAGAACTTCGGCTGGTCCAATCCTTCGCAACAGCGTCTATTTGGGCGAGAAGTATGATGCCCGCCTCGAGCAGTCCGGGTGGGACCAGTCCGGATTCGACGACACGGTTTGGGAAGCCGTCTCCACAGGGCAATCGGACGTTGGTGAACTGCGGGCATCGCCCATTGCGCCGGTTCGCGTAACCAAACGAGTGAGACCGGTCAGTGTCAACGAAGTCCAGCCAAACGTCCACATTTTTGACCTCGGCCAGAACTTCGCGGGTTGGGTCAGCCTTCGCGTGAGCGGCCCACGGGGCACCACCGTTGAGATGCGCATGGGCGAACGCATCTATGAGGATGGTACCCTCAACCCGATGACGGCGGTGGCCGGGCAAATCAAGGGCCTCAGAGAAGATGGCACGCCTCGGGGAGGACCCGGCTCGCCTGAGGTTGCTTGGCAGTCAAACACCTACACGCTCCGAGGCGGTGATCCGGAGAAATACACGCCCCGGTTTACCTACCACGGGTTTCGTTATGTGGAGGTCACAGGCTTTCCGGGCACGCCGACGCTCGACGCCATCGAGGGACTCCGGCTCAACACCGATCTGGAGACCAGCGGCCGGTTTTCCTGCTCCAACAGCCGGCTCAATCAGCTTCAGGAAGCCACGAAGTGGACGCTGCTCAGCAACGTCTTCAGCGTCCAGTCAGATTGTCCAGCGAGGGAAAAATTCCAGTACGGAGGCGACATTGTTGCCACGAGTGAGATGGCCATCTACAACTATGACATGGCCACGTTCTACGCCAAGACCGTGGCCGACCATCGGGACGCCGCCCGCGATGGGTGGCTGACGGAGACTGCTCCCTTTGTTGGCATCTCGGCTGCGAGCTTTGCGCCTGATGCCGGACCGATCGGGTGGGGACTGGCGCATCCCCTGCTGGTAGACCAGTTGTACCGGTATTACGGAGACCGCAGACTCGTGGAAGAGCACTTTGCGACCGCTCGCAACTGGGTGGACCTACTGGAACGGAACGCGGAGGGCTACATCGTAGACCGCTGTATCGGGGATCACGAGAGCCTGGATCCGAAGCCGATCGAGTTGATCGCTACCGCACAATTCTATCAGTCCGCGCTTCTCGTGGCCGGGTTCGCGGAGATTCTGGGGCTTGCCCGGGAAACCGAGCAGTACCAGCACCTAGCCGCTAAGGTCAAAGCCGCCTTTGTCGAACGTTTCCTGAAACCGGGTACGGGGGAATTCGGAATCGCTACGCAGGCGGCCCAGGCCACGGCCTTGTACATGGGCCTAGTCCCTGAGGCCGAACTCGAGGCTGCCACGAGGCACATGGTTTCCGAGGTTGAGGTAACGCATCGCGGCCACGTGGCCACAGGTATCTTCGGCACCAAGTACCTGTTGGAGATGCTTTCAATTACCGGAAATGCCGGCGTAGCGTACGGCATGGTCGATACGCCTGACTACCCAGGCTGGGGATTCATGCTGGAGCGCGGGGCGACCACCATTTGGGAGACCTGGGCCGAGAGCGACAATGTGTATTCTCAGAACCACCCCATGTTTGGGTCGGTCAGCGAGTGGTTCTACAAGTCCCTCGGGGGCATCAGGCCGGAAGCTGACGCGGTCGGCTTTGATCGCTTCCGAATCGAGCCGGATACACCCGCAGGCCTGGATTGGGTCGACGTCAGCTACGAGTCGGTCCGCGGGACAATTCGAAGTCGATGGCGCCGGGAGGGGCCTTCCCTGCTACTCGACGTCGAGATCCCGGTCAATACCACCGCGGTGGTCCGGCTCCCCACCAGGGATCCTTCAAACGTCCAAGATCATGGAAGGCCAATCGGCGAGATGGAGGGCCTTCGGGCGCCACCGGTTGCAGGACCGGATGGGGTCATCCTACAACTGGGTTCGGGCCAGTACGCTTTCTCCCTCGCCTCTTAGCGGGTCACAACCAAACTTCTCGTCGAGACCCGGTCACCACTCGACACCTTGAGCAGGTAGGCGCCACTGGCCAACCGGCCGGGCAGCGAGACGGGAATCGAATGCAATCCGGCCGTGAGTCGGCGATCCGCAAATTCGGCGACGGTGCGTCCGAGTAGATCAATCAACTCGATGCGGACGGACAGGGTGGTTGGCAACGCCAGCTCGAGCGTAGCCTTCGACTTCACCGGGTTGGGATACAATGCGTTGATTTCGAACGCTCCAGGAAACTCGGAGGGCGGTGCTGCCGAAGCCGTGCCCGTACTGAAGAGCGACAGGTCCGCATAGGTCTGGCCCAGGAGACCGCGCGTAGCGTCCTCCGAAGCATCAAACCACTGCCGGAGAACGGAGGCGTAGACCGAGCGGAAGTCGGTGCTCGCACGGAGGTTGCCGTTGGGATCCAGGCTGGCCAAGTCTGGTGCCGAGCCAATCAATCCGCCTACTGAACCGCCGCCAAAGACGAATAGCGGAGCTGCCGTCCCATGGTCGGTGCCGGCCGAGCTATTTTCGCGGATCCGTCGACCGAACTCGGAGAAGGTCATCGCCATCACTCGGTCATCAAGGCCGTCCTGGCCCAGATCCTGCATGAAGGACGCGGTAGCGTTTCCCAGCCACCTGAGCAGGGTGCTGTGTCCGCCCACCTGATTGGCGTGTGTGTCGAATCCGCCCAGGGTAACGTGATAGATGCGTGCACCCAGGCCTCCGCGAATCAGACGGGCCACCGTGGCCAGATTGAGCGACAGCGAATCGCCAGCATAGGATGCCAGGTTAGCACCGGCCTCGTGCGAGTCCTTGATGGCCTCGGCGTAGGTGAACGAGTCATTGGAGATGCGTCGAACGTAAGCCAGCTGCTCGCCGAATAGCGTGTCCGGGACGTCCGTCTCGTCGAAGACGCCTCCTCCTTCCGTCAGCCGGTTGAGTAACGACAGACTGGGAAAGTTGACCCCGAGGCTCCCCGAGGCAGACTGAAAGAGCAGCGGACTCGTAGACCCGATCTGCATGGCCACGGGCCGATCCGGCGGTGTCTGGGAAAAATCGGGGTACTCCGTGCCCAAATACCGTCCAAGCCACCCGGTGCCGGAGAGGTGGCCAGGAGATCCGGCGGTCATCCATACGTCGGTGGAAAGGAAGTGGGATAGCTCGGGTTGGTCGTACCCGACAGTCTGTACAATGCCTAGCTGGCCGTCCTTGAACAGCGACTCCCACTGTGCCAGGCTCGGATGAAGTCCGGTTTCCGCCGTCAGTTTCACGACCTGCGACGCACTAATTCCCAATCGGGGCCTGGCCTGATAGTACAGGTCGTTTGCGAACGGCACGACGGTGTTCAGCCCGTCGTTTCCTCCGGACAACTGAATCAGTACCAAGACCCGGTCCGGGTCGGCATTTGCCAAGGCTTGCAGCAGGAGCTGGCTGCTTGAGGCTCGTGCACCAACACCGTTCAGACCAACCGCAGCTCCGCCCACGCCGAGTGCCAGTCCTCGAATGAATTGACGACGCGACCACGCCTCATGCGCGCGATCATGATCATCTCCGTCCGACAGTGTTGAACCAATTGTGCACATATCAGCTCAGCTGGAATTCGGGAAGTCGTGCCAACTCGCGTACATAGTTCACGATGCGAATCACGCCAAGGTTGGAGAGCGGATTCCACTCATACCAGGGCGTCCCAGACAGAAACAGCTTGACCAGATTGATCCGGTGGGCTGGCCCGGTAATCAGGTCATCAGGCAACGGAGATCTGGTGAGATCCCCAGCAAAGGGCTCGTCCAGGCTTGGGATGGACACGAATTCGAGGGGCACAGAGAACAACATCTCGGCCAGCCGAAGAGGAAAGTCTACCGCAGGGTAAGATGCCCCCCCGCTCAAGGCCGCAACCAGGGCCTGCCACTCGGCAGGCGAAAGAACCAGACCCGCAATCCATTCGGATTCCGACCACCGTCGCGGAAGCAGATCGGTATTCAGCCATGCCCGGTGGCCCGGCCACCCCGCCACGTTTGGCGGCGATAGCAGCGTTTGCCCGAGCTGCTCGGTCTTATAGAGTGCAGTAGCTGTTTGCGCCTCAGTCAGTGTCCCACCCATCGAGAAAGGGAGCGCCATCAATTCGACAGGGCTCTTGATTCGCGCACCGAGGAATCGCTGGTCGAAGAAGTATTCAGACCCAAGGAGCTCGACCAGCAGTTCGCCCAGGTTGAAGTCCGAAGCAATGAATCGATCAGCCAGCGCGTGGACAGCCACCGGCTCCGGCTCAACATGAACCAGTTCGTGAATGAGTTTCCGAGAGATGAATCGGGCAATCTGGACGGGACGCTCCTGGAATAGAAGGTCCACGAACTCGTCGGCGCCGAAGTCGCCGGTCCTGCCGAATATGGTCTTTGGCGTCGCGTCGAACAGGGACCTCTGGTGGTAGGATGTCCACTGATCGCGGACATTCATCCGATACCCGGTGAGTGCCCGAGCTGCCTCCGCAATGTCAGCCTGCGTGTAGTTGGGGTCCCCGTTCTCATCCACGGGTCCCATCGTGAATAGCTCCATGAGCTCTCGCGCATAGTTCTCGTTGGGTGCCGTCCGGGTGCTGTACCGTCCGTCCAAGTAGTAGAGCATTGAGCCCTCCCGGCCCATCTGTTTGGCAAACTGAGGCAGGAAGCCAAAGGCTGAGCTTTGGAGGAGCCGCACATAGCGAAAGGCCAGCGGCGCATACCGGTACTTCTGGAAATCGGTCACAAAATGATTGTGCCAGAAGAGCGCCATCCGATTCCGCAGGCCGCCGCCCAGCAATTCACCCAACCACGCGCTCCGCACCTCATCGATGTAGTAGGCGTTGGTCTGGAGAAAGGCCTGTACCTCCTCGTTGGGGACACCGCTCGGTGGGTAGAGAGTCCCCATCCAGGATGGCTCAATCAAGAACCAGGAATCCTGCCGTAACGCCATCCACTCGCGTACTACATCCGCGGCAACGCGGCCGGTCGCGGCCTCCACCCCGGCGGGGTCTGCGGAGAACGTAGCGCGAGCCAACAAGTGGCGGGCCTGCGCCGCATCAAGTGGTTCGGTGTGCGGAGTTAGCATGGCGATGGGCTGTCTATCTGTACCCATATGCCGGGGCACTGATCCTTCTACGCAGCGATCTTTTGCCCGCTCCGGTCTAGCGCTCAGTCACCAGGACATATAGCCCCTGACCTGCGGGTACTCGCACAGCGGCCGGGTCAAGGTCTTCCCCAGTTTGCAGCCCATCCACTGCCGGCGCGGAGAACGCCAGTTGGCCTGACAGTCCGAGGGCCCGCAGGTCCAGGTCCAGCGAGATCACCTCTTCTTGGTCGGACCACGAAGCCAGCGCGATCAAAACCTGGCCCGGCCGCACATACGCGGTCCCAAGGATGCCAGACCGGTCAACTGAAACCGGATCCAGCCAGTACCCCACCATCCGGCTTTCGTCGATCCCGAAGTCGTTCATCATCTTCCAGACAGGCCTCGGATCCACGTCACCGTACATTCGCGTGGTCATCCCGTAGAGCAGGCCGCGATAGGCATGTCCGCCGTCCTGGAGCATCTCCCCCATCAAGCCAAAGGGAATGCCCGACACCTCGGTCATCCAGTAATCTGGGTCCGCCCCGTAGTCGAAGTACTCGCCGAACCAGAGTCGGGAGATGAACGGGAAGTGCTCCATGTAGAGCATCGCGCTGTTGATGAAGCCGTCTGCCGGATTGAATTGATTGGCCGAGTGGAGGTCGATCACCACTTCGTCCCGGTGTTCGTCCAACACGGAGACCAGCCGCTTGACGGTCTCGCGGCTGAAGGCGATGTCGTCCAGATAGAGGCCATCGATTTCCTGCTTCTGGGCTAGCCAGGAGAGTCCCTCGATGTAGTAGTTGGTCCAGCGCGAGGTGCCCTTGTTAAGCATCGCCGCATCGTCCACCCGCCAGGCGTGCCAGGCCGAGTGATAGCCCTCGCGCAGGTGCTCTTGCATCCACGAATGCCCGCCGCCCTCGCCGTCATTTATGATCTCATCGCCCAGGCTCTTGAGCGCGAAGAGCTCGTGCGCCCGGTAGGTCACCTCCCGAATGGTGTTGTAGAGCTTGACCTTGATCCCCTTCTGGTGAGCCTCGGTGATGTAGGCCGTCTGTTGGTCGAGGGCGAAGAATGGGTAGTTGATATAGGGGTTGATCTCGTTGGCGTGGTGGATGTTGACCACCGTGCCGCCCCAGGCCTTGACCGAATCGACCGGTACGTACTTGTGAACGAAGCGCGTCCGGAAGTGGGTATCAGTCTCAATAGGCTTGAAGGGCGTGATCAGGAATCGAATGTTGAAATGCAGCTCCTCTCCGGCGGCCAGGGTACGCGGGCCGGAGTAGTTGCGGACCTCCACGCCGCCCTGCTGCTTCTCCAATGTGATTCCACCCTTGCCGTCATTGAACCACGACGGCGGCATGTTCAGGGGCTGGTTCTGGTAGAAGTTGGTGTTCAGCGGACGGGCATAGTTCTCGTCTCGCAGGACGTACTGAAGCCCTTTGTGGACGCCGCCGAGCCACAGGCCTTCCTGGTGGTTTTCTACCTTCCACGTCCAGTCCAGTTGGCTGGGAGTGCGCCCGCCCTTTCGGCCCAGACCGAGCATCCAGGTGGCAGCATCGGGTGCATAGAAAATGGGCAGGGCGATGTCGTCCACGTTCGTGTCCAACGTGGCCTTGAGAGTGACGCGGTAGTCCAGCATTCCGTCGTATTCGAGGGCGCCTTCAACGCTCATCTCGAAGCCCGGAGCCGAACTCACCGCCGTCCAGGACGCTCTTCCGCGACTCTGCCGTTCGACTTCAAATCCTGCACCGCTCCACTCTAGAGAGGTGCCGGCGACCGTGACCTCCAGACCCAGAGGGGACGTGAGAACGTTGTCGCGGTCTTCAGTCAGGCCTTTGAGCTCAGGAGAGAAGTAACTCCAGATCTGGTCCGGGAATCCGGTCGATCCCAGATCCACTTCTCGACCCAGAATCGAGAGCGTCTTGCTCTCGATCTCAACTGGCGTGAAGGGGTCAATGATGAAGTCAGGGTCGGTCCCGGCAGTTGAGTTAAGCCAGGCGAGTCGGCTCTGAAATTCCGGCTGATCGAACCCGCTGTTCTCGATGCTCGCCGGAGCGATGTCGATGGCGATGGCAATTTGCTTGGGGTCCAGCCCTCGTGGGGCCACGGCAACTGAACCGCTGATTTCGCCGGGTGTCGCATCCTCAGGAATCTGGACGCCGAACCAGAGCGCCTGGACTCTGCCCTCTGGGACCGACACGGACTTGACGAACGCTAGTCCGTTTTCATCGACGCCCTGGCAGTTGAAGCATGTCGGTGTCAGGCCGGAGGGGAAACCCTCGTACGAAATTGCGAGGTCCTCGAGGCCTACACCGGCGGCGAAGACGCCGACCTGAAACGCGAAATACTCACCCCTCAGCGCCGACGCCTGAAGGATGTCCCCCGGGCCGGCCGTGGCCCAGTGATGGGGGATGGACCGGGTGAGGCGGATTGGACGTTCTCTGTGCTCCGGGAAGAGAGCCCAATCCTCGCCCCGCATGGCCGCGTCCGTTTCCTCTAGGCTTGCGACGACCTCCATAGGAAAGAAGCTGTGGAACGCATCAACCGACTCGATGCGCGTGGCCTGACGTCGGGATAGAAAGTCCACCCGGATGGGGAGGCGAGCTGCCCAGACTGGGTCCGGTTGGGTGACCACGCGCGGATAGGACACCTTCGGATAGTAGCCGCCCGTCGATTCCCAGGGCATGTAGTAGATGTGGTAGGTGGCATGCCCCTGGACCGGCTGAAAGACGACTTCACCCCGGTGCGCGTTCACCTGCAGGACGGCCGCGTTTGTCACGGCTTCGCCGGTCTCTGCATCCACAACTACGATGGCCTTCTGCTCGGGATGTGCGTCGGCCCGGCGCCAGGTGATCTCCGCGATCACAGGGTTGCCGGCGAAATCGGCGTCGTTCAATTCTACCACGGCGCGGTGGTTGCCCCACGAGAGCCCCTCTGAGCCGGCAGCCAGATGTGGCTCCCAGTTTCCGATGCTCCATTCTACCCCGTCCACGCTCTTGGGTATGGGCGGCGCTTGGACTGGCTCCTGAGTGGTCGAGCCAGAGCATCCGACAATGAGCAGACAGGCCAGAAGGAGGTAACGGTTCATCGATTGTCGAATGTCAAAGCGCGAAAAAAGAGGGTCTCGTCCAGCGTGGTGAGACCGGGCGCTGCCAGGCGCGGTGGGATTTCAGCAGCCCAGGCGTCGGCCTCATTGTCGCGGCCCAGGGCCCGGAGGGAAGCCACCGCCAGGCGTGCAGATTGAGCGGTGCTTCCGGCCGAGGCTTCGACGACTTTCTGGAAGGCGGAGCGGGCAGCTGCGTTGTCGCCGGTCCGTTTGGCGGCCACGCCCAGCAGGTAAAGGGGCAGGCGTTCGTCCGGATCGTAGGGCCGGCCCTGACCTAGGTGTTCGGGCCACTCCATGGATCGCCGGAAGTGTCCGGCGGCCTCGGCAGGACGCGAGTCCAACAGATCCATGCCCATCATCACGTGGGCCCATTCGAACATCAGGTGGCTCTCCGCGGCATTCTCCGAAGGCAGGACGTGGGTTCTGTCCAGAATCGCGGCGGCCTCGGCGGGACGATTCAAATAGAGGAGTGAGCGCGAATGAAGCAAGGCCAGGTTGAAGTCACGCGGATATTCCAAGCGCCCCTCGTCGGAAGAAGCCAGCGCTCGTTCCCACTGCCCTTCAGTCTGATAGTGGCGGATCAGGTGGACGCGCGAGAGCCTACCGGCTCCGAACACGGTCTGTGCTCGGAGGAGGTCTGCTTCACCGCCGCCGAGGTGCGCGCGGGAGACGTAGAAGGACGAAAGGTCCGGTCGATTACCCAGCGAGGTCATCGCCGCGATCGCCTGGTCTACCCGCCCGAGCGCCCAGTGATTGAGTGCCTGCAGGTAGGTCCAGGACCAGTGATCGCTTACTTCCGCCGCCGAGTCCAGCACGCCCAGGGTCTCCGTTCGATACGGGAACGCGAACTCGACTTCGGACGCCTGGAGGGCGGGCAGCGGCCCGGTGGCGCCTTCCAGGTGCCAGAGCCACGCTCGAGCTACCGCTCCCAAGGTGTCAGCCGTTCTCAGAAGACGCGCAGCATCCTCAGTAAACCCACGATTCGCGTAGCCGATGGCAACCTCCAGCAAAGTCTGGTCGGGAAACTCGCTGCGCATGCTCTTCATGAAGCGATCGGCTTCCCGCGCCGAGCCTGCGCCTCCGTCCGAGCCCGAGTTTACGCGGAGGAAACTCTCCGCTCTTGCGGCATGGTTCAGCGGATCGATGGAGAGCATCTGCTTGACGTGAGCCGTCCATGATTCCGCCTGGTCCAGATGACGGGCGGCGATGGCGCGTGCATGCAACGCCTGCAGGTTGATGCGGTCGTAGTCCAGCGCCAATGAGGCGTAGTGCTCCGCTTCCTGCCAGTCACTCTCTAGCAACGCTATATCGGCCAGTTGCGTGTAGGCCGCAGACCGAAAGGCCATCGACCGAGCCGCCCACCCAAAGGCCTCTTTTGCGTCCACCACACTGCCAGCTGCCCGATATAGGTTGCCGGCTACGAAGTTGGCCTGCGGGTCGTAGGCGTTCAACTGGCGTACTCGTTCGATGCGCTCCAGACCTTCGTCGAACAATCCGGCCCGGTAGTCCAGGTCCGCCGACAAGACCAAAGCGTCGCGGTGCCATGGCTCCCGATC
>JBLFXH010000041.1:0-17146 GCA_047611125.1 Rhodothermales bacterium
CCGCTAGGCAGTACCGCTAGGCAGTACCGCTAGGCAGTGCCGCTAGGCAGTACATCAGTGCAGCTGGGGCTGAACGGGCCGTGCTGATATCGCGTAGGTCCTCTGCTGCTGCCCACCTCCATTCTGGAACACTGGACGGGTTGGAACCAGGCGCCCTCGCATGGGACGTCCACCACGTGAAAGGGCAGCGCTCTTCTTTTCGCGTCCACTTCCGAAGCGGCCGTAGTAACTCCGGTCTCCGAAGTACCCGTATGCCTGGCGTGCATTGAATCCGTTCAGTACGGCATAGCGATTGTCGGCGCCGGACTGATCCAGAAGCTCCATGACCTCGCGGACATCGGCCTGCTGAGCCTCTCCGGCGCGAAGCACAACCAACACGGCGTCGGCCAGTTTCGAAAGTGCCATGGTCGTCCCGGCGGTCAGCATCGGTCCACCGTCAATCACGATTCGGTCAAACGACCGGCCCAGGAAACCCAGCATGGCGCGCAGATCAGGCGAGGCCAGGAAATGGCCGCCTGAGACGTCAATGTCTCCCAATGGCATCACATACAGGCCCTCCACTTCCGTGGCATGAACACTCTCTCTGACAAGTTGGCCCTCATACAGGACGTTCGATACGCCCGGCATGGCAGCTGTACCCATCATTCGGTGTGCCATCGGGCTCGAGGCATTGAGGTCCAGGAGCAATGTTCGATTTCCTGCGGCCGCCATCGTCACGGCCAGGTTGGCCGCGACCACTGATTTCCCATCGCCCGTGGTGCCGGACGTGACCAGAACGGTCTTCACGGGCTTGCTATTCCCGGCCATTTCCACCGTCATGGCTACCCGCGAAAATGCATCGGCAGCGGCTGACTCGGGCGCGCTCACTGTGACAATCTGCGGCGCCAGTCCATGGCGGCGGCCGCCACCCACCCGTTTCAGATCTGGAATCACACCGGCCACAGGAATTCCGAGACGGCGGAGTTCGTCGGGCTGGCGCAGACGTTCATCGACAATATCGCGACCAAAGACGCCGGTCAGGCCGAAACCCAGGCCGAGTAGCGTGGCAAGGGCCAGGACATAGATGGGGCGCGGCTCCACAGGCTCATTGGGCAACTCGGCATGATCCAGGACGCGGACGCTACCGAACTCTGAGGCTTCTGCGATGCGCGCTTCCTGGTAACGCTCCTGCAGCCACTCAAAGGTCATCTCTTCGGAGCGCCGGGCACGCTCGAGTCCGGCAAGACGGACCGACTGCTCTGGAATGCGGCTGAACTCTTGCTGATTAGAGGCGATGCGGGTCCCGAGTACATCAATGCGAGCACGCAGACCCGAGGCCTCGATAGTCTTGTCGGTGATCAACTGCCTCAGGCGAGACACATTGGCGAGCGCTCCGGTGAGTCCGGCCCCGTCTCCCAGGCGGCGAGCCATATCGGGGTCGATGCCTCCGGTAGCCAGCACGCCATCGACCAGTCTTCTGGCCCGGCTCTCAACTTCTGTCCGGAGCGCCTCAATTTCTCGAATCTCCCGGAGAAGGTCAGGATCTCTCTCCTCATTGCCACGGAGGAGCGGATTCCGGGCGTATTTCTGTTCAACCTGCCCTTCGCGACGCGCGATGTCCATCTGAAGGACCACGATCTCGTTCTCAACGCCGGAGGCGACCCGATCGTAGAGGTTCGGCTGAATCCGGTCAACCTGTATGCCAAGTGACAGCAGTTCTGATTCTACCACCTGCAGTTCGACCTGGGCTTGGTCCCGACGGGACTGCAGATCCGCCAGGCGCTCGGTCAGCGCCGTGACCTCCTGGTCTAGGCCGATGGCGCCCTCCGCTTCCTGATAGTCCCGGAGGTTATTCTCCGCCGTAGTGAGTTCGGCCTGCCTGGCCTCAATCTGGGTCTCCAGGAACGACTTGACTCCCATCGCCTCGGACCGACTCAACTCGAGATTACGCTCGGCGTATTCGTTGGCGTAGGTGTTAGCGATGTACTGTGCCTCGAGCGGCAACTCACTTCTGGCCTGGATTCGAACCACACCGACCTCACGCCGCACCTGTTCGATGTCGATCCTGTCCTGCAGGGACCGAGCCAGCGAAGTCGGTGTCAGCGTCTGACCCTCCTCCACCTGAAAGATGGGCCACGCCCCAGCGGGTGCACTCGCGCCTCCACCGTCAAGATCCGTCAGCATCTGGGCGGCGACCCGCTTCGCAAGATCCAGTGATTCCAGAATTTCCACCTCGACCAAGACGTCGCGGAAAGCCGACACACCGGCCAAGTCCATCGCTTGGCCCGTGGCCTGAGTTTCAATAATCACCGACGTCTCGGCTTCGAACACAGGCTGTTTCCAGTAGAGGTATGCCGCGGCCAGACCGATGAAGAACATCAGGCTCAGCACGAGTATCCACTTTCCTCGAAGCCCGGTCTGGACCACGTGGCGGACCAGGACTTTGTTGTCTACAGGAGTTACAGTCTGACTCACAGGTGAGGGCCGTTTGGGTTCGATGTTGGATTCAGTGACCTAGGAGGAGGGGAGCCGGTCAATTGCTTGTGGCGCCGCGTCTGACGGGCTTGCGGAAGGCGCGTGAGCGCGTGCCAGCTGCCGCGGGAGCCCTGCGCGTTACTTCGCGAACCTTCGACTCTTCCTGCTTGCCGGCCTCTGCGTAGGAGGTGATATCGAAGTACCCGAGATCCCAGAGGACAATCATGGCAAGCGCTCCGGCCACACCGACGATGATGTTCGCGGCCACTGCATCAGCGAATGCGATAAGAAGAGCTAGGAGGCCCAGCGTGCAGCCAATCAGGTAGAAAATCGTCACGGCGCGAGCGTGAATGCCGAAGGAGCGATTGAGCATCCGGTGATGCATATGATCGTTGTCAGCCTGCAACGGATTGCGTCCCAGCGCTAGGCGGCGAACGACTGACATGGCCGTATCGAGGCCCGGGATGCCGAGGACCACAAGAACGGCCATGGCCTGATTCGTGGTAGGGTCAGCGTGCACGACCACCAGCGATAGGACCGCCAGCAGGTAACCGATCAAAAGGCTACCGGTATCGCCCATGAATACCCTCGCGGGGGGAAGATTAAACCGTAGAAAGGCCAGGACAGCGCCCATGAGTGCTAAGGCCAGGATCAGCGGGCCGCCAGCCAGGCCACCTAGAATGACGAAGAAGCTAATTACAATCACGGTGAGGCCACCTGCCAGCCCGTCGAGCCCATCGACGAGATTGATGGCGTTCATCACGAAAACCACCCAGATGATCACGGCCGGATAGGCCAAGAAAGCTGCAATCGGACCGCCGCCCAGGAGTGTCGTCACGGCGGCGATGAACTCCGTTGATGCAACTAACGGCGTTGCGGCTACCAACTGTGCGAGCAGCTTAACGGGAGCGCGGAGGGGGCGCGTATCGTCGTAAAAGCCGACCAGCGCGGCCACCGAACCACCCGCGATAATAGTCAGGGCAGTGATCATGCCGAACGGCATCTCGAAGTAGCCCATCCCTGCTCCAGTACCTGTGGCCAGGAAGACCGAAATGAGAATGCCCGCCAGAACGCCAAACCAAATGGCGACACCACCAGTCCGAGGCGTGGCCGCGGCGTGGGTCTTTCTGGCACCATCCGGCTGATCAACCCAGGACTTGGCCGTGGCATAGCGCGTAATGGAGGGCATGAGTAGGTAGGTGACACCGAAGGCGGTGAGACCGGCCAGAATTGCGCTTCCGTCGGGAATATTCATTGGAGACTGGGCTTAGCCGGCAAACGCCACGTGAGCGTCTGCCTCGTTGGAGAAAAATTCTGGAGCGCCGGCACGGTCAATGACCAAGCGGAGCATACCCGGCTCAAACCGGATGCCTGAAAGAACGTATTCGATCACCTTCATCGTCTGGGCGGCAACCATCTGCTCACCGAACTGGGCCTCGACGATCTCGCGGCCCCTCCGGCCCATGGCACTGCGTGCCTCATGACTCCGGAGCAGGGGACGCAGCGCGGCCGCCAGACTGGCGGCATCTTGTACCGGGACGAGGGATCCGTTGACACCGTCAGTAATGATCTCGCGACATCCAGGAACGTCTGTGGCCACGACCGCTCGGCCACAAGCACCGGCCTCAGCGATAACCTTTCCGAGACCCTCGCGATAGGAAGGAAGCGCGACGATGTGGGATTCGCCATAAACCGTCGGCATGTCGTGACAGTATCCCCACCACTCGACCACGCCCTCCGCATTCCAGGCCTGAAGCTGGTCTCTGTCGATACTCGCCAGATTGCCTGGATCCTCGTCCCCGACCAGGGCAAAGCGGGCTTCGACACCCTCCTGCTTCAGAATTCTGGCCGCATCGACGAACTCTCGGACACCCTTATGCCAAAGGAGTCGAGCTGGAAGGATCACGACGGGGATCGCGTCAGCCTCAGCAGTTGGGAAGAACGCATCGGTGTCCACTCCGGGACCCGTGATGACGGCACTGCGCTTGGGCTCTGCCATTCTGGTGGCCAGGAAGTGATTGCGGTCATCCTGGTTCAGAAATAGGTCCACACGATTCTCGTGGCGGATTGCCGCTCGGTAGAGAGGCGTCATCACCTGCCGAACCATACTGGTATTCAGGCCGTTATCGATGAAGGCGTAGCCCAGTCCCGTGTTGGCGTTCACCACTCCAGGGACGCCGGCCATTCGGGCCGCCAACGTTCCATAAAGGATGGGCTTGAGCGTGATGTGATAGACCAGATCGGGGCTGGTCACACGGTAAAGCCGAATCAAATCGCGGATGGATCTTGCGTCAGCAAGGGGGCGAAATCCACCCCGTTCCATTCTGATAGGCAGGAAGGGAAATCCTGCGCGGCGAATACGTTCAGCGCCCGGCCATTCTGGAGCAGCGACCAGCACCGTGTGCCCCGAAGCCTTGGCGGCTTGGGCGAGGTGCATATGGTGATCCGCGAAGAACGCAGGGTTATTGCAAACAAAAAGCACCTTGGCAGTCATGCGGAGTCCGTGGGGTAATAATCTAGACTCTGCTATTCAAAGGGGGTGCCAGTCCCGTTCCGATACGTTCCCGACTGGCGTATCGCCCTTTGGGGCCTAATTTGAGCTACTGGCCCACAAGGCCGAGTCTCACTTTCGGACTTTAGCGGCTGTCTCGCGCTGATTCGCCAGGCGATTCCGCAGGGCCTGACGCACGGCAAAGGGCGCGCTGATGAGTCGCCTTGAAGTTGGACTTCCGCCGACTACGCGGGTGGAGACCGGCCGGAATTCCGTCGCCCACGCTCGCTTGTAGGATTCGTCTCCAACCAAAAAGTCGAAGTGCAACGCGCCTTCGCCGGCCGCACTCTTCATCGCCTCCACCAGGAGCTGCTCGCCCGGTGAATCGCGGGCTACCGGTGACGAGGGGTCGAAGGCCAGGGCATACAGATAGTGGACATCGGGGTCAGCGATGACGAAGGTGAAGGCCTCCGCTCGCCCATCGACCGACAGGATAGCCAGATCCAGCGCTCCCTCATCGGCCAGTCCTTTCATCCAGGAGGCCAGAAACAGTTGCCCGCGTTTGCTTTTCCAGACCCCGCGCCGCCTCACGACACTCGCGCGGGCTTCGTAAAGCCGGAAGACATCAGGTAGCCACTCCTGGACGTGATCGGAGTCTGTGACGTGAATGATCTCGACTGGCCCGCGAGCTTTCAGCCGTTTCGCCTTTCGCCGGAAACCCGACCAGGTTCGCCCCGAGCGACGCGCCGCCACGGCATCCCATCCTGGCGAGAGGTCCAGTCGGGGCGCAATGTCGTACGGAATGACGATGGACTCCTGCTGTGCCGCCCATAAATCCAATGAACTGCCGCCGACCACCCGCGGTAGAATCAGTCCGGTTCGCGCCAACTCTGGCAGCGCCGCCTGAGCTTTCCGCGGATCAATCTGAGCGTAGTCCGCTGCCCCGAAGCCGGCTGCCACCAAGTGCCTAGCCTGGCCCAGGCCGGAGGCCGCAGTCTTCCTCATCCAGACGGGGGCCAGGTGGGTCCACCATGCAGACAGGAAGGAGTCACGACAGAATGGGCCGGGTTGTGAGACCAGTCGCGGGCGTGCTTGGGGGCGACGCCGTGTCGCACGCCAGTTTTTGCCTTGAGTTACCACGGAGACACCCGATGAACGGCGGTCTTGACGGCACCCATCCAGTCATACCAACCCTCGATTTTGGCCGCAAGCGTTCCCCCGGTGTCCTGGTCGACTACCTCGAGTCGCTTCCACCCGAAGGGCGATTGCCCCTGTTCGACAAGCCCGAGCTTGGTGGTGAGGGCGCAGGCGTGCCCATGCCGCTGAATCACCTCGAGCATCTCGTTATCGACCTGTCCCAGGTTCGGGTCTCCGTACGGGATCGCAAAAAGCGTTCGGGGCCCTCCCAATTCGGCCAAGAAGGCTGCCTGGGCGGCGCTGAGGTCCTGATCTAGCTCCTCGGATCGACCCGCAAAATTTTCGTGGGCATGGGTATGGCAGCCGATCTCTACCAAACCGGTAGCCTCAGCGGCTCTGCACTCGGCCCAGGTCATGCTCCGCCAGCTATCTGCGGGGGCCTCGCGATGATGGGCAAGTCCCCACATGTCGAAATGCATGGGGCCGGCCGGCTCGTCCAGATACCGCGTCACCGGGAATACGGTTGCGGGAATCTTCAGGGCTCGCAGAACGGGGAGCGCCCACCGGTAGACCCCGGCAAAGGCGTCGTCGAAGGTGACCACCGTCGTTCCGCCGGGGACCTCTCGTCCCTCGGACGCCATCGTCACTAGGTCCCGCAGCGAACAGAATGAGAATCCGCGCTCCAGGAGTCCCTCAAGCTGGATCCTGAATCGGTCCGGAGTAACATTGAGTCCCGGGTCCGGGAGCCCTGCTACTTTTGGTGCAATCCGGTGATAGAAGAGAATGCCTGCCGTTCCGGGCTTACGGGGCCCCATTATGGCGGACATACCGGCTCCCACCAGGCCTCCTGCGGCCTTGGCGCGATCTGCCAATCGTTGTCTCAGCGGAGGTACTGGGCGACGCACGTTTCCCGGGGTGTTCGTTTAACACCTTGAGTATCGTCCCCGATGACAGGTCGATAAGCGCTCCGCCCTTATCCGGACAGAGACGCCCGCATTGCGCGGTACTCAGCCTCCGCTTCTTCGGCCACGAGTCCGCCCGTCCGATGACCGTTCAGTCGATGATCAAGGCCGGTGACTTCGGCTACCCTCTCCGCTGCGGCCTTTAGCAGTTCGAGGGGGACGCCAAGAAGCAGTCGCGGGTCGCGCTGGCGAAGGCTCTCTCGGCAAAGGGACCGGATGAACGAGCGGCGGGCCGTCCAGACGGCCGCCGAGGAAAATGTGCCCACGCGGTACGCATAGAGCACCTCGTCCAGTCGATGGAAACGGCTCGTCCTGTAGGCACGAAGCAAGAGGTCATCGTCCTCAGTTCGCACTGCATCCTCACGATAGCCATGGCGACGAAACCAGCCAGCCCGGCCCATCCAGGTAGCGTGATTGAAGTGAAACCCAGACCACGGCGTCCCGGTCACACTCTCGTGCGAAGAGCCACGCCATTTTTCCCTTCCGTTGGGCTCGCCCTCCTGGGTGATCACGAGCATATCCGTTGCCACTACGTCCACGAGCGGGTTCGCGAGAAGGAAACCAACCTGACGCTCCAATCGAGTTGGGAGCGCAATGTCGTCTGCGTCCATCCTGGCGAAAAGCGCTCCGCGCGCCAGGGTGACGGCCTCGTTCAGTCGAGCCGGCAGTCCGCGGTTTTCTGGCTTTCGAACCAACCTGATCCGCTCGTCTGGATATCCGGCGACAACATCGTAGGTATGGTCCTCTGATCCGTCATCGATGGCGATCAATTCCCAGTTTTCGTAGGTCTGGGCCTGCAAAGACATGAGGGTATCCGGCACCAGCGCAGCCGCGTTGTACATGGGCATCAGAATGCTGACAAGGGGACCCTTCACGCGGCCACCTCTCCCAGGACCACATCCATGCGCTCGGCTCCGATTTCTCGATCGAGCGTCCTTACAAATGCCGGATCCGACTCTGTGTGCAGCATCCCGGCGGCCTTGGCGGCCATCATCTCTTCGATAGTCCTTTGGAGGCCCGCAATGTTTCCCGGGTCACAGAGGTATCGCATCCCAGCGGTCTGTCCCAACTCTCTGGCGGCTCCCTGGCCAGTCACAAGGAGTACGGGGCGCCGTGACCTAAAGTATTCGAACAGTTTTCCGGTCATTGCCGCGGGCACGCGGTCACCCGGGATAGCAAGAAGCACGTCGGCCTCCTGCATAAGGCGAATTGCCTCCGAGTGGGGGACCTGCGGATGGATCTCGGTCTGGCAAGCAGCGTCGGCTAGAAGCTGCGCCTGACGGGGATCAATGAAACCGTACTGGTCAATGCGGACGTCCTCGGAATTGGCCAGACCGGAAACCGCCGCGAGAAGCGGCTCGATGGAGCGAAAGTCTCCTAGCCATCCCAGGTGCAGCACGCGTAACGGGCCGCCTGGTCTCGCGGCGGGTGCAGCCCACTTCACGCCGGCAAAATGATCTTCCACGTAGCCGTTCATGACCACGGTTGCGGGGATATTCAGCGCGTGCAATCGATTTCGGGTAACCGGACTGACTACCGTCACCGCTGAGGCGCGGCGGAGATAGTACTGGCCGTACGTGTTGAGCAGGCGTTGGTACGAGCGCGTGATCGGTTCGACGGCGTGCCGATCGGCAAAGTCATCCCGCAGGTCGATGACGTGCGGCACCTTCAACCGACCCGAGAGGCGATGACCCAACGGCATCATCACGTTCGGGGCCACGATGGTGAGGACGCGATCTACGCCGGCAGCGCGACAGAGATCGGGCACCGTTCGCCAAAACTCAGGATACCATGCCAGTTGGCGCTCCAGGGGAAGAAGCCGCTTGAGTCCGGAGAGCGCCCTCAGCCAGGCCGGATTGCCCCCCAGTTCCCCGCGGCCATGATCGACTGAGATGCCGCCGCCGTAGCTGCGCTCGCGGGACGGTATATGGTGGACCGTCACTTCCTTAACGGCCTCGGGCCACTCCTCGGGTGGAGAGGCGGTAAACACTTCCAGGCGCCACCCTCTTCGGGCCAGCACCCGAGCAAAGGTGATGGCACGGATGGAGCCGCCCATGTGAATCCGGGACCATTCGTAGACAATCATGCCGATGCACCCTCTTGGGTGAACCAGGGCATGGTCGGTCTTGGTGGCTGAAGCGAGGTCCAAAACGGGCTCAACCATGGTCCCGCCCATCCTGCCAGCTGTTGTCGGAAGCCCGGGGGGCAGGCTGCGGAGGCAAGGGCTGAGCGGCCCCAGGCTGCTCAGTCCCATAGGCTGTCCCGAACGTTTCTATTGGCCACGCTGACCTGTTGTCCTGATGGGGACCGACGGATTCGGGCAAACGATCTTCCATGCGTGGAGGCGCGCTGGCCGGCGGTTTGATCCCCGGAATCTCGGCGCCGATTCGGCGATCCATGGACCGCAGCACCAGCACAAGCACGTACGGAATCATCGCGTACCACAGAATGGGCCGGCTTATCGAAATCGATTCGCCACGCGTGTAAAAAATCAGCACCGGCAGAAAAGAGGCGATGAATGCAAACCTGGCGAGGTCGCCGGATCGATCAGCCCATCGGTGGAGGCCGGCCACAGCTGCGCCGATTACCCCCAGCATGAGTATCCCGCCAATCCAGCCAAAATTGAGGTAGGCCTCCCCCATGAAAGAGAACCCGAACCCAAACCCACCGACGGCCAGCGAGGGCGTGATGGAGTAGGCCAGCCACGTCCCGGCGTACCCGTAGACATCCGGGAAGTCCAGAATCGGAATGGCATTGGCTAAGGCACGTAGGTACCCGTACCCCATCTCAAAGGGTCTCATTTCGGGCACCAACTCCGTCGTAAACGTGATGGTTAGGACCGAGCCGGCGAGCTCGGCGATGAGGGCCAGTACAGGATTATCGGCGCCCGCATACGCCTCCCACAAGGCTTCGAGCGACATGCGGTCCGACCCGGAGAGGTCACGGAACTGGCGCACCAGAGGGGCGACAATCAGAAACAGGCCACCGCCAACCAGTGCGACCGGCAGAATAGGCAGCTGCCTGATAGTCCGGTGCCAGACCCACACGAACACCGCTATGGGTATCAGTGAGAAAGCCCGGAAACCCAGAAACAGGTAGCTCCCCGAGTAGATCAGAAGTCCCAGAATGGCGACGACCTTGCCAATCGGTCTATTGCGACTTCCGGCCAAGAGAAACATGACCCCCGGTAGAAAGAAGTCGGAAAACAGTGAGATCAGGCCTTCGAAGCCCGAGCGTGACTCCTCGCGGCCCCCGCCCTCGAAGAGCGATATGTAACCACCGCTCAGAACAGTCTCGATGCTCGCCCGCATCTTGATCATGAGTGGCACCGTGGCAATCGCCAGGAGAAGCCATCCTACCTGATAGATGCGGGTTCCGTCGTAGAGGGGTCGCTCAAAATTCGGCTCGCGCGAGGCCACCGCACTGACGAGTAGCGCTCCCAGGTGGAGCATCGCGTAGCCACCGACCACGAAGGTGAGCGTATCGGCCAAGGCACCTTCGGTGACCCGGCCGGTCAGCCACATGAGCGACTCCTGATCCAGGAACCGAAGAACCGAGTATCCCGAATGAAAGGGCAGACTTGCTGAGAGGAACAGCCCGTACGGATTCAGAAGCGTGCCTTCGCTCATGATCCAGGACACCAATAGCCACAGAGAGAGCAAAAGCAGCACGGAACTGACCGCATCCAGGGTGTCCGTCCCGTTGAGGCCGCGGGCCTCAATGCCTAGATATCCGGCTAGCAATCCGAGGACAATCACAACATGAACCATCAGGGCAAGAATTGACCTTCCGGCGCCGACTGGCGGATTGAGCGTTCTCATGCCTTCGGCTCTGGTCCTTGGGAGTCCGCGGCGCCCGGTGCGCCGTGCTTGGCCCCGTGCCGGTAGATTCTTCCCATATCAAGTGGTCGCTCAACCTTCGCGCGGCTCGGAGCAGCAGCGTCTCGGATTTCCGCGCAACCTCCAGTTCGAGACGGGCAACTTGGATCGAAGGCCGTTAGATGTCCATACCCGATCGACCACCAGGGCAGAGGCTCCAGATATATCGGCTGACCGTCGGCGGACAGGTCGGTGATCTCCACGTGATCGTCCCCAATCTTCACCACCCGATAGACGCGTCCATCCGGGGTGTCCGTTAGCCCGACCAGTCCGTCAGGGCCGATGATCTTGATCTTACCCGACGAGCCGAGGACTGGGGCAAACACGCGATCGCCATCGTCGGAGGCGCCTTGGCTCCGGAGCCGCGGTACACCGTGCGCAGAATGCGATCGAAACTGATTTCGACGCCAAGGAATGGAGGTATACACATAGGCACCTGGATCCACTCGGTAGGAGCGTCCGTCTAGGTGCAGTTCGAAAGACAGGCCATCCTCGTGCGAGTGCCCCCCATCGGCGCGAACACGACCTCCGCCTCGGACGGACAGCCACATCAAGGGGGAGCGGAAAATGGTAAGTCCGAAGTCGGGATAGTGGACACAATCCAGCGCGTCCTTGAGGCCGCCCGGAAGTCGTTTCTCCGCTAGGTCCGGGAAGACCTGTCGACACGTGCGGACGCCTGGCAGGGCCAGCAACTCATCGAGAGTGTCAGCGATATCGCCCATCTTGTAATCGACGGCACTAGACCGCGCAACGTCCGCCGGTTGCCCGCTGCCGGGCTCCTTCCAAGATCGCAGCAAGGCGGTTGCCAAGTGACAGCTCACAGTATCCCGACTCTGCCTTAGGAAGCGTGTTGATGGCGTTTCGGCGGTTTGGGTCAACACGGGCGGAAGGTCCGCGACGAGGCCTGTGAGAACCCCACCTACCTCGCGATAGTCCAGTTGGTCTTCGTACCAGAACGGCGCGCCGTCATTAGGCAATTCCCGGAGGTTCAGAAAGCGGCGACGCAGGTCGGCCAGACTCGAGCATTCGGCTGTCACATCCAACCGCAGAAAACGGCCGCTGTCGTTGTCCCCAACCTGAAGGAGGGCGCCGTCCGGACGCTGCACATCAGCGAGGAACCGGAGACTTGGCCTGAGAGCACGACGCATTTCGCCGAAACCGCGAGGAGTCTCCCTAGCGAATGCTCGGCTGCGGGCCTCGGAAGGAATACGACGGGGGGCAGGAGCCTGGGCGGGCGCATCCATCGCACCCAACAGCGCGAGTGTCCAGCCCACCATTTCCGCCGAGAACGCGTGGTAGGCGGTCGAACCTTCAAAATGACTCCCATCCGCGTTGAACTGCCACTCCAGTTCGTGGTCGAGCTCGCGACGGCAGAAGGCCAGAATGCCCAGAGATGTGTCATCCTCGGGTAGGTAGGCGGCTGCGAAAGTCAGCCCGGCCAGGTTGGCCAGATAGTGGTTATTGCGCTCCCCGAGGTCCAACCAGTCCAGGTTCTTCAGGATATGGTCTGCGTGCTCCCGCGTGGCGCGAAGCACGGCCCTCTCGAAGGCGTCATCAAAAGTGACGCCAGCCGCCCTGAACAGATCATGCGCTACGAGAATGTTCGCAATGCGAATCCCCGAAAGCATGGCCGTGGCCCAGTTGGCACCGTAGCGCGGCGGATTGGTGGCCATAAAATCGACAACCTGATTCCGATAGACTCGGGAGTACTCGCTCGCAATCTGGAATCCGGGCGCGCCGCCGGTTGCCTGACCGTGAGCCAGTGCCAGCCGAGGCAGATGATGCATCCGCCCCACCTCCCAGGGGACCTTGACGTCCGCGCCCTTCCGCTTTCCGATGGACGTGTCAAGCGTGTGGGCACGAGCACTCCAACGAGCGCCGGATCGGGCATCCAATTGCCAATCGATTGGCTCGTATGGGCCCTCGATCAGTCGCCATAACTTCCGAGCCTCTGGAAAATTTTTCGCACTGACCTGCCTGCGCAACCACTCCCCTTCCGGGTCCGCCACCACCGGAGGACCGGGGTTGAAACTGTGCCCCTCCCTTCCATGAGGAGGTGTGCCGTACTGCCAGCGCAGCCAACCGGAGCCAAGGACATCGAAGCGGCCCTCCAGGTAATTGGCCGTGACTCCCGCAAGGGCAGCCTGCTGGTCGTGCGGCACGGAATCGGCCAGATTGGGCAGAATACGACGCACCTCTCCCTCCTCGGACCCCGTGGCGTGCGTGCCGCTTACCCGATCCTTTAGGCGCAGAGCCCGCCGTCGAAGGCGTCTCTTCAGCGCCCTCGGTGCCTTTCGGACAAACTGTTTGGGAGTGAGGCTCATTGGGTGGATTGAAGCCGTGCATCGGACCGCTTGGTCAGGGCACGCTTTGTGCATCTGCAGTAACTGCGCAACAAATAGCGCGCCATTACATGTCACTCTCGGGCCACCGCTTCATCCTCGGCAACTTGCCGCCTCCCATCGGAGGCGTGTCAACGTTCGTGCGTCGCTACCTGTCGGCGCTGGAGCGAAGCGGCGCGGACTTCAACCATTGCGACTGGTTGCGTATGTCAAAGCGAGAGCGTGCCACTTGGCTACTCCAGATCATCTTTCGTCCGCGGCCCGTCCATCTGGAGTTCAATGCCTACGAAACGTGGTCCATGCTCGCCATCCTGCTGCGTCCGTTTCCCACTGAGATCACGCTCCGAATCCATTCAGGTGGCCCGGAATCTCGGTTCAACCGATGGAGACACTATCTCCTCAGCCAGATTCTGCGCAAAGTTGATCACCTCATTTTGGTTGGACCGCATGTGCGTGGAGTGATGGAGCACGCCGGATACCAACTCCCGCTCGAGGCCGAGATCCAACCCGCCTACCTGCCGCCGCCGCCGGAGGATGAGGATGCCATCATGGCGTCTTACGGCCCGGATGGGCGCGCTTTTCTTGAAACACATAGCCCCCTTCTGGTGCTTCAGGGTTCTGATGCCCTCCAGGACGGCGTGGACCTATATGGATCTGACCTGGCCATCCGCGCCCTTGTTGCCCTGCGAAACGACCACCCGAACGCTGGCGTGGTAATCGGCCGGCCATCACCCGGCAACCCCGCGTTCCTGGAATATTGCCGCTCACTAGAGGCCGAGGCTGGGGCTGCCGGAGCGAAAGACGCCATCTGGATACTGGATGGTGAACGCCAGCTGTGGCCAGTGATCAAGCGGTCTTCTGTGTTTCTCAGGCCGACAACGTCCGATGGGGACTCGATCAGCCTTCGCGAGGCGCTGCATTTCAACGTCCCAGTTGTGGCTAGCGACGCCGCTCCGCGACCAGACGGCAGCATTCTGTTCGCTTCCAGAGACCAGGAAGACTTCATCTGCGCAATCGAGACAGCGCTTCAGACCGGTGAGGCCCCGTGCTCCTGAGGCTCGCCCGAAAAGGACTGCTGGATCTGATCTCCGCGAACTTCATGATGCAGTTTGTGGGGTTTGGCCTCCTGATTCTGTTGCCTCGATTTGTCAGTGAGGCTGAGATCGGCCAGATCAAGGTGCTCCAGACCTATACAGATCTCTTCGTGATCATCGCCGGGATGGGGATGAACACCGCGATTCTAAAGCTTTGCTCTGAGAAACGACCCGACACAGAGCGACTGGCCTTTCTCAAAAAGGCCCTGACACGCACATTTGCCTTCAGCGTCGGGACTGTCCTTCTGGTGGCGGCAGCCGTCCGCTTGTGGGAGATTCCTGCCGATCCTGTGGTGCAGCGATGGCTGCCGATCTACGCAATCATTGTCCCCTTCTCCGCGCTCGCACTGGTCGCAGCCGCCTATTTACAGGCTCGGAAGCGGATTCGTGAGATGGCACGGGCGCAGATAGTCGTCCGCCTCCAATCGGTGGTGGTCATCCTCCTGGCCACCTGGCAGTTCGGGCTTCCCGGATTTATCTGGGCCAGTCTGGGTGCATTTGCCCTTGCTCTCTGGCCCTACGCTCGTCTCATCGGACTCGACTTCCGTCATGAGAAGTCTGTCCGGCTGCCCTCCCGTTTCAAGGAGATCGCAGGATACAGCGTTCTCGGGAATGCGCTGAACACGGTCGGCAAGTACGCAGACATCTACATCCTTGGGCTTTTTGCGCTTGACCCCTCACAACTGGGCTACTACTCCCTCGCCACCATCTTCGTCCTCCCGGCATCTGTTGTTACATCCTCGATTCAGACCATTGTCACGCCCTACCTGTCCGAGGGCTCAGAGAATCGAGTGTGGTTCTGGAATACCATGCTTCGTACACAGGGTCAGACCATTCTGGTGGCGATAGGAGCCGCACTTGGGGCCCGAGTGCTGGCCACGTTGACGGTTCATTTCCTGTACGATCCTGGCTATCTGGCTACCCTCGGATACCTGGACATCCTGCTCGTGTATTTCGTCCTGCGCTCCGCCTATTCCGTTGCGGGTGCCAGCCACATCGCGCTGGGACTCACCAAGTACAACTTCCTGGCCAGTGCTATCATGGCCGCACTTGCTCTGACCTTGACCTACTCCGCACTACCTATCGCGGGATTTGAGGGCGTGGCTTGGGCGAAGGTCTTGACGGCCGGCCTCATGATCCCGATCTACTTCGCGCTCGTTCGCCGGGCCGTGCGCGTGGCACCCTTCCTGGACCGCTCCGGCGAAACGGGCTGACGGACGGAACGAACACGAATCCGCTCTCGCGTGGTGACGAGCGCTTTCCTGCGGCGGGTCCTCTCGAACCACCAGTCTGCCACATCGGACGGGGTGGCCACCCAGATATCGGAACGGCCTCTCACCAGACTCAGTGCTTCCTCGAGAGCAGGACCGGCGCCTGAGAGGCGATTGGGATTGGACTGTTCCAGATGCCAATCCAGCACGGCGGCTCCGCCCAGCGCAAAGACCTCACGCAAATGGCGTCGGATGGCGCGTTCGCCTTCCGCCTGGGTGGGTTTCGCGTAGAAGATGCCCCCGTCCATCAAGGTCGGAGGGACCTGAAGAACCTGCCCCTCGCCCGTTGCCAGAGGCCATGCCAGTCCGCGCCTGAAACCGGGACCGTCATTCGAGCCCAAAGAGGAATCGTAGACGAACCCCGCTCTGCGCTGGCGCGTCCACGTCTCGTCCGGATTTGCCGGGTTCAGCGCCCAGTAGTGGTGCCGTACGCCTCGGACCTCGTATCCGCCCAGGGTTTTCTCCAGGCGTGCTTTTTCTTCGGCAAATCGGCCTGGATCGGTGGCAGCATGGATGGATGCGTGGAGACCAATCTCCCAGCCTGCTTCGATCATCTTCCGCATCGCGGCTATCATTTCAGGCGAAGACGCGTCGTACGCTACATCGGCAGGGTGGGCACCACGCTCGGCGGACGAACGGACCGCGACGTAGAAGCAGCCGCGGCCACCTAGTCCGCGCTCGAGCGAGCGCCAATGATCGAACCCAAAATTTGGATCCTCGGCCGGCGGCATTGCGGGGCCGAACTGGGCCCGGGTGCGAGCCCATCCCGCCATCGCCCGAACTGCTGCCTTCGGTGCTCGATCGGCCACATGGCGAGCAATTCGCTGCCGGTAGTACGCGGAGGTAGGGCGCCGTTGAGGGCGGTCAACATCGTGGGTAAGGAGCAGTGCGGCCGAAGCGCCACCTGGCCAGCGTTGAATTCTATCCTGAAAACCGGGGAAGCGGACCGCTATCGACGTAGCCAAGGCCTCTATCAGTTCCGATACGACGGCCCTAGCCATCCACTCTGCCCCTGCCTCGGACACACGCGGGACGCCGAAGGCGTTCTTGGCAACCATGCGTTCAGCGTGTCCAGAGATGACATGGCCGGTCAGCGCCAAGGCGTCCGTCCGAACGCGGGCCACATCCCCGGAAACCTGGAGGAGGTCCCGGCGCGCGAGAGAAAAGGCATCAGCCAGAGCTAGGCCGGTGGGGAATGCCGTGCAACCGCGGGCTCCCGGCTTTCCGACAAGCGTCCAGTCTGTGTTGCGCTTAACCCAGATCGCAGAGGTCGAGAGATCGACCGGCTCGCGCACGGCGTATGCCAAGTCGGCGTCCGCCGCCGTCGGGACTTCGCGGTAAGCAATACCGAGGCCATCACAGAGGATGTCCAGAACGTGCTTGGCCGCGGTGACCTCGTCGGGGGCAATATCCAACCTGACCTGAAGGATCATAGAGAGACCGTAGTCTTGTTCTGACCGCGGAGTCCTGATCGTTGCTCCTCGTTTCGTCTGGAATCGTCGGTGCGGCGAGCGGCC
>JBLFXH010000042.1:0-17102 GCA_047611125.1 Rhodothermales bacterium
GCATTCCCGATGAGGCGGCCGACCTCTTTTCGCCGGAGCGGTTCCGGGGGTAGACGGGCGGCAGCGCTAGGCCTTGTCACTAAGCCGTGTCACTAAGCCGTGTCACTTAGCAGTGGTCTTTCGCCAGTCGATGCGGGCTTGCGCCACCAGGGCGCCCTCTGCCGTCTGGATTTCGTACAGCCATCCGGAGTCGGTCCCGGCAGCCGGAGCGTTCAGGATGGCTATCTGCTGTTCAGCCAAGGCCTCATTCTTGAACTGCATTTCCAAGCGACGAACGCTGTGCTCTGTGAGCCACGCGGCCGGCATGGAATCCGTTGCCCAGGCCAAATAGCGGACGTGGTTCACGTGGCGGTTCATGTCCACCTCACTGAACCCCGCCACCCGCGTCGAAACGGGCTCGGTGCCAGTCGCAATTCTGGGAACTCGCCCGAAGTCGTCTTCGAGTGCCCGGGGCCGCTCAGGCAGATCGATCGAAGTCACTCGCTCCGGGAGACGGGCCGGCTTTCGCCTCCGGATGTCGATGAGAAACCAAGCCGTGGTGGCACGAGCAAGCACATCCTGACCGGAAGACACCACAAAGTCCCGCGTGGCGAAGATGCCCTGCCTCCCGGACGGCCAGGTCTCCACACGCAGAGCGCCAGGCCAGCGAGGATACTGGTCAACCTCCATCACCATCCGGGCAAGCACCCAGGTAAGCCCATCGCCTTCAAGCTGCTCGGCACCCAGGTGAAGCACGCTGGCGTGATTCGCGGCCGCGTCCTGAAGGTAGTCGCAAAGGACGTCGGCACGAAGGAGCCCGTTCGGCCCGGCTTCGTGAGCGCGTAGGTGATATGCCTGCTGCCAGGTGGTCCGGTTATTGCGTTCGCTCATCCTGCGGCGAAACTACGTTCACCGCGCCTGCAAAACCGCACCGGACACCCAGGAAGAAGAGGATCACATTTCTAGCTGCGATCAATCCGACAACAATGATTCAGTTGTTTAGCCGCTTTCGACGACAATCGCGCCCAGCCCGTAAGGATGCCACCAATTCGCCAGTGGACGGGGAGTCCATTGGTGGGCTGACTCTGATTACGTCCCAGTCCCTCGCACCCTTTGAAGCAGTCGGCCTCACGTGGGTCGAGCCGGGGCAAGCCAAAATCACTCGTGTTTACGAGGACTCAACCCTGCATCCCCTGGAGGAAAAACGTGCCGGCTCTGATCGAGTCATCGCCTACCTACAGGCCAGAGGAAGCCTAACTCCGGGAGCACTCAACCAGGCCCGAAGACTCTGGCGCGCCACGGGGCGCCAGGACCGGCTCTGGAGGGTCCTCCTTCGAACAGAGGAGCTTGCCGAAGACGCGGTATACGAAGCCGCGGCAGCCGCCTATGGCTTCTTGCCGGTGGAGGTCTCGCTTCTGGAAACGGTCGGACTCATTGACCATCTGTCCAAGTCCTGGCCTGACAGCGTCTTGCCGCGGCTAGTTGGCCTGGGAATCCTACCTGTGATTCCTTCGGAGTCGAACGCTCGAAAGGACTCGCTCACCTTCGCCGCCTACGATCCTACGCGGACGGAGGTGCGCCGCATGGTGGAGACCGTTGCCTCAGGAGTCCACTCCATTCGCTATCTGTCCCGGACCGGAATCGACCAGTGCATGAAGGCAGTTACAGACTTCCTGCCGAACGCCCTTCCAAAGTCAATCCGCACTACTGGATTGCCAGGCAAAGATGCCGACAACACGCTCCGTAGAGCTGCCTGATCCGCATGCCCACCGGCGACTTTACTTTTGGAAATCGGCTGTCGCGTCCTCGGGGTTCTCGCGACTCGCAGGCCGACTCGCCTGATTCGCAGCTGCCGGAGGTAACATTCGAGTCTGCCTGTCGGAATGACCGCGTGGTCTACCGACTCTTGGACAACGACATTATTTCCGAAGAAGATGTCCGTTCCTCCTACGAAGAATGGGTAACTGAGCGCGAAAGAGGGGTCCGAGTTCCGCTTTGGCGAATGCTTACGGTGTCGCCAGGGATAGAGAGCGAAACCATCTTCCTCGAGGCCTCGCAGGTTTACGCGTTTGAACCAGCCGAGGTGGACGAGAAGACGCTGCTGGAATTCCTGGCGGCCAACCGGGACGCCTTCGACGAGGAAGCCTGGGACGGCATGCTGGAGCTATTCCTGCTCCCCATCGCGTTAGGCACCGAACCCCAGTCGGGTGAAGTCCGATGGACGTTCGCCACGCACGACCCGACGCGGCCGGAGATCCACCAGCTACTCAAGCGCATGGATATTCGGCGCTTTGAGGTCAAGTATTGTCCCGAGTCAGAGCTGGCTGTCCTGGTCACCGAGTCCTTCGTCACTCGAAACGAGTACCTGGATCGGTTGGAAGCCGCCGAGGACGTAGTCGACCTGGGAGGAGGCGACGACCTCGGGGACTCCGACGACTCGATCAGCGACGATCGGTTGGAAGCGGAGATCAAGGGATCAAAGCTCATCAACTTGTTTGAGGCCTCACTAGTTGAAGCCGTCAAATCCGGGACATCGGACATTCACATCTTCCCAAACCCAGACGGCAAGATTGAAATCCACTTCCGGGTGGACGGTGAACTGGATCTCTGGTATAGAGAAGAGAACGTTCGCGCCGAGGCCTTCTTGGCCGTGGTCAAGGACAACGCCGTCAACGTGGACCGATTCGAGCGCGACAGAGCGCAGGACGGTTTCATCCAGCGATGGATTGATGATGCGCTCATTCGATTCCGTGTCTCCATTCTCCCGATTGCCACTGCCCGGCAGGAGATTAGTGCCGAGAGCATCGTAATTCGAGTCCTCGATGACCGCAAGGTCCTGACTGACCTTGCCAAGATCGGTCTTCTGAAAACCGCCATGCAGCGGTTCGATATGGCCATCCGCCAGCCCCACGGGATGGTGATCCTCACCGGACCTACGGGCTCAGGAAAGAGCACCACGCTTGTGGCCGCGCTACACCAGGTGGTGACTCCCAAGGTCAATGTGTTGACTGTGGAGGACCCCGTCGAGTACATCATCCGAGGAGTACGCCAGATCAAGCTTAGTCACAAGCTCGATCTTGAGGGCGCGCTGCGCGCCATCCTCCGGCACGATCCCGACATCGTGATGGTGGGAGAGATGCGCGACCAACTGACGGCCGAGCTCGCCGTCAAGCTGGCCAACACAGGCCACCTCACATTCTCGACACTCCATACGAACGATGCGCCCAGCGCCGTGTCGCGACTCTTTAAGATGGGCGTCGAGCCGTTTCTGATTGCCTACGCCATCAATCTGGTCGTAGCTCAGAGACTGGTTCGAAAGCTTTGTCCAACCTGCAAGAGAACGGACCCCACTCCGGACGTGGACCTGCTCGGTATTCTTGGATTCCCAGAGGAAGCCGCAACAGCAGGCATCCTCCAGGTCCCGGGCTTGGACAAGAACTGCCAGACCTGCCGCGGATCCGGCTTCAAGGGTCGCCGAGCAATAGCCGAGGTTCTCCCGTTCACGCCCGCCATCCGAAGGCTGGTTATGGAGTCCGAGACGATGATCGATGAGGAGGCGCTCAGGACCACGGCCATCGCAGAAGGGATGCTGACGCTTGGTGACTCCGCCGGCGAAATCGTCCTGATGGGTGACACCACCGTGGACGAGATGGTCCGCGTGACTGGATCCGACTGATCAGCCCGTGCTCTGCATGGCAGCGGCGATCCCATTGATAGACAAGAAAAGGAGGCCACGCAGCCGAGTCCGCCTGTCCTCATCGCCTTCAGTCTGATAGCGCTCCAGCAGCTCCAGTTGCATATGGTTCAGCGGATCGGTCAGCGGATTCCGGTAGGCAATAGACGTGCGCACCGCGAGGCTATGGTCTAGCAAGGCCTTGTGTCCAGTTATCCGGAGGACCGCGTCCTCGGCGCGCTGGTAGTCTGCAAGGATGACCTCATGAAAGCGCCGATCGTCGGACCGCTGCGAATAGGCCTCCGCAATGTCCAATTTCGCGCGCGCCATCTCTAGCTGAACGGCATCCATCAACGCGTTGAAAAACGGCCAAGTGCGGTACATCTCGACCAGGGTCTCCTCGTGCTCCGGCATGGCCGCTCCAAGCCCGGCGCCGGTCCCATACCAGCCGGGAATCGTATAGCGCGTCTGTGTCCAGGCGAAGACCCACGGAATCGCACGAAGACCGTCAAAGTCTACTTCTCCTGCTGCCTTTCGGGACACCGGCCGCGAGGCGATGGGGAGTCGACTGATGTGTTCGATGGGGGTGACCTTGGTATACCAAGCCCAAAAATCAGGATGGTCGATGAGGTCTCGGTAGGCTTTCATCGCCGTTGTGGAAATGAGGTCCATCGCCGTGTTCCACGCCTCGGGCTGGGACTCAACCTCAACGGATTCCGTACTGGTGGATAGTGTCGCACCAGCAATCTGCTCCAGGTGCCGATGCGCGATATCGGGCTGGGCATAGCGAAAGGAGATGACCTCTCCCTGCTCGGTGAAGCGAATGCGGCCGTTGCGACAGGCCTGAGGCATGGCCGAGATCGCTCGGTTTGCGCGCCCTCCACCCCGACCTACCGTTCCACCGCGGCCGTGAAAGAGCCGGAAGTCCACGCCCGCCTTGCGACAGACGTCGCCCAGCGTCTTCTGTGCGCCGTGGAGCGCCCAGTTGGCCATCCAAAAGCCGCCATCCTTGTTGGAATCGGAGTATCCCAACATCATCTCCTGAAAACGCCCCCGACTCTCCAGGTGGGCCGAGTAGGTAGGATGGGCGAAAAGCGTCTCCATGAACTCGCCGCAGTGGGCAAGGTCAGCTACGGTTTCGAAAAGAGGAGCAATGTCCAGGGGGCAATCAAATCGCCCCTCTGAGATGCGAGCAAGCCCGACCTCCTTGGCCAGCAACATCACTTCCAGGATGTCACTCACCGTGTGGGTCATGCTGACGACGAACGTGCCAAACCCTTCTGGTTCAATCTTCAGAATGCGGCCAATAGCCCTGAAGGTCTCCAGCACCATTGTCGCGTTCTCGTCTAGCGGAGTACCGGGAGCGAGGAGGGGACGAGGATTGGCCAGTTCGGAGCTGAGGAGCTCGAGGCGCTCGGCTTCATTCAGGCTTTCGTAAGCGCGTTCAACGCCGGCCTCCTTGAGCAGACTGGCCACAGCGGCCTCGTGGACCTTGCTGTGCTGCCGGACATCGAGGGCCGCAAGGTGGAGTCCGAAAGCGCGCGCACGGTCGGCAAGGCCTTGCAGGGGTCCGGACCATCCCGCATCCGAAAGCCCAGCTTCGGTTAACGCGCTCTGAATTTCGCCAATGTCCTGATTGAACGCCGCACCGGAGTATGCTGTGGCGCTGGTCGACTCGTTCTGCAGCGCATGCAGACGGGCCATCATGAAGGACAACTTGAGGCGATAAGGTTCGTGCTCAAACTGCTGAATGACGATGTCAGGGAGGCGGATGTCCGCGGCATCGCGAGCCAGGCTGTCCAGCAAAGACTGGGGCGTATCGCACTGTCTTTCCGAAACAGAGAGTACCCGCCGGACGGCGCGGAGCTCTTTTTGAAAAGCGCTGATGGCGGTCTCGCGCTGTCGATGAAACGTGGAGATAGTGGTCTCGGGCGTCACGAACGGATTTCCGTCCCGATCGGAGCCTATCCAACTCCTGAACCGGATCGGCGCGAGGTCCGGAAGCAGGGTCCCGAAATGCCACGAAGCCGCTCGCCTGAGATCCTCGGAAATGGCCGGGACCGTATCCCAGATGGTCTCCTTCAGGAAGTACAGTCCGTACTCCACCTCATTGGCCACGGTCAGTCTCCGGGGCCTGACTTCGTCGGTTACTTGGAGCAGGTGGATATTTCTGGCCAGCCCTATCTCGACGTCTTCCAATTCTCGACTCGTCAGCTGCTCACGATTGAGTCGCGAGAGGGCCTCTCCGATGGCCTGCTGGTGATAGAGAATGCTCCGCCGGCGGGCCTCGGTGGGGTGGGCCGTGATGGTTGGACGGATATCAAGGCGATTGACCAACTGGCCAAAGGTCTCGGCAGACATGCCGGAGATCTTCATTTTCCGGACGGCATTCATCAGCGACTCGGGCCGGCCCTCGCCCGGCTTTACCGCAAGAGAGCGCTCGCGGTTGATCCGGACAATTTCGCTCTTCTCTGCCTGGTTCAACAGGTGAAACAGGGCGGTGTCGGTTCGCAGCAGCTGTTCGATCTGCTGGTCGGATAGCTCGGACAGCCACAATCGCACCGCCTCGGGCTCTTCGGTATGCAGCCGTTTGAGATTGGCGGCAAGATCGTCGGAAACGGCCTCTGCGAGATTACCGGTCAGTCGAGAGATGGCCGCAGAGAGCGCGGCAGAGGCTCCGGCCTCGACGGCCGTGTCGGGCCAGGGGTGTCTAGATTCCATGTATCAATATAGCGCGGTTTCAAGGGCTGATCCGCGACTGTATCTTGCGCCGATTGTCGTCCTAGCGGTTCGCCCCTTGCCTCTCCTGGAATTATTGTTGCTTCTGGCCGTCGCCATTCCGGCGCAGGATGAAGAGGGGCTTGCCAGCGCGATCAAGAGTGGTGATCGAACCGCGTTTCGCCGCTTCTTTGAGGCCAATCACGAGGCCTTGCTGCGCTACCTGATTCATCGTCGGGTATCTCCCGACGTGGCAGAGGACCTCGTCCAGAATGCGTTCGTGCATATCTGGGAAAATCGGGACAGCATTAAACCAGGCGGTTCGCTCCGGGGCCTGCTCTTTCGGATCGGCTACACCCGTGCGCTGAATCATTTTCGGGATACGGCTCGGTTCGCTGACGTGGCGCCGGAGGATACTCCCGCGCCCGCCGCCATGGATTCTCCGGACCCGGCCGAGCGGGACGAGGTCCGAGTGATGGTGCAGGCGGCCGTGGAGAGCCTGCCAGAGCGTCGGCGTGCAGTGTTTGAATTATGTGTACTTCAGGAGCTGACCTATGCAGAGGCAGCCGATGCTTTGGATATATCCCGGAAGACGGTCGAGAACCACATGGGCTACGCGCTGAAGGCGGTTCGGGAGCGGCTTGCCGGGCTCCGCGGGGCGTAGGCAGTCGGCTCTTACGCTTCGCCCGCCACTCGTTCAAAAAAATGTTCGGTGACGTTGGGGGTGCCCGATCCGCCGGTGTGTAGTGGATTTGAAAGGGAGGGCCGGCAGGGCCCACACACCGAAAACAAAATCTAATCGATATCCAGTCATGAACACTTTCATCCAAATGGGTCGCGGGCTCTTCGTTGCGCTGATTCTAGCCGGCAGCCTGGCCGCATGTGACTCCACCTCTGCTCTCGAAGAGGGCACGACGGGCGACGCAGCACTCGAGTTGTTCGCCGCTGACCTATCGACCGAACTTGCACTATCTGGCGATCAGCAGGCGGCATTGTCTGCATCCATCGCGCAAAACGGCGCAGCCGGCGCGATGGACCCGGGATTCCTCTGGCGTCTGGCGGCTGAGCTGTCCACAACGCTCTCTGATGCGCAAATTGACAGCCTGATCAACGGCCGCGGAGCCCGCCAGGCTCTGCGAGACGCCTTTGGAGACCGGACATCCGGAGACCGAAACATGGGTCCGCCGCAGCGTGACGGGAACGGCAATGATCGCGGACCGGGCCTCCGGGACCTCCTGACTGACGATCAGCAAGCTGACCTCGAAGCCATCAGGGAGTCACGCAGGAGCGAAATGGAAGAGTTGTTTGCCGCCATCCGCGCGGCTCGTGACGCCGGCGACACGGTAGCCGCTGAGGCTGCTCACGAGGCCATCCAAGCCATTCACGCAGCGGTGCAGGCCGAGGTAGAAGCCTATCTGGACGCCAACCTCACACAGGAGCAGAAGGACGCCATTGCCGCGGCACAGGCCGAGCGGGAAGCTGCACGCGCCGAGCATCAGGCTGCCGAGCGCGCCGTGATGATTGAAGTGCTGAGCATCACAGATGCACAAGCCGATGAACTGATGGCAGCGCAGGACACCTTCCGCGATGGCTTGCACGTCATCGACCGGGCAGGGGATGTGCGAGCCCAGATGGATGCCCTCCGGACCGACCTGGAGGCCAGCGTGTCCTCCACATTGAACACTGACGACTCATTCGAGATCTGGCAGATCCACGGTGCGCTGGCCCACAAGGCTCGCAAGCACCAAGGTGGTCAGGGTAGAGGCGGCCAGGGGGGCCGCGTCGGAGGAGGCTCTGGAGGCCGTCCCGCTGGTGGGGGAGCCGGCGGCTGATCTTCCAAAGCACGCAAGACGGGCGGGGCCCCAGCCGGGGTCCCGCCGCTCTTGTTGACTGCCATTTGCATTACCTTTGAGTCCTATGAGCGATTCGCTACCAACTGACCGGGATCTGAAGCTCGCCAACCTGCTTGGTCAGGAAGCGGCGCTCCCCGAATCGGGGACGGATCCAGTGGTGGATGCACTGACCCAGTGGCGCTCCGCCCATCAGTCCGCCGACGTCGACAATCGTGCTGGAGCCCGCATGTGGGCGCATGTTGAGCGGAAGATCAGGGCTGGTTCCGATCGCCCCGCACTGCGCCTGATCACTCCGATGCGGCTTGTATGGAGCACCGCCACCGTTGCCGCCGCCGCCGCCGTCCTAATACTCATCGTGGTTCCACGGCTGCTCTCGCCCGCCTCGGGCCAGTTGGTGGCGCAGGCGTCGAATCAGCAGACGCTCTTTACCACGCAGGACGGCTCAACGGTGCTTCTCAGGGCCAATAGTTCGCTCTACCAGATGGAAGAGCACGCGTGGAGGCTCGAGGGCGATGCATACTTTGACGTGACCAGCAATCCGGAGAGGGTCTTCGCTGTCGAGACTGCGGGCGGGTTGATCGAGGTCCTGGGTACACGGTTTTCAGTCACCGCTCGGGATCTGGACACGCGTGTCTTCCTGGAAGAGGGAAGTGTCCGATTCAGCGCGGGACAGGGTAACGTTCTGCTGGAGCCTGGCCAGGCTATTGAGACCAACGGGGGGGTGATTGGACCCGTCGTTGCTTCAGACGGCTCAGAGGATCTGGATTGGACCCGGGGCGAGGTCTTTTTTGACTCTCGACCGGCAGGGCTTGTGGCCGAGGAACTGGGATGGCACTTTGGGTTGGATCTCCAACTCCCAGCCGATTCTCGATCCGAGGCCGTCTCAGGCCGACTCGTCCTTTCGGATCGTGACCGCGCCCTGGAAGATTTTGCTCTTGTCCTGGGAGGCCGCTTCGTTGAATCCGGCGAGGCGTTACGATTCATTAGGGACTAGACCCGCTTGGTGCGAATCAAACTGATACAACTACTCAGCAGAAGGAAATGGCTGTGGGCCCTGGTGCTCACAGCCTACTTCTGTTTTAGCCCCACATGGACGCTCGCCCAGCAGTTCGAGGGCGCTGCGTTGAAGACGGTGCTGAAAAGCATCGAGTCATCTACGTCATTCCGCTTTCTATACAGGGATGGTTTGATTGCTGGGCGCACGGTTTCGGTGGACTTGGGTCAGGATCCGATTCGTGCAGTTTCTGCGCTGATCTCCTCACTTGGAATGGGCGTGAAAGTGGATGCAGAGCGTTCGCAGATCCTGGTCTACCCTCTCGCCTCGGGAGATCAGACAGATACCGGTTGGCGATTGGTCGGCTACGTCATTGACGGGAGCTCAGGAGCACGACTACCGTTTGCCACGATTACATGGCTAGACCCCGCCGGTAAGCTGCGCGGTGTTTCCGCCAATGCTGCTGGTGAGTTTGAGGCCGAATTGACGGTCGCATCCGAGCGCATTACGGTGTCTTACCTGGGTTTTGAAGCGACCACGGTGGGCGTTTCGGCCGCAGACCGGTCTGAAGACATCTCCGTGCGCCTCGAACCCCGCCCGGTTTTGGGAGGCGAAGTGGTTGTATCGGGTACGATTCTCCACTCGGACCTGGACTCTACCTGGCAGCATCTGATCAAGCCCGGCGTTCTTGCTCCGCTCGGAGAGTCCTCCATCCTGCGTTCGTTGGAGGCCCTACCGTCAGTGTCCATATCACCCGCCCTGTCAGATGGGATGGTGGTAAGGGGTAGCAAGTCGGATGGATTTCAAGTGCTGTTGGACGGGCTTCCCATCTACAGTCGGTCTCACATGTTTGGGCTGTTCGACGCCTTCAACGAGGATGCGCTGCAACAGGTGGGCTTCTACTATGGAATCGCCCCGGCTTCCTATCAGGCGCCGCCCGGCGGCACGGTCTCTTTTCTGACGCGGACGGGTTCACGCGAGCGCGTCTCTGGGTCTCTAGGGGCGTCCAGTACCTCTCTTCAAGGCACCATCGAGGGGCCGATGGGAGGTGGGCGAGGAAGTTGGTTGATCTCAGGTCGGAAATCCTATCTGGACGATGTGGACTGGTTCGGCAACAGCGATCTCATCGCTCAGGGACTGGACGTTGGCAGGGAGACCAGTCTGGTGGGATCTGAGCGGGGTCCATTCCAGGCTCTTGAGGGTTCAGCTGACTACCACGACGTGCACGCCAACTTGTACCTGGAGGGCCGCTCAGGCAACCAGTTGAGCGTGACGGGCTACACAGGAGGTGACCAGACGGCGCAGAGCGCCCAACGGCGCCTTGCAGGTCCTAATGGGGTCGCAGGACAGAATTCCTCCGCCAACAGCACCTGGGGTGCCAGCGCCGTAGGTCTTCGATACCAGAGTAGGTTGATGAGTTACGGCTTCCTGAACCTGACGGGGGGGGTCACCGCTTATGACGGAACGTTTCTGAACGATTCGGTCGTGGCGGGGCGGCGGAACCAGGAAGGGGCGGCTGTGCTCCGACTCGATTCTTTTCGAAATGACAACAGGCTCAACCAACTCCGTTTCGCGCCAGAAATTACGTTCGGCAGGTCTGGGGTGTGGTCAGCAGGGGCGGAGGTCAATGCCTACGAATCCAGGTACACCGAGACCACCGGTGAACGAGGGATTTTCGAGCTCAATACCGAGGCTGTGCAGACGGATCTCTACCTGGGCTATGCCTCGCCTCGACATGAGTTCGTCCGCTACGAGATCGGTCTTCGGTCTCACTACTACAGCCTGGGCAACTACCAGAGGCTGAGCCCGCGCGTCAACCTTTCGGCGGGTGGCGAGGGCGTGTTGTCCGGGTCTGTCGGCTACAGCCGCAACTACCAGTTTCTGCACCAACTCGAAGTCGAGCCGGTCCAGGAGAGCGCGCCGAACGTCTGGATTCTCAGCTCCGAAACCGAGTCACCCGGCAGCGTGGACTACTACACGGCTGGACTCTATCTAAGGCCGGCACCGGACGTGTTCGTACAGGCCGAGGTTTACTACAAGCGCTACTCTAACCTCCGCTTGCACGAATCCGCAAACCCGGACCCCGCCAACGCGGGCTTGATCGCAGAGCTGACCAACCCGTGGCTCACGAATATAGACGGAAGCGCTCGCGGGTTTGAAGTCATGCTGAGGCATCGAACAGGCCCCGTGCTCTGGAGTCACGCCTACACGCTCAGTCGGACGGTCTACACTAATCCCCGCGTCCTGAGTGGCCGTGATTTTCTGGTCTCCTGGGATCGCAAGCATCAATATGTCGCTTCAGCGGACGTTCGCCTGGGTGCATTCCAGGCCAACATGACCTGGTCTGCGTCATCGGGTACGCCCAATGATCTGCGTTTCAGAGATAACTCCGAGCAGGATCGTCTACCGATGTACCATCGAATGGATGTCGGGTTGTCCTGGGAGCGCCTCGTAGCCAGTCGCACGCTCTCGGCCGGTGTATCTGTGTACAATCTGTACGATAGATCCAACGTGTGGTACAGGACCGCGGTACCCTCGGTCGTTTCCGGGCCGGCCGCGGACCGCCGGGTGGATGAGACGATTCCGGTGGACGTATACGACCTCGGGTTTCACCCGTCGTTCAGGCTCGCCGTCCGTTTCTAGGCGAGCCGCTGGAGACTCAGTCGGGGCAACTCAGTCGGGGCAACTCAGTCCTCAAGACGTCGAACGGTCACGTTCTCAAGGTCGATTTCCGATACCAGTGTGGTCAGTCCGGCCGTATGGAGGCTGTCGAAGTTCTCCACCGTGTCGAAAGTGATGCCTTCGGCCGAGTAATTGTGATAGTCGGCAATGCGCACGCCTTCAATCTCGCGCACGTTGTAGGCCTCCCTGAAGCGTGCTCCGCCTTCGTCCGTGTGGTAGTAGTAGGCCAGATATTTCAGCGCCCCGGTCTCGGCATCGATCCAGTAGATAAACCGGTCATCGTAGTCTCGGCCACCACCTTCCGGGGCAAACGTCACTTCTACCTTGTTATAGGATCGGCCGTTGATTTCTGATACTCCCAGAAGCCGTTTCTGGGCCGCCGCATCGTTCATGGGTAGGGGAAGCAGGGCGAAATAGACAACGGAGTTGACGGCGGTTTCTGCGGACCTGTAGCTGGCGGAGTCAAGCTCAACTCGCTCACCCTCGACCTCGCGAAAGAGCCCGTCATTGCTCAGAACCTCCCGAAGATTCGCTCCCGTGGAGTCCACATAGATTCGTTCGTATTCGAACACCCCCTGATTTCGGTAGACGCGGAATCGACGTTCCCGGAAATCAAACGTTAGTTCGGCCTGATTCAGGACGTCACCGTTCTGCCAGGCAATCGCCTGATCGACCACGGACAGCGCAGTAACCGGAAAATCCGGGGGCGAACAAGCGCCTAGGACCAACAGAAACACGGCGATCAAAGAAAATATGCGCATGGGCTTAGGTGGCCGGTGGGTTGATTGCGTTACGAACGTGACTATGCCCCGCTGGAACGGCTGTAGTAAATCCGCCAGGCCAGCATGATTAGAAGGAAATAGGCTGCCAGAAGTCCAAACAGGACAAAGAATCCTTCGATGCGACCGCCGAAGGCGGTGAATGGCAGATTGATGAGGACTAGCAAGGGAAAACCCAGCGCGAGGGCGATTCCGGAGGCCAAAACCAGATCCTGGGCAACCGGAGACTTGTACTCCGGGTCTAGAATCCGGATCAGAGCGAGTCCGGAGGTAACGGTGCCTGTCATCTCGCCGAAAATCCCGATGAACCGCTCAAACCGGTACTCTCGGAAAATGCGCTTTGACGTAAAAGCTAGCGCCCAGTAGGTGACCAGCGTTCCGAGGACGGCCATGAGCATAATGGGTAGGGCATACCGCCAGGCGATGCCGAGCGAGATGGCCATGATGGAAGCCGCAATGAGGTAATCCGCCATCACGCCCGTCAGGCGATCAAGAAGCCCATCATCCAACACACTAGACCCTCCGGCAGCGGTCAGGATGCGTCGGGCAATAAGGGCGAGCAGGTTGGCCAGAATGAAGTGGAATGACCAGACAATAGGGGCTTCCTGGGCCAGTCCGACGGACTCCAAGCCCATCGCCAGACCCGATACCACGAGGTAGGTCACGCCATAAATCGCGGCAACCATGGCGAGATGGAAGGCCAGGGGCTCGATGGCCGCCGGCGAGAGGGTGAGGTGCCCAGCCACGGTTCGTTCCTCGGATGTTCGGACACCGGTACGCACGGATCTCGGGAGCGCGGAGCCGTTCGCAAGCCCATGCCGGTGCACGATGGCAACGCCCACCACATAGGCGATGAGGAACCCGATGGCCGCCAGACTCAATCCAACAGCACCGCCCTCTTCAAAACCGAATGCGGACCAGGAGTCACCAATGGAATAGGCCACGCCAGGCCCCATTCCGAATCCCAGCGTCAGGAGCATCCCAGCGGCCGGCGATACCGACGCGTCCACCAGAAAATATATCAACAGCATGATCGAGAGACCGATCATTGCCTGAAGGAGCATGCACATGATCTGCATGAACCCGAGGTGGAACGCGGCAAACGATCGCTTCCCAGGCGTGCTCCGGAGTCCGACGCAGATGAAGGTGAGCGCGAGGAGGTGGTAAACGTAGGAGCCCATCCGCTCAATCGATATCGGCACGAGGTCTATCAGCTCGGGACCGAGTACCAGTCCGATGGCGCCGGCCACCAACGCGTTCGGTATGAGGTATCGCTGAAGAAGAGGCACGTATCGCCGCAGGAGAGTCGCGACCAGCATGGCGGCCCCGAGAATCCCGGCATCGGCCACCAGCTCGACGGCCGTCGCATCCAGCGTCCAGGCACCCATTAGGCTCCTTCAGCCTTAAGGGTGAACAGCGCGTCCTCCCAGTGAAGTGCGCTGCCACCGTCATGGAAGGCCAGTTCGACCAGCCAATCCCGCCCAGTCAGCTGCAACTTGTAGTTGCGCTCTATCCCCACGAACAGTACATCACTGAGGTCTAGATAAGTGGTATTCACTGGTCCGGTCAGCATGATGTGGTCCTTGTGCAGCGAGGCGCGGGTGAGAGCACGTGCAGACAAACTACCGAGACCCGAGCCACGGCGCATCATCACCATGCTTGACGTCACCAGGCCGCCCGCTGCGTATGAAATCCGGGACCTGGCCTGACCGTAGAGATCGCCCGTGAGTAGGAGTTCGCCCGTTGACCTGTCCATTATGCGGCTGTCTGGCATCATGAGCCAATCCAGACCCCCATCGCGACTGTGGATGCGATGGCCGTCCGTGGTAAACAGCGCGTCGGGAGTACCGGTCCGAGGGTCCCTATAGATCAGCCGATGAATGCCGTCAGCCGGACGGAATGCTCGCCGTGGGAGCACGTGCTCCGGAGGAATGTTTTCGTCGATGTCCATAGGCTCCGCGAGGCGCCTGACCGCTTCTTCCGTGTCCGCGACCTCAGTCAGGTCCACGGCGGGGAGGATCTCCACCGCGATGCGTGCCGGGCGCGGCCAATCAGCCCATCGGGGCCAGGCCACGTAGGAGCCATGCGTCAGAACGGGATGTACTGGGTAGCCGGCACGCGCAAAGAGTTTGGCGGTCGACGGGATCCACCTTGCGGGACGTCCATCCCAACGACGTCCTCCCTCGGGGTAGATCAGGACATTGCGGCCGTCTCGAAGCAGACGTAGGATTCGGCCCACAAGATGAGGCTCCGGGACACGCTTTCGGGTCGAGAGGAGTCCCATGTTTCGAAATACCGCGGCCGTCAACCCCGCTTGCATGTACTCAGCGGTGAGTACGCCGGAGGAAGCCTTGCCCAGCGGAAGCGGCCAGTTCACGAGGAACGGGTCAAAGTTGTTGGAATGATTCCCATAAAGGAAGCAAGACCCAGACTCGAGATATTCCAGGCCCGAGACTACGCGCGTTCGCCAAAGACCGCGAACAATCGGGACTATGGCCGAACGAAGGATGATCTCGCTGGCGATATGGCGTGGTCCCGGCTTCAAAGGAGAGCGTATGTGAGCATCATGAGTCGAAAATAGCCGACGCGTCGGCACGGATCATGGATACCCTGCCAGGCGTTAGGCGATCGAACTGAAAACGGACCCCCAAAGGCGTGACCAAAGCGGACATTGTCGAGCGCATAGCTGCCGGCACCGGACTGACAAAACTCGAAACCGAGGCAGTTGTGAATGGCTTCATTCACACGGTAAAGGATGCGATGATGCAGAACGAGCGGGTGGATCTCCGCGGCTTCGGATGCTTCCTCGTGCAGGAGCGTGCTCCGCGGTCCGCCCGGAATCCGCGGACCAACGAGCCTGTGGCCGTTCCTGCTTCGCGGATCCCCACGTTCAAGCCCTCCAAGGAATTCAGAAAGCAGGTGGACCTGCTCGCCCAACGGAAATGAAACTGTCTTGTAAGGCCTGCGGCGGGGGGTTGAAACCCGACGATGAACGATGCTATCTGTGCGGCACACCCGCCGGTACTGATCCGGATGACCTGGCCCGGGTAGCTGTAATGGTGGCTGACGCGTCCGGCGATAAGGCTGCTGCCCCGCGTGCCGGTGGTGGCACTGGCACTGAAGATGACCGTCCGGTGTTTTGTCACTCGTGCGGGTGGCGAAACCCGATTGGTGCCAGGTTCTGTGCTCAATGTGGCTCGGCGCTTCAGGATCTGACGGGTACGGGCGCCTTAACAGATGCTGCCTCTCAGGGCAGTGGCGCAACGGCCGGCTTCACGGATGACCAGGGCGGACGAATGCCCCCGGGTCCCGTGCCCGATGCTCAGCCATCGGTCGAAGAGGGAGTCGGCAAGCGCATCGGCATCATTGTCGGCGCTGCCGTGATGGTCATTGTTGCCCTGTACATGATCAGTGCGATCATGAGCCAGCAGTCCCCGGTTGCCTCCGGTCCTCAGGCGGCCGTTCCCTTGACGGGGGAGGGATTCCCTGACCTGGCCATCGGCATTGCCCAGCAGGTCGAAGTGTTGGATGACAGCCTGGCTGCAGGAGCCGAGAAGGTCGGCGTTCTCCAGCGCAAGGTCGAACTGCTGATCGGCGGCGGGCGCTATGATCTGGCGGCCATTGCTCAGGAAGAGCTTGCGGGTATTACAGCTACGGAGCAGGCCTGGACCTTGGCAGGTAACCTTTACTACGATGCCATGGATCGCTCCGCTGATGGTACACAGCAGCGCACCGGGTTGGCCCAGCAGGCCATTGCTGCCTATCGGCAAGTCCTGGAGATCAACCCGGATAACCTGGACGTCCGAACGGACATGGCCGTGGCGTACCTGTGGGACCCGGACAATCCGATGAGTGCGATACAAGAGACAGCGGCCGTTCTGGAGCGCGACTCGCTTCACGTGCAGGCCAACTTCAATCGGGGCATTATGCTCAGCCAGATCAACAGAATCGATCAGGCCTTAGAGCAATTCAGAAAGGTACAGCGGATCGTGAACGATCCGACGAGCGACCTGCATCGGCGTGCCGAGGATGCCATCGCGAGTCTGAGAGTGCAGGCGGGTCGAACCAACTAAAGCCGCGGCGGATGGCCATCTGGTAACAGGGCAGTATTCATGTTACCCGGCACGGGGGGCGTGCGGCCAGTAGGGTGATTGCCACCAAAGCACACCCCCGATGACCGCCAAACGCTGCAAGTCCTGGTTACCTCTTACAATGCTCCTACTCGTCGGAATCGCTGTTTCCGGCTGTATCATCGTCGTTGACGAAGACGACTTTGGCCGGCATCACGGACTTTACGGGACCAGCTGGACACTCGATTTCATCTGGGTACACGGCCACCGTTACCGAGCCCAGGAGGCCTCGTACGGGATCAATTTCAGTTCGGCAGAAGAAATGACAGGCACCGCCGGATGCGCGTCCTTCAC
>JBLFXH010000043.1:0-17053 GCA_047611125.1 Rhodothermales bacterium
ATCAGCGCCAAACCCAGCGCAATCAGACCTATGGGAATCAACAGCTCCATATGGGCAATGTGAGGGGAGTCTACGGGTCAACATAGCATTGTTGCACCCCGCGACGTGAATCGCTTTGCTAAGCCGTGATAGCGACCTCGCGTACCTCGACCCGACTGCCTCGAACGCTAACTACTCGGACAGCAGAACCGGCTTCGATGTATTCCCCGGCCGTCATTACGTCAATCCGCCGATCGTTGATCATGGCGATTCCTGCAGGTCGGAGTGCGGTGAGGGCCTTGCCAACCTGGCCGTTTAGCGTGTCATCGGTATCGGCGGAGGTAAATCCGGCGGCACTGCCAAGCTCTGGCGCAAGGACCAGCTGGCTGAAGCGAGAAGACTGGGGAAGCCATCGCGCTCCCGTGGCCAGCATGGCCACCAGCAGCACCATCGTGATGGCCAGCGTCCAAATGGCCGAGCCTACGACTTCCAGGCTTGGGAAATCGAGACCCACATTACCGATCAGGGAAACGCCCAGCGAGAAGACCACCAGTGCCAGCCCGCTAAGCCCGGCGATTCCGAATCCGGGGAAGACGAATAGTTCGACCAGGAGCAGACCGACACCGAGAACAAAGAGGATCAGCTCCCAAGATTCGGCGAGCCCAAGCATATAGTGGGGACCAAAGAACAGCGCAGCGCCAATCAGGGACATCAGCCCAGCAAATCCAACCCCTGGCGTCTGCAATTCGAAGTACAGTCCGCCTAGCATCATCAGCATGAGGATGGACTGGACCACGGGCGAGCCAAAGAAGCGTAGTGCAGCTTCCAATCGTGTGGCATTGTGATTGACGATGCGGTCTTCGGTCAACTCCAGCGCTTCCTTCAGCCGGTCCATATTGTCGATGACCGCGTCAGCCACACCAAACTCCAGTGCTTCGGTTGCGGACAGCGTAAGGACCTGCCCTTTCGGAGAAATACCGGGGACCTCCAGTTCCTGGTCCACCATGGCCTCGGCAATGTCTGGGTTCTTCCCATTGGCCTCGGCCGTGGAGCGCATGAGTCCACGCATGTAACTCTGGTACTTGTCGGGAGCCGCTTCGCCGCCGACACCTTCTACCACGGTAGCGGCACCGATGGAGGCTCCGGGGACCATGACGATGCGGTCTGCGGCATACGAAATCAGCGCACCTGCGCTAGCCGCGTTCTTGTCGATGAAGGCGATGGTCACCATCGGCGCATCGAGAAGGGTCTTTCGGATTTGGTCAGCCGCGTCCACGAGGCCACCGAAGGTATCCACATGGAAGATCACCGCCGCGGCGCCCGCTTCCTCTGCATCCGCCAGCGCCCGCTCCAGATAGGTGGCCAGTCCGTTGTCGATCATCCCTTCAATGGGCACCACGAATACGGGCCCCTCAGGGAGTACCGGTATCCAGGTGTACGCGGCGCTCTGAGCCTGAGCCGGGAGAACAGTCGCCAAAGTCAGCAGAAGCAGTGAGGCGAATCGCATGATGGTCAGGGTTCAATGAGAACCGGCGTTCCCACGTGGATGAAATCCCAAAGGCTGTCAATCGAAGCGTTTTCGATGGCAATGCACCCCTGCGTCCAATTGGCTCGCCTACCCGTGCCGTCTCCGTGGATCTCAATGAATCCGCCGAGGCTGGTATTCATGGGCGGCATCGAGAACAGCGAATCGGCCCTCACGATGGCGCGATATTCGGAGTTCGAAATGAGTTGGTCACGCAAGCCACGCACTGCATCCTCCAGGTTGGGATAGTTAAGCACAAAGGCCCGGTGAAATGCGCTCGCCGGGTTCTTTCGCACTACGTGGAAAATGCCGTCCGGGGTTCGCCAGTGATCAGGATCATCGCTCGAGCCACGCTTGACCTTATCGGAGAAGAAGTTGTACCCCAGGTCTGCCGGTAGCCGACGAATTAGGAGGTCACCGCGGTAGACGTACAGCGTCTGAGTCTTCTTGGAGATCCGAATCCAGACATTGGAAATGTCGGCGCTGCGCACAAGACCCCGGGCGCCATCGGCCGTCTTGACTTCGACCCACGCCGAATCGCCTCCCACCCGAAATACGGGCTCACGCAGACTGAGGGAGACGTAGGGCCTAGTCGTGTCACTCCGCGAATAGATGGTCGCATCGGACCGAACCGCATAGTAAAGGCCTGCGTCCTCGGGTGCCTGACCGAGGACGGTAGCGGGCAGTGACGAGGCCAAAGCGGCCAACGCCAATACCAGCGTCAGTTGGGAGATGCGCGGTTTCTTTCGATGCATGCCTGTACGGCTTCAAGAACGCCTGCTGACACTCGACCCCGCGTCACGGTTCCAGCGGCCTGACGTACTTCCGGAGTGCCGTTGGCGGGTGCGAACCCGCTGCCGACCGTTTTGATGGCGCCCAGGTCTCCGTTTGTGTCTCCGATGAAGGCCATTTCGGCCACCGAGATACCCAATTCGGCGGCCAACCAGGCGAGCCCCTGTGCCTTGGTAAGGGTGCCCAGCATCACGTCCACCGATATGGGGGTGTAGGCCACGACAAACCGTGGGTGGTTGTGGCCGATGAATCGCGCGGTGGCTTCCATGGCCTGCTGAATCTCGTGCTCGTTGGCGCCGATTACACCCGCCTGAGTGTGCTTGCCGCGATCAACGGCTAGCGAAGTCCCTTGCACGAGCCCCTCGAGCCAATTCTGGATGTCCTCCACCTCTTCTGCGGCTCCGGTGCCAAAACCGGGATGCCACCGGCGAACTCCGGTGGTGGGATAGTACATGCCTGCGCCTGCCTCGAAAAGAAAAGGCTCGGTTATTCCGAGCGCCTGCGCTACGGCCTCCGCGTAGCCCAGAGGACGCCCGGTGCAGAGGGTAAATGCCGGTGGCATCTCCGGGACGCCTGATAGGGAGCCCTCGCCCACGAGCGCCCTCAGTACACGAAAGTGCTCGAGGTTGAAGGGGACGTACGGTTCAGCCAGGCAACCATCTACGTCGGAGACGAACAGTCTGATCATGCGTGATCAGTCGGCCAACACTTCGTTCAGGTTCTCAACCAGCAGATCCGAGATACCCATCGAGCTGAAGCCGCCGTCGTGGTAGAGCGTTTGCATGGTCACCATCCGCGTGAAGTCACTCAACAGTGAGACCGTATAGTCGGCGCAGGATTCGGAGTCCGCGTTGCCAAGGGGGGCGAGTCGCTCGGCGAATTCGTACATCGCGTTGAACCCCTTGATGCCGGCGCCTGCCGTCGTCTTGGTTGGGCTCTGACTGATTGCGTTGATCCGAATCCCGCGCTTGCCCAGCCTGTAGCCGTAGGATCGGACAATACTCTCCAGCAGCGCCTTGGCGTCTCCCATTTCGGAGTACTTCGAGAACACTCGCTGCGCACCGATATACGAGAGAGCCACCACGGAGCCTCCGTCACGGAGGGCGCCGGTCTGCTCGGCCGCGTGGACGGTTCGATGCAGAGAGATGGCGGAAATGTCGAGGGTCTTGTGGTACCACTCGTACTTGAGGTCCTCGTAGGGCCGGTTCTTACGGACATTCAGACCCATGCCAATGGAGTGGACGATGAAATCGACACCGCCGTAGGCCTCCTTGGCCTGGTTAAACAGGGCTGCGAGGTCCTCATCACTGGTGGCATCTGCCCAGACGATCTTGGCTCCGGTCTTGTCTGCCAACTCGTCCAAACCGCCCAGTTTCTTGGCAACTGGAGCATTGGAGAGGATGAACCGACCGCCTTCGCGATGAACCGCCTCGGCGATTTTCCAGGCGAGGGAAGAGTCGTTGAGAGCGCCGAAGATGACGCCAGTCTTGCCTTCCAGAATTCCGTGTCCCTTGGCCATGTATACTGATGTGGTGGGTTCAATGGGGTCCCAAAGAATACGCACTGGCGAGCGTCTCTGGAACGGCTAGAAGCGAATCCGGGACATGGGCTCTACCAGCTCCAGCATTCGGTTGTGGATGCGTCCGTTGGAGGCCAGCACTTGACGGGAGAAGGCGGCCTCAGGATTCCCGGCATAGTCCGTGACCCTCCCCCCGGCACACTCCACCAGCAGCATTCCGGCAGCTACGTCCCATGGAGCGAGGCCTGTCTCGAAAAAGCCGTCGAACCGGCCGCAGGCCACCCAGGCCAGATCCACCGCGGCAGAGCCCGGCCGGCGCACACCTTGGGCTTCACGCATGAAGTCCTTCAGGACGGCCAGGTAGGCATCGACGTGCGCATATTCGCGGTACGGGAAGCCGGTCGTGACAAGGGCGCTTCCGAGGTCATCGACTCGACTGGAACGGATCGGCCTTCCGTTGAGCAGCACCGGACCGCCACGGACGCCGGTGAAGAGTTCGTCGCGGGATACGTCATAGACCACACCGACCTGCATGTTGGCCCCCCGCTGGACGCCAATGGAGACCGCGTAAGGTGGGACGCCGTGCGTAAAATTGGTGGTGCCATCGATGGGATCAATGATCCATCGCCAGTCCGACTCGGCCACCGTGGGATGGAGGTCGTGGGTCTCATCCTCTTCTGCGAGGATAAGATGGCTTTGGAAAGTGTCCCTTATGGCCGATACGATGAGGGACTGGGCACGTTTATCTACCTCGGTCACCAAATCATGCAGGCCTTTCGCCGAAATATCGTCCGGCTTCACGCGCCCCGCCTCACTTCTGATGAGTCGGCCCGCGGTCAGTGCGGCTGCAATGGCCGTATCGAGAACACGGGCGGTAACGTCTGCCATGGCGGGTCTCCGGGAATCCTGTACTGTGTCGAAGCGTATCGTCTCCCATGAACCGGACGCCCTCATACTTGGTCCATCCTGGCAACCTGCGGGTCGTGTTTCTCGCGGCCTTTGCCTCGTTCTTCATCCTGACCGGGTGTCTGGACAAGACGGGTGAGCTGGGTGCGGGTGAGGCCACGAAAGTGGATAGGGTTGCCACGCTCCTGAGCGGCGTCACCGATACGGCCTTTCGATCTGCGTTTTCCGGCATCGACAACTACCGGTATACCCGCTATACCCGCACGGAGCAGTTTGATACGGACGATTTCCTCGTGGCCTTCCGGGAGAACGTCTACCGGGCGGACTGGGAAGGCGGTGCCCGTCAGATCAACGTCCAACAGGAGGACTCGGCCGGCACGTTCGATTTCGGTTTCTTTGACCGGTTTACTTCCAGCAATATGAGCGGCCTGGATCCGGTGGACCTGGTTCAGTATCTGCTGCCCGAGGATCCGCCCTATCTCCTAGGCCGAAACCGCGAGAAGTACGAATGGCGTTTCCTACCCGACACCTTGCTCTGGGATACGCAGGCCAAGGTGATCGAGGTGAAGGCCCGCCGCCTGAAGGGCGATGGCGAAAACATCCGCAAAGTGCGACACTACGTGGACCGGACAACCAACGAGTTGATCGCGATGTACCTCGAGCGGATCGACCTCGCGCTCCTGTTCCGCGAGGAGAGCCAGTTCTTTGTCCATATGCGGCGGGCAGCGGACGGGCAGTTGGTCCCTCACAACACGCGTTTCCAGACCCACATTCGCACGCCGTTCGAGACGGACAGCAAGTTCAGGACGGTATCGACATACTACGAGTTGGAGCCGATTCCCGACGAGGACTCCACGACCGTCCACGTAGCATCCGACGAAGACGCGGCCGAAGCGGAAGGCGCAGTCAGTTCGAAAACCAAGGACGCAGCTCGGTCTGAGACCTGAGTTTCGCCAGGTCGGTGTCCGAGGTGACATCAGACGGTGAGACGGCTCCTTTTTCCAGTCCACCAGCAAGCGTCATGGTGGCCGCATCAAGCCGGTTCTTGGCCACGAAAACCCTGGCCAACTGCAGATAGGCTCCCGGTAGCGAGTCGTCCTGCGCTAGCGCCAGTCTTCCGAAGGCCTCCGCCTGATCCAGGTCGCCCAGCATCTGTGCATTGTAGGACAGGCGAATGTGCAGCGCGGCCCCATTGGTAATGAGTGAGCTTGCCCGCTCGAGAGCGGAAACTGCCTCGCGTGCCGCTCCCGCCGCCCGGTGCGTCTCGGACAGAAGCAGCCAGGCCTCGCCATTCTCTGGCTGAAGGGCTACCGTGGCCTTGGCGTCTTCCACGGCTTCCTCTGGTCGGCCAAGTGCCAGCAGGACCTTGCTTCGAAGCATCAGCGCCTCGGAATCTTCGGGAAGGGCCTCGATAACGGTGTCGAGCCGGCTTTTCGCTTCGTGCAGACTGGAGCCCGTGCGAAACGCCCGCTCGGCCCGATGGTACTGGAGCCTCAGTTCTGGAGGGCGTACAATCTGACCCGGACTCTCGGTCGGGAGACACAGAAAAAGTAGAGCGAGCAGCGCGACGCGCATGGCGATAATGACAATCGGGACAACCCGAACTATAGAGACAAGAACCGTGCCTCCAGGGGTACGCGTGCGTGCGTCCTCACTGTATCAACTAGCAGACACCCTCGCGCGGGATCTGGCTTGGATGGAGCGTACACATTACTGTCCAGCCCGATCCCGCATAAGGACACGCCCCCGTGCTTGACTGGCTCCACACAACGGACAGGCTGCTGACCACCCGTAGCCTCGGGTCGGCCATGGAAGGCTACCCTGAAATCGATTCGACCAATGCACGTGCGCTGGCGTGGGCGGCCGGCGGTGCGCAGTCCGGTGCCTTGGTCGTGGCCGAATACCAGTCTGCGGGACGCGGCCGATTGGGTCGTCGTTGGGTCGGCGGGCGGGGCGAATCACTGCTCTTTTCGGTGGTGTTGAGGCCAGAGGGCCGCGTTCCGAGTGATCACTTTGGCCTTCTTCCGCTGGCTACGGGACTCGCGCTTCGTGACTCTGTCTTGGGCTACGTCGGAGGTCAGAGCGTGGATCTCAAGTGGCCCAATGACCTATTGGTGGGCGGCAAAAAGTGTGCTGGCGTCCTTGTGGAGTCCGTTATCATACCGGGGCGCGAGCGATGGGCGGTAATCGGCGTAGGTCTGAACGTGAATCAGAGGAGGTTCGAAGCGGAGCTTGCTCCGCAGGCTACGTCGTTGCGCCTGGCCGGTGGTCAGGACGTGCCCCGGCCGATTCTGCTCGCCCAAGTCCTGGGTGCCTTGGAGGACCGGATCGAACAAATGGAGTCGAAGGCCGCAGAGCTCATCGCGGAGTACGGCAGTGCCCTTCGTGGAATCGGGGAAGCCGTGACTGTGGCGCAGGCCGATGGGCGCGTGGTTCAGGGAACCCTCATTGGGATCGACCCGACCGGTGCGCTTCGCGTTTCAGTCCAAGACCAGGAGCACGTGTTCACCGCTGGCGAAGTCACCCTGTCCAAAGCCGTCCCTACATGATCCTATCCGTCGACATAGGAAACACCGCGACCAAGATCGGCTGGCCCGAGCCGGGCAGAGCGTGGATGGTTCACCGGCTGGACACCCTAGATCTGGCGGCTGAGCTTTCGAGGTTCATCGCTGGGCAGAGCGCTGAGCGGAGCGATGACCACAGCGATGACCACAGCGCCGAGTGGAAGGTCTCAGGAGTCGGGATCGCTTCCGTGGTCCCGGCGGCCGTGCAACTGGTGAGGGACGCGTTCGCGCCTGCTCCCATCTTCGAAGTGACGCACACCTGTCGGCTGCCCTTTGCAATGGGCTACGAGACGCCAACAACGCTCGGAAATGATAGGCTCGCTGCCGCGGCAGGAGGGTGGCTCCAGTACGCCGGCGAGGGAACCGCACTCCTGGTGATCGACGCAGGCACGGCCATCACCTACGAAGTCATTGATGCGGCGGGGATTTATCAGGGCGGTGCCATCGGCCCGGGGCCGCGTCTGCTGTCGCGGGCCTTGTACACGGGTACGGCCCAATTGCCCGAGCTGCTGGATCTGCCTGGCCAGAGCGCCATTGGGAAATCCACCGCGGAGGCCATTCGAATAGGTGTGCACTGGGCATTCCGAGAATCAGTCGCCGGAATGATTCGTCGTATTCGGAAGGAGCTTCAAACGCCTCTACTCGTCGTGGCTACGGGAGGGTGGGCAGCAGATCTGGCGGCGCATGTCGCAGAGATTAACCTGGTGGATCCCTATCTGGTGCTTCGTGGCACCCGTCAGCTGCTGGACTTTAACGCCGGCGCCGGCTGAAGGGACCGTAGGTAGCCGATCAGTACGTCGATGGCCGCCTGATTGTGGCCACCGCGGGGCACAATCAGATCCGCGTTCGCCATGGAAGGTTGGACGAACTTTATGTACATCGGGCGCACGGTGGTCTCGTACTGGGTGAGCACAGATTCGATAGATCTGCCGCGCTCGGAGATGTCTCGCCGAATCCGCCGAACCAGCCTGATGTCATCGTCCGCCTTTACGAAAACGCGCAGGTCCAGTCGCTCGGTCAGGTGCTTGTCTGCTAGGACCAGGATCCCCTCCACCAGCACTACGGCCTTGGGCTCAATCGTAACGGTGCGGTCCGAACGCGAGTGGGTCGTGAAGTCGTAGACCGGCTTTTCAATGGTCCGTCCGTCCCGAAGTGCATCCAGGTGCCGGCACAGGAGCTCGGTTTCCAGCGAGTCAGGATGGTCGAAGTTCTGTGCGGCCCGCTCGACAAGTGAAAGGTCCGAAAGGTCACGGTAGTAGGCGTCGTGATCCAACACCGACACGTTATCCCGACCTACGGCCTCGAGCACGCGTTCCATTACCGTGGATTTTCCCGAACCCGAACCACCCGCCAAGCCGACAAATACCGGTCTCCCTGATTTGGGGTCGGCGGACACTGGACTAGTGGCGGACCATCACGATGTTGTGCGTCCGAGTCGCAGCATCGTATGAGGAGCGCTCCTCGTCGTACGTGTAGCCATCCGGGTGTCGCCACGAAAGCAGCGGCTCGATATCCTCGAGCGTCTCACGCACAATAAAGTTGACCAGTCGTCCACGTAGGGGCACCTGCTCCTCAACCCGAGTCATGGTGCCTGCGATATTCCGCAGGAAGGTGACGCGTACCATGGATTTGTAGGTCATCTCGTTGTCCCACATGGCCTCGTGTGACCCGGACAGGAGATTCCAGACAAGCTGGTTCTTTATGGTCTCGTTCAGCGGCCCGGAAATCCGAGGTCGCCAATACGCCAGGGTAGATCCGATCTCCGGCACCACGGCATCGATGCCGAGGCGGTAACGCGGGATGAGATCATCCGGCCGCAGAAGCCCGAAAAGGCCTGAGAGGATGACACCCTCTTCCAAGAGTCGACGTTGGGCGCCGGTAGGAAGTCCCGGGAAGTCCATCGCCTTGTACATCACGCCCGGACCGTACCGATCCAGCGCCGATGTGAGCGGCGCCTTGTAGATCTGCCGATTAACCTCGACCCAGTCTACTTCGCCGTCGTCGAGGATCGTCCCAAATAGGGCGTCTTCGTCTTCGAAACCCCCTGCGATGGTCTTCTGGAGCGCATCAATAAGCGCGCGCCGATCCGTGTTCAGGGAATGGAAGTAGTTGAACGTGTTCGACGATCGATAGTCGAACATGTCTGGGGCAAACGGATTGCCACCATCGGTCTTTGGGCCAGCTGAAGGGAGCAGAATGGAAAAATTTGGCATCAGCCGGTTTTCCGGTGATCTCGCATCTCGCCGATCAGGTTGTCAATATCAGCGCGAATCTGTTCGGCCTTCTCTTCGGCGTCTGCTACCAGCGCGTTGCCGTCACGGCGTGCCTCACCCGAGTCATCCGGATTCAGGACGTCGTCAATCAGTTCAGACACGCGGTCTCCGACGTGGTCCAGCTGGTAGGCGAGACGCCTACGAACCTTTCGCCCTTCCTCGGGGGCCGTGATCAGGCCGAGGCCGAAGCCGACGATACCGCCGGCGACTACGCCCCAGAACCATGCACGCGCACTCTGTCCTATTCCGTTATCACTCATGGAACCGGCTGGCTAATTGCACCCATTCAACCGGCCGACATGCGGACCAGTTTCTGGGGAGAAGACTTACGAACGTAGAATATGTGGATTGCTCCGAGGAGCCAATCCACATAGGCTAACGGCCCTTCTTCTTGTGCCGGTTCTTGCGCAGGCGCTTTTTGCGCTTGTGCGTCGCAATCTTGTGTCGCTTTCGCTTCTTGCCGCAGGGCATATTCGTGTTGCTTGGAGAAAAAAATCTGTGGCAGAAGAAAAAGGTACCCGCAGGGCCATCGTCATACAAACTGATTCCGTATGAAGAGAAAGCCGTGCTCTGACCGGGTTCTACCGGCGAGATCGCGTATTTGCGATGATCTCACGCCATGCGAACGCGCGTACGGAATCATTGTTTGAGCGAACGAATGAAAGTCCGAAATCATCTCGCTTCTGTATATTCCGGAGCGGAAACGCGAACGAGTAGTCGACCGGCTCCCACCGAATAATGACACACACCGGCTACACCATCCACACAAGAGCAGGCTTCAGGTACGCCGACGAGGGTCCCTCGCACGGTAAGGGCACCCTCCTGCTTCTCCACGGAATGATGGGGGAGGTTGGCAATTGGGAGCACACCATCGGCACACTCGCGAGCGAAGGCTACCGAGTCCTGGTGCCCATCCTGCCGGTGTACGCAATGCCCATGAAGCAGACGCATCTGCCGGGCCTGGTGGATTTCGTCATCTCCTTTATGGATGAGATGCGGGTCTCAAGTGCCGTGGTGAGCGGTAACTCCCTTGGCGGCCACATTGCGCTCCTTCTGGCAATCGGGCATTCTGATCGGGTCCGAGCCTTGGTCTTGGCGGGCGCCTCCGGGATCTACGAGGTAGATATGGGCCAGTCCGTGATGAGGCGGAAGGACCGTGATTATCTCCGGGAGAGAGCCGCGATTACGTTCTATGATCCGAAGCATGCCACCGAGGAGTTGGTAGACGACATCTACAAGACCGTCAACGACCGGCCACGGGCGGTCCGTCTCATCAAGATGGCGCGCTCTGTCAAAGCTGAAAACGTCCGGGATGAGTTGGAGGCCATTCAAGTCCCGACACTGTTGGTGTGGGGGCGCGACGACGAGATTACTCCGCCAGATGTGGCCGTGACCTTCAATGAGTTGATTGGTAGTTCGGAACTGCACTGGATCGATGAATGTGGGCACGCCCCAATGATGGAGCGTCCAGAGCAGTTCAACGAAATCATGCTCGACTTTCTTGGCCGAGTCACCGCCTACGAGGCAGTTGCATGAGTATGAGCGCGCTATGTCTTATCGCCACCTGCTTGCTGCTCGCAGGATGTTCGTTGGACCCGATCGACCAGGGAACGATTCTGGTTACCGTTTCTGCCTCAGATGCCATTGTTTCGCCGCAGATGTCCGCGCCTGCACGGCGGATTCTGCTGAGCAAGGACTAGACCCAAACGGCAGTCGGACCTAGACATTTGAATGGGGTGGAGAAGCCTTTGATGACGGTCAGACGATCTTTCTCACGGCCGACAACTACCGACTGATCGCGAACGCCGGTCAGAAGGGCGAGAGCCAGCCACTGGAAGTGCAATTGATCCGCCCCTGACGTTCGAGGTCCGCTGGCACCCGCGCGTTCCCGGTGGCCGCTGCATCCCGTCCGGCCAGCCCGTCTATTTGACGCACGGGTCTGAAGGCCGCTTGAATTGACCCCGCGACCTCCGATCTTTCGGCATGCGTCCTATCACCGCCTTAGTCGTCTTGATGGTTGCAGCTACAGGCTGCGCCCCAGCGCTGTCTCCGCTGTACCGAGACTACCGCGTGGAGACTGACAGCGGCAATGACGTCTACGCGCGAATTGAGCGTGCTCTAGTGGCATCTGAGTGGACCGTGACCGACGGGCTCACCGACAATGTCGTGGCCACCGAACCTCGCACATTCCGATCTTGGGGCCTATACACGGTTGAAATCGAGCTAGAGGTGGTACCCCTCGCGGGCAACCATGTCCGGGTGCTCGTCCACCCCTACCGGCACTTCTACCAGGGCACCAGACGCAAGGTGCCCTATCTCAGGAAGTCTTGGGCTCGTTCCGCCATCAAAGGCCTGACCGAGGAGCTGGAGTCTGAGGGGCTAGCCTACGAAGGAACGGCGATGCAGCGTGTTCGTGATGCCGGCGTTCGCTAAAACCCGCGAAACTGCCTTCGACTCTCGCCGTATGTAGATGAGCTGCGCCTCACGGTGCGGCCGTTCTTTTACTTATGGGGATGTCACGGTTTCGACGGGTGGTATGATTCGTCAGACTGCGTTCCGAGCCATTCTTGGTGATGCTCGTTAATAAGCCCAAGAACAATGCAACTGCGAACGATTACTCGTACGCGATGACGGCTTAGATCCGTTATCTGTCTCTAGCTCGCCTGATCATTGGCGGGTCAAGAGGCATCATGCCTAATGATCTAGCGCCTCAGACGCCGTCTGAGTACTGAGGTGCGAAACTATATCAGACTGTGCTTTCGGGTCGCCTTGTTGACTGGCAATGGCCCGAGAGCGAGAACTCTAATAGGTCAGCTATGAACGTAGACGTCTGGCAGGACATTCATTCGGACGCGGGTTCGACTCCCGCCATCTCCAAGTGATCTCATCTTAAGCGTGCGGGAGCATATACGCTGAGGTGATGAAGCGCCCATTCTGTTAGGTCATCTACCCGAGTTCCCGCCGGGTGGTTACCTGACCAGAGCTATGAGAACGAAGAACGCCCGGCTCCAGATAAAACTGGGGCCGGGCGTTCTTGCGATGGGGAGATTGGTTGGGGTACTGGCCTGAATCTGAGATGGTCTTCTCTAGTGGAGCTGGTGCTTCCGGTGCTGGAGCCTGCGGTCACGCGGCATATCTTGAAAAAACCCATCACGCCAATCCCTTGACCTCAAAGCTGGTTCTTTCGATTGCGGTGCTCGTACTGGTCGCGGGCTGTTCAGAATCCTCCGTCGTGGTGGATGCCCCGGCGGATCCGTCGGTGGCCGCGGACGTCGTGCTTGTCGGGGGGCGCATCTACACGGCTACGGGCCTCCAAGACGGTGCGCAGGCCATCGCTATCCGGGATGGTCTGGTCGCGGCGGTGGGCACGGACCATGATGTCTTGACTCTGGCGGGCCGAGACACGCGCATCGTGGATCTCGATGGCCGGATGGTGATGCCTGGGATCCAGGACCTTCACACGCATCCGCTGGAGGCGATGTCGCCGCTTGCGGGCACCTGTCTCCTGAGCAGTCAGGAGTCAGACGCGTGGGCCTTCGTTCCAGAGCTTCGTCGATGTGCGCCCAACCAACCCGCTACCGATTGGGTGATGGGATTCGGGCACTCGGTATTCACCCTGCTCGAGTCACAGACCCCACCGATTGTGATCCTGGATGCGGCGATCCCGGACCGTCCGGCGGTCATGATGGAGGAGACCTCGCACTCCGTCTGGGTCAACACCCGGGCCCTGGAAGCGGCAGGCATCACGAGCGATACGCCTGACCCGCCAGGCGGAGTGATCGTGAGGGATGCGTCGGGCGCACCCACAGGAATCCTGTTCGATTCGGCAGGAGACCTGGTCATGGATCTCGCCTGGGCGCCGACCCCCAAGGTAAAGGACCTCAACTATCAGGGACTCCTCGATGCCTTGGCTGAACTACGCCGCTTTGGCATCACTTCGGTTTCAGAGGGCCGTACCTACTGGAGGCGGGAGTTTCAGGATGCCTGGCTTCGGGCCGAACGCGAAAACACGCTCACCGCCCGAGCCGTGCTTGCGCTGTGGGCTTACCCGTCCCAGGACGATGCGGTCCAGATACCGGCCCTGAGAGGTCTCTTCCGGTCTTCTCCGGACGCACTAGTTCAGATTTCGAATGTGAAGGTCTACACCGATGGAATTCTGATCAACACCACCGCCGCAATGCTGGAGCCTTACCGGGAGTTGGTGGCACCGATCGGGTCAGACAGAGGCCTGAATTATTTCGATGAGTCGCGACTCGCCCGGTATATCGCGGAGCTCGACCCGGTTGGATTCGATTTCCATATTCACGCGATCGGGGATCGCGGGGTTCGGGAGGCCCTGAACGCTGTCGAATCTGCCCAGTGGCAGGGCCGACACCGAATCAGCCACCTTGAGGTGGTAGCGCCAGCTGACGTGATACGATTCACGGCGCTGGACATAACGGCAGACATGCAGGTGGCGGGGGATTTTACCCAGCCCGAGGCCTGGGCTGAGAACGAACCCCTCATTGGTCAGCGTGCGTTCCCGCTGGTCCCTCTTCGCGACCTGTTCGAGACGGGAGCGCGGGTCACGCTCTCAAGCGATTGGGATGTGAGTACCCTGAATCCGTTCGTCGGTATGCAGAACGCGTTGACGCGCACGCCGCAGGCACTCCCGGATCTGGACGCCGTGCTTCGGGCCTACACCATCAATCCGGCCTACGCACTTCGACAGGAGGACCGGACGGGCAGTCTGGAAGTCGGAAAACTGGCTGATCTGATCATCCTGGATCGCGACCTGTTCGAGCAGGATGTCGCATCCATCGGTCAGACCCGCGTCGACCTGACCATGCTGGGAGGCAAGGTTGTGTACGAGCGCTAGTTCTCGATCTGGGCTGGCCGTACGGGCTCAGGCGCCCGCAACCACCTCGTTCAGCAAGTCGAAATAGTCCCGACTACTCATCGGCCTGGGCGCGGACGAGTTGGAGCCATTGGACTCGGCAGCGCGGGCAATCGCCTCGAAGTCATGCTTGTCGACCCCCAGTCCCCCGAAGGCGGGAAGTCCGAGTTGGGCGACCAGATTCCGGATGGCCGTTCGCAGATCCGGCTGGCCGCAACGATTCCCCAACTCCAAGAGCCGTGTCTCAACGGCCTCGCCGTAGTAGTCCAGGACCGGTAGCAACAGCACCGCATTGAGCAAGCCGTGGGGAAGATCGTGGCGCCCGCCTATCGATTCCGAGAGACAGTGAACGGGCCCAACATCGGCGTTGCCAAACGACATGCCGGCAATAGTGGAGGCCCGCATCACCGCGTCACGCGCAATCGCATTGCCCTGAATGTCGGAGGCTGCCGCCTCGAGGTGCTCGAGCAAAAGCCCGACCGCACTGATGGCGAGTTCGTCCGAGACCGGATTGGAGGCCCGACCGATGTATGCTTCGATGGCATGCGTCATGGCATCCATTCCCGTGGACGCAACCATGTCCGCGGGCAGCGATATCAAAACATCGGAGTCGACGATTGCCCATTCAGGAAATAGCCCGTCACCCTTGACGCTGATCTTCCGTCGCTGCTCCGTGTCGCTCAGCACTGAGACCCAAGTCACCTCAGATCCGGTGCCGCATGTGGTCGGGATGGCAACCAACGGTGCAGCAGGAGTCCGAAACTGATTCCGGCCCTCGTAATCGCGGATGCTGCCGGGATTGGTCAGCAAGAGCGCCACGCCCTTGGCCGCGTCCAGGACCGAACCACCACCCACGGCCACCACTACCTGTACACTGTGGCCGCGCGCCTGGGCAGCCATTGCGTCTACATCGGCCACTCGAGGATTTGGCTTAACCTCGTCCAGAACCCAGGGGCGAAAGCCCGCTGTTTCAACCAACCCGCAGACTCGGCGCGGTAGCTCGGTGGCCCCAAGTCCGGGGTCCGTGATGACCAGTGCAGCTCCTGCCTCGTAGTCTCCCAGTACGGTCGACAACTGTCGAAGCGAACCCGGGCCTACAATGGTTCGAGTCGGAAGTCTGAACGCCAACTCAGTCTCCGCGCGGCGAAGACTGGGAAGCGGCCGGGAGAGACGCCAAGTCCTCGGCGTTGGACCAGAAGCCCAACGCTCGGGTCACCGTCTGATCGATCGAGTTGAAAATCGGAAACCACGATTCGGTGCCGTAGAGGCGCTGGGCAAGCCTTGCCTTCATCACGGTGCGAAGGAGCGCGGCGGAGGCCGCCCTGTCTGCTACGCTAAACTCGCCCTCGGCAGGTAGCGAGTCGCTGTCTACCACCTTCACGTCGAAGTCCTCAGCGAACGTCCAGAAATCGCTCATGAAGGCGTCCGTGACCGCATAGTTGGCCACGAAGTCGTCCCGCCTGTCGCCCCACTCTGCCCGAATTGCCACTTCGCGCTCAAGGAACCACTCGCGAGTAAACCTCACGTCGGCACCCTGCCCGACAACGGCCCTCAGAATCGGCGCGTTCATACCAGCAAGGCTGTCCGGGGCAATGACGAAGTCAGGCATCACGCCGCCTCCGCCAAACACGACCCGGCCATGGGTGGTCTCGAAGCGCAGGGAATCCGGGAGGTCCTTCAGGTACTCCGCGGTAGCGTAGGTGGCCTCACGCAGAGAGCCGAACTTGGACGCGTAGTAGTCCTCCGCCTGTCCGTCTGCGTACGGCGTCTGAATCAGGCGCCCGCTGGGCATGAAGTACCGGCTGACGGTGAGCTGAAGAATGCTGCCGTCCCGCAGTTGGAAGGGACGCTGAACCAGTCCCTTGCCGAAGGTGCGTCGTCCGACAACAAGCGCGCGGTCATGGTCCTGCAAGGCGCCGGAAATGATCTCGCTGCCCGAGGCGGTGTTCTCGTTCACCAACACAATTACGGCGCCTTGTTCGAAGAGGCCGCCGTCGGTGGAAGTATCAGTTTCGTTTTCCCGTTCCACGCGTCCCTTGGTGTAGACGATGGTCTTGCCGCCTGACAGGAACTCATCGGCAATCTGGACCGCTGTCTGCTTGATCCCGCCGGGATTGTCCCGCAGGTCTAGGATCATGCGCGTCATGCCCTGTCCAAGCAGCTCGCGGGTGTGCTCGACGAACTCGTCGTGCGTGGTCATCGCGAAGCGACCGATCCGGAGGTAGCCGGTCTCACCGTCTACCATATAGCTGGAGTCGATGCTGTAGAGCGGAATCTGACCTCGGGTTATCACGAACTCGATGAGGTTCTTCGCCCGTCGTCGCTTCACGTCCAGACGGACGTCCGTTCCAATAGGGCCTTTGATCTTGTTCTGGATCTCAATGGAGTTCATCCCCACCACAGACGAGTCATCGACCGCCACAATCAGGTCTCCGGGCATCAGTCCTACCTGTTCGCTGGGCCCATCGCTGATAATAGAAGTCACGCGAGCCGTATCCGACGGGGGAGCCTCAAACCAGATTCCAATGCCGCCGAATGACCCCCGGTATCCCTCCTGGACCATCGCAACCTGCTTCTTGTCAATGTAGGATGAGTGCGGATCCAGCTCTTCCAGCATGG
>JBLFXH010000044.1:0-16784 GCA_047611125.1 Rhodothermales bacterium
AACGACGGAGTCTCACCAAGCGTGTAGACGAGTGGGACTTGACACCACGTGAAGGCAAGACCGGACGCAGGCACTTCCAACTCTTGCCAATCGCCGCCGACCCCGAGGTATCGGAATGGACGAGCGTCAGAAATGAACTCGCGCTCGCGCAGCAGGGCGGGCTGGAATGAAACCGCACCACCGGCCACACGGACTCCCAATTCGGCGAACCGTGTGATCATTTCCTCCTTGACCTGGCCGGTCATACCTGGCTGCTGGGCACCCGCGTGGCCGGGCGTGTGAGAGTAAGGGTCCGTGGGGAATGCCCCGTATTCGGCGGGAGTCTTGTTAAAGCCGATTCCCTCCCGGATGGAGTAGTAGAGCTCGCCGAGACGTCGCGCGGTCAGCACGTCGGATCCCTGGTCTAGTGCCGCAAAGAACTGCTCCTGAGCGGCCAGGAGCAGCTTCGAGACCATGTGCCAGTAGATGCTGCCCAGTCCTTCGAAGCCAAACATCCCGCCCGATCGTCCGGTGAAGGACTGGTGGTCGAATACCTGCTCGTAAAGACCCTGAAGCCCCGCCCGCCCCTGGCCGACTAGCGACGCGTAGACCGGTTTGAGGTCGGCCAACTGCTGGTTCAGGGCCTCGACGTTCTTCAGGTTGGAATTGAAGCGGTAGCAACCTGAAGCATCCATCTGAATGATGCTGGCATCTCCGTCTTCCAGCATTCGAACCAGTAGCGGAATGGCCTGGACACCATCGGCTGGTACCTGGTTCTTCTCCAGATAGCGGGGAAGGGGGCGGTCCGGATAGAGCAGGAACGTCTTCTGATCCTGCCGGAAAAGCTCGCTCCCGAAGAGCGTCTCCAGCAGGTCAACGCTTTCGGAAGGGGTGATGGCCCCCGAACTGAGGGCGGCCACCTGACCTTCGAGCATGGCATAGAGGTGGTCTACATCTACGGCATTCGGCTCAAGGCTGATGAGGTTGTACGCCTCGTAGAGTCCGTCTTCCCGGCGGTTGGTCTGGATGCTGTGATCAACAGCCGCCAATGCATCAGCTAGCAGGGGCGAAAGATCCGATGCGCTACGTGCAGAGGCTCCGGAGAAGCCTTCCTGAGCGTAGACCGTGCTTCGAAACTGCGAAGCGGCCTCGCCGACTCCAGTCAATACCTCATATCGGAGTTCACTCGAGATCGGGCCCTGGCCCAAATGAGCGCGAAGTTTCGCCAAGACTGCGGCAGATGCGTCGAGCCACTGCCAAACCTCATCGGACATGGTGACATCCCCACGAATCCCCTCCACCAACGGCTGGAGGAAGGTCAGGTAGCGCCGCATGTAGCAAAGCGTGACCATCGAAAGGCCCTGGCCCACTAGCGCGTTATTGGCGTCGTTCCACTCCGGCCGCTGGGTATTCATCCAGATGCCTCCATCGACAACCAGATTGCCCAGCTTGGCTAAAAGCGGTACGAAAAGCTTTTCAAGCAACGTCACTTGATAGACGGATCCATCCTTATCCAGCACCAGGCGTCCATCAAACCCGATCGTGGCAATTCGCTCCTCGATTTGTTCGGCCAGGTCCTCATCATAGTCCACCGTACTCCGCGCATTCTCGATCACCGCGCCCAGCGGCTTGATGCGGTAGGGCACGTTGGCGTAGCTGAACACCCGCTTCCCGAGTAGTTGCCCCAGGGTATCGGGGTGAAACGCCTGTGACCATTCGAGCAGCTTGAGCAGGTAGATGATCTGGTGGTCGCCCCAGTACCCGATGTAGCTCCAGGGATCATCGGGCTCTTCTACCTCCCAGTCGATTCCCTCATTGGTGATCCGGTAGGGATTGTATCCGTCAACCGTAGAGGCGTTGACGAACTTGCCAATCATGTGCTCGGCGAACTCGGGGTAGCTCAGAAGCAGCGCCTCCCAGTTCTGGAAGATGTCTCTCCAGTTTCCCTCGTAGGTCAGCAGGCGATTGCCGGCCTCATCCTTGAGGTTGATGGCAAAGTGATTCCAGGGACGGCTTGGGTCACCGTGCCGGCGGCCAAACGTCAGGGGGAGGTATTCGAATCCGAGTCGCTCCAACTGTGGGTCAGTCTGCTCACGCAGGAGCGACATGAGTTCGCTGCTGCCAAGCTGGTCAGCCAGCAGCCCCGTCAGGAAGGCCTCGTGGCGATCGAAGACCGGCTGGTTGAAGGTCCGGACGTGGTGGGCGAATGCCTGGGCGGACACCTGGTAGTGGTCATCGAAAATGCCGCCGCGCAGCACATTAAAGAGGACGTTGGCGTAGTGATGCGCTGTTACGTTCTCTTCTTCGGTCAGCTGGAATCCGTCACTGGCGGCCATGATGCGAGCGAGTGCGTCTGATCCGTCTTCTACGGATTGAGATACGGCGCTGGCAACGGCCGCAGGTTCGCCAAGCGCATTCTTGAGCGCCACGACTTCGGCCTGGCTCTGCTCAATGTCGGCCACCAACTGCCAGCGCTCACTTGCGCCTGCTTCGAGGGTCAGGCCAGCATGGACCAGATAAGCACCGCGAATGCCGCGTGTCTGGGACTCTTGCTCTACCGCTCGGCCCGAACGGAATCCATCGAGCTGTTGGGAGCTGAGAAGTACGCGCCGGTCGGCCAGGCCGAGGCAGAAAACTGTATTGGCCTTGAGCGACTCGCTGGGCTCCGCCTTGTCGGTGATACCAGAGAAGAGCGTGAACATGGCAAGTCCCGTCTCCTCGTCCTTCTCAGTCCACTTGTAGGCGTCGACGAGGTAACTCGAGTTGGTCTGGGCGAAGCGCGGTGCAGAGGCCGGGAGGAGGTTCTGGAGTCCGTCTACGACTTCGAGCCGACAATCGGAGGCTCCGGTGTTTTCCAGCTCTGACTCACGAACAAAGCCGAACTCGTCACTAGACGACCAGCTGTACCGAAAGACGAGATCAAGATCCCGGTTGATTTCCTCGAATAGCAGCTTGTTACCCAGCAGGGTCTTGTACACGTTGCGCTCAACATCGTACATCCCGTTGTGCTCCCGGTTGAACGGCTCCCACAATCGGGTCCTGCCGCCAGTCTCAACCCGGATAACCGTCTTGCTGCCGGTGTTAGGGGTGCTGTCGTAGATCTTGTCGACAGTCACGTAGGGAAACAGCGCCGTGTTGGGAGAAACGCGGCCTGCCGTCAGCGCGCCGTCAGAGGCGATGAACATCCAGTGGTCACCATCGGAGACTACGCTGATGAAAAACGGCGGCATCTTGTCGACGTTTCCAATCGCGTAGTAGCGCTCACCTTGGAGCGTTACGAAGGAGCCTGAAACGGTATGAGCGGGAATTACTTCAACCATAGCTGCACTTGCAGTGATCAAGAGCGAGTGACAGACGGCATCAGCCGCGCACGAGCTCTTTTTCGAGTTCTTCGAGTGACTTGCCCTTGGTCTCAGGGACCACGGCTAGGACGAACGCCAGGCCCACCGCCGCGAACAGGCCATAGATCAGAAACGTGGTGGCGCTGCCCAGAGTCGCCAGCTCCCACGGAAAGACGGTTTGGACGATGAAGCTAACGGCCGAGTTGATCAGCCCAACAAATGAGATCGCCAATCCGCGGATTCGATTGGGGAACAGCTCCGAGAAGAGCACCCACATCACTGGGCCGATGGACACGGCGAAAGACGCAACGAAGCCCAGGATGCCGAAGAGAATCAACATCGGGTTCATTGAGATGGCGGCGGTGATGAGGTTGGACTCGAACTGCGTGGCAGACTCGGTGCCGAGTGCTTCCTGCAGGGCAGACTTGAAGGCTACGTCACTATCGTAGACCACGTCCCGCATCGGTTCGATGGACTCGATTGCGACTCCGTCTGGGAGGTTTGCCAACGCGTTTGCGTCCAGCGTGTACGTGGCTGCGGAAAAGCCAAAGGCCAGCACCATCATTGAGATCGTAATTCCCGAGAGCCCGGCAATCAAGAGCGGTTTGCGACCCAGGCGGTCGATAAACATGATGGCCAGAACGGTAAACACCAGGTTGATGATTCCAACCAGGATGGCCTGGGCAAACGAAGCATCCGTTCCAATTCCAGACTGCTCGAAGATCATCGGCGCATAGAAGAACACCGAGTTGATGCCCGTGATCTGCTGGATGACGCCAATCACCACACCGATGGTGATCACCAGGCGCATGGCCGGACTGAAGAGCTCAGTGATCGAGGCCTTGACCTTGGTTGCGTCTCGTTCTAGACTCGAGCGAACGGCGAGTATTTCCTTCTCGGCCGCAGCCGGTCCGCTGGCACGCGCAATGATGCCGCGTGCCTCAGACTCGCGGCCCTTCATCAACAGCCACCGGGGACTCTCAGGTACCGCCCTGAGGAACAGGAAATAGAGGACTGCCGGCAGAGCCTCCAGGCCCAGCATCCAGCGCCAGTTGTAGGGTCCGAACATCAGTGACTGTGCCCAGCCAGCGTCTGACTGGCCCAGTTGCAGGATGAGGTAGTTGGTGAAGAAGGCCACCGAAATACCCAGGACGATGTTCAGCTGATTTAAGGAGACCATTCGGCCGCGCATGTGTGCCGGAGCAATCTCCGCGATGTACATCGGGGCGATGATCAGCGAAGCGCCGACTCCAAACCCGCCGATCATTCTCGCGATGACCAGAAGGATGAACGACGGCGCGAATGCTGAGGCGATGGCCGAAATCGCATAGAGGACTGCCGCAAAGAAGAGCACCTTCCTTCTCCCGAGACGGTCACTCAAGGGGCCCGAGACCATCATGGCCAGCGTAGCCGTCAGGGTCAGCGAGCTGACGGCCCAGCCGAGTTCTAGCTTCGAGAGCGAAAACTGCGGTTCAATGAACTTGACGACGCCGGAGATAACCGAGGCATCGAAGCCCATGAGGAACCCGCCCATCGCTACGATGAGCGCCACCTGAACTACGTAGGCGCGGTTGCCCGTATCAGAAGTCATGCTTTCAGGGGTTAGGGGAGGGCATCGGTAGCCCTGCGGGGCAGGCGAACCGGGAATGTTAACTCAAATGGCAGTCGCTTACCGCCGATTGGGATAGCAAAGCGCTTCCGAGCGTGCCTGTCAGAGTAGCCCGACCAAGATGCGGCCAACCAATGTCATCAGAATGAGCGCCACCGGATAGGCCACGGCATACGCCACAACCGGGACCTGGGAGGTTGTCGCCGAAGTGATGGCCCCAACGCCCGGGATGGAGTAGCCCAGATGGCCTGCCAGGAGCGCGGTGAAGATCACGCCGGAGGCCCCGAGCGACAGGCCGTCGATTTCCCGGTCATCATTGCGGTCGAAGCGGATGGTCGGGATTGGGCCGCCGTGCACGTCAAGCGCGTAGTTGAGGCGGGTGGCGGCGAGGAGTGACCCAGACGTATGGTCAACCATGGTCAAGGCAAGTTTCTTCATCGCCGTAGTGTTGGTGCTAACGGGTTGTCTCGCAGGGCCGGTTGAGTCCCAGGCCGTCACAGTTGCAATCCAGACTAGGCTTGGCGATATCGTTGTCAAAGTGGACACGACGAAAGCGCCCCTCACTGCCCACAATTTTCTCCGCTACGTGGACGGCGGCTTCTACGAGGGAGGCTCCTTCTACCGAGCGGTGAGGCTGGACAATCAACCGACTGCCCGGCGGCGGTGACCTGGAATAGTCGTCGTTGGTAACGCCCCGCCCTTAAGTGGCACCAACTCAGTGGACTTTTGTGACAGAATGGACACATCTCTGGCCGGGGTTGACTGTTGCCAGACCCCGACATCCATCTCCCCAGCATTTGCCCAAGTTGACTGTCCTTCGCTGTTCTCTACTCGTCGGCCTACTGGCCCTGCTTGGATCGACCCGGACACAGGGCCAAGCTTTCGATGCCGAAGAGTCGGTCAGAGCGACTCCCCAGATGGAGGCACACCGTGCCGATGGTAATCTGGACGTCGACGGGTACCTGGATGAATCAGATTGGGGGCTTGCTCAGCCAGCAATGGGGTTCCTCCAGGCAGAGCCCGAAGAGGGCCTCTCGGCATCCCAGCGGACCGAGGTTCGAGTCCTATATGATCAGTACTACGTGTACATCGGCGCCGTGCTCTTCGATGACCAACCCGAACTGATAGAACGTCGATTGGGAAGGCGGGATGACCTGAATCGGGCCGACTGGTTTCTGGTCTCAGTAGACTCCTATCTCGATCGAAAAACCGCGTTTGTATTCGGTGTGAGTGCCGCGGGTGTCCAATACGACGCGATCGACAAGGGACAGAGTAGCTTCAGAGGCCGCGACGAGTCCTGGAACGCAATCTGGACGGCCAATGTGCAGCTCACCGCAGAAGGTTGGGTGGTTGAGATGCGCATCCCCTACTCCATGCTCCGGTTCACGGATGCGCCCGAACAACGCTGGGGAATTCACTTCGAAAGAAAGATGCCCCGCCGTGGCGAAGACGTCCAGTGGCCTTTGGTGCCGCGCGCTGAGCAGCAAAACCGCATCGCGCAGTACAGCATCCTTGCGGGGCTCAACAACATCAAGCCAAAGAGCAATCTTCAGGTTCGACCCTACTCAGTTGGGAGACTGAGGACGGAGGAGAGCGCGGATACGCCGGGAACGATCGCCCGCAGCGGCAACGCAGACTTCGGGGGCGATATCAAGGCTGGGATTGGCTCTCAGTTCATTCTGGACGCCACGATAAATCCGGATTTTGGGCAGGTCGACGCGGATCCGGCAGAGTTGAACCTCACAGCCTTCGAGACCTTCTTCCAGGAGCGACGACCGTTCTTTGTTGAGGGTGCTCAGCTCTTCGATTTCAGCATGGGCCGGGGAGCGGACTTGCTCTATACGCGCCGAATCGGCGCGCGGGACCCGATCGTCGGTGCTGCGAAGCTCTCCGGTCGGACCTCCGGAGGCCTGTCGTTCGGTGTCCTCGGCGCCTCGACGGGTTCGAATTTCAGTCCGGACCGGCACTTCGGCGTCCTCCGGGCGAGTCAGCAAGTCGGCAGCTATTCTTCGATAGGCGGAATGCTCACCGGCACCGACCTCCCGACCGACGACGGTCGAAGCCAGAGCGTGACCGGCGGTTCAGATTGGGACGCGCGCGTCCTAGACAACGCGTACAGCGTGACTGGCTATGCCTCCTTCACCCATCGTCTCCCCGCTGCCGCCGATTCAGAAACCGGATTCGCGGCGTCCCTGAGAGGCTCAAAGCGGGAGGGCACGTGGCGATACGGAGCGGGGGGCAGCGTGTTTGATGACGCCTTCAATCCGAACGATCTCGGCAGCCTGCGCAGAAACAACTACATCAGCGTAGACGGAAACCTGAGCCGGGACTTCTACGGCGTCCCGGGGACCCAGCGGTTCGAGTTCTTTGTCTTCTCGGGCCAGACCTGGTCATATCTGGATGGGCTCAATCAGGGAGCCTACGTCAGGCTCCGCTTGAGGGCTAACTCCAACAACTTCCAGCGGATTGGTCTGGACGTGAACCTTGATGATCCGTTCGGTGGCTACGATCCTTTCGAGTCGCGCGGTCTCGGACCAAAAGCGGAGCCAAGGGGACTTGAACTGCACTCCGAGTTTCAAACAGATGAGCGCAGAACATGGCGTGGTCGCAATGACCTACGGTTCGGGATCGATGACGACGGAGGGCTGTCTTATGGCATCGCATTCCAGGGCGACGTAAACCTCGGAACCCGTTTCACCCTCCGGGGCGAGGTTGATTTCAAGTGGGAGGACAACGAACTCGCCTGGTCCTCCAACGAGTCATTCCTGCAATCGGGGGATGACTGGTTTATCGGTGAAGACTCCGGCTCACCCGAGGATCGCTCGATCGACGAGTACATCGCCCTCGGGAGCAGCGGCCTCGATCAGGTGTTCTCGTCTATCACGCCCTTCGACGAGACGGGAGCATTCTACGTGCCTGTCTTCGGCGAGCGCGACACCCGCTCGATGGACCTCAACCTTCGTGGTGGCGTCACCTTCACGCGCAACCTGTCGATGCAGTTCTACGGTCAGCTCTTCGCGGCTAGGGGCCGGTATCAGAATTTTCAGGTGCTGCAGGATGCCGATAATCTTGCCGCTATCGACGCCTATCCGAAGCGCGACGAGTTCGGGTTCGGTCGATTCCAGACCAACACCGTCCTTCGCTGGGAATACCGTCCGGGGTCGACGCTGTTTGTGGTCTGGAGCCAAGGAAGACGGAGCGACGACGAGCTGAATCCGCTATCGCCAGATGCGCTGTCACCGTTCGACACACCGACGGGTGAGCAGCTCTCGGATACCTTCGGCGTGATTCCGACGAATGCGTTCCAGGTCAAGCTGAACTACACGTTCCTGAGGTAGGGAGGGGCCTGGTGTCAGTCTTGCCCAAAGAAGAAGACCGCCGCATCATCCAATAGCGGCCCCCAATTCTCCCAGTTGTGTGCGAAGGGCACCTGAACGTACTCGAACCCAAGCACGCGCTCCTTCAGGATCTCACGAAGCTGCCGGGTCCTTGCCTCGTTGTCCTGACGATCACCCGAACTCAGGAAGACGCGGATAGGGAGGCTGGTCTGATCCCTGAAATCGTCATGGAGTGAGGGGACCGGATGTGTGGCCGGACTCTGTAGACCAAAATTGGCGAACTGGCCCTGCTAGATGAGTTTGTCCAGGATGGCCGCGTAGCCCCCTTGGGCCAGATACCACTGCCCGTCTGCCAGGTACAGCGTTGGAAGGTCGCTCAGGCCATCGTACCCCGCTGGAGTGTAGACGCGGTACTGCAGCGCGTAACCGAGCGCTTCACTCTCAATCCTCTGGTCTTCGCTGACGGTGCCCTGCGCATGGGCTGCATTGGCGAAGGCTCCAACGGCCACAAGAGCGAGAAAGAATCGATACGCCATGGTCATTGCTAGACCTGTGATGAGAGCCCCTGGACGTCGACAACATAAGTCTCGAGCCGGCCACTGGACTCAGCCTCTCCGGCCAGTTGACCGGCCTAGCGGATCGCGACCGCAAGCGTATCGTGGTGTTTGGCAATCAGTGACCGGAGCCATGGACTGATATCTGAGACGCCGGCGAACCCTGCTGCGCGGGCGGCGGCATCATCCACCTGAGAAGAGACCTGTCCACTGACCGCGAACTGCTCAAGATCTGGATGACAACCGAGAGTGAAAGCGTCGATGGCAATGCCCGCAACCCTTCGCATAATGAAGTTCTGCGGCCGGTCAATCCGGATGAGGTATTCGTTCTCCATTCGCCGTTGAGCCATGAGATCATCGCGCATGCCAGGCAGGGCCCTGAACATTTCGATGTGGTAGAGACTAGCGCCTTCCATGGCGCCTCTCAACACATCGATGCCAGCTCCAACAACCCAGAGGTCTTCAGCCCTGGAAATCCGCGGATCCTCCCCGAATACGTTAGCCGGACTGTTGGCGATCGACTCGCTCTCGTCAACCGGGAAGATGAACATGAAGTCCCACCAGTCTCCCTGGGAATGACGCATCCACATGGGCTTGCTCGGGTCCCGCTCGGGCCAATTGCCAATCCGCGCTGACCAGTCTGCCATGACCTCAGCATAGTCTCCCGGGCTGGCTTGAGCCAGGACTACCCGGTAAAGGGTCTCTCCCTCCCATGGCTGTGCGCCGGCCGAAACGGAGCAGGTGGCCAGGGCGAGCGATAAGCAAATCGAGCGGAGCATCATGGGAGGGGAGATGATACGGGATGCGCCAAAGCGTTCCGTACGTTCCCGCGCGATGATGACCGTCCGCGAACATGAACTAGGCGAGCCGAGCGAAGAGGCTAGCGAACTGGCCTAACGACTTGGAACGGATCGTACTTGCCCATAAATTTTGCTACATAATTTTTCCGGAGGGAGACAAATGAGCAAAACGCTTACCCAAATTTCGGGCGTAGGTCCAGGCACGGCGAAGCTTCTGGCGGAACACGGCTTAACATCTCTGTCAGAAATATCGAGCGCCTCGATCGAGCGCCTTTCCGCAGTTCCCGGTTTTAGTAGCCTACGTGCAGGCAGGGTAATCAAGGCCGCAAAAGAGCTGCTGAGTGCCCCCGCCAAGGTTGCTGTGAAAGCACCCAAGGCCACTCCAAAGCCGCGCCGAACCGCCCGTAAAAGCACACCTAAAGCACCAATTGGCACTGCATCCGCCGATACAGTAAAACCAGAGGCGGCAAAAGAAGCGAAGGAAAAGGAGAAAGCGAAACTGAAGAAGGCGACCGCGAAGAAGGCGAAGAAAGCAGCCGCAAAGAAAGCGAAGGCAGAGAAAGCGGCCGCGAAGAAGAAGGCAAAGAAGGCGGCCGCGAAGAAGGCGAAGAAGAAGGCAAAGAAGAAGGCGGCGGCAAAGAAAGCGAAGAAAAAGTAACCCTTCCGAGTAACCGAGTCTCCCACCGATCTTGACCCTCCCACCTCGACGATCCGCTCGGGGTGGGAGCTACCCGCTAGCGTAGCTAGAACTGGGCCAATCGCAGTTGCCGACCCAGGAATGGAGCTGGGTCCGTGTTTTAGCAGAGGAAGGACTCTAGGGGCCGTGCAATTGCCAGAGTCGGTGCCTAAGCCACTGTCTTAGGCCTACCAAGCCTTGAAAGCACCGCATACCCCAACAAACCGGCAAGGAGCGAAGCGGCAAGAATTCCCGTCTTGGCCCGGTTCAGGGCCTCGGGATCGGGAAACGAGAGGTTGCCGATGAACAGAGACATCGTGAAGCCGACACCCGTCAGAACGGCTACCCCATAAATCTGCCCCCACGATACTCCAGCTGGCAACTCAGCAAAGCCAAGTCGAACGGCGAGCCAGGAGAACACCGCAACTCCGACCTGTTTGCCAACGAAGAGCCCGCCCAGGATCCCCAGAGAGATTGGGTGTGTCAGGGCTTCGCCAATCGGAACTTCCCCGAGCGCCACACCGGCGTTGGCCAAGGCAAATACCGGCATGATGAGGAATGCGACCCATGGATGGAGGGAATGCTCCATGCGGGCTAGCGGAGTCTCCGCCCCTTTAGAAAGGACTTCCATGGCGTGAATCGCACTCGCATCGGCCTCTGCCGGGCGATCATTCGCCGCGCCAAGGCCAGCGAGATAGGCGGTCGCCTTGTCCCGGAACTGCGCGAGGTCCAACCTACGGCTGGCCGGCACCGTCATGGCAAGGAGCACCCCCGCGAAGGTTGCGTGCACTCCCGACTTCAGAAACGCCAGCCAGAGAATGATGCCAAAAAAGACGTAGAAGGAAGTTCGCTGAATACCCAGGCGGTTGCCCACCACCAGGACAAGCAGCGTGATCCCAGCAAGGCCGAGAGCCAGTAGGTTCAGTTTCGCCGTATAGAAGACCGCAATTACGATGACGGCGCCGAGGTCGTCGATAATGGCTAGGGCGGTGAGGAAGATTTTAAGTGAGATCGGGGCACGGGTACCCAGGAGTGCCAAGATCCCTAGAGCGAAGGCGATGTCAGTCGCCATGGGGATTCCCCATCCCGAGACGAAGGGTGTGCCTGCGGTGACAAGAACGTAGATACTAGCAGGGACTAGCATTCCGCCAACTGCGGCCATGATCGGAAGCATAGCCTGTCGCACGGATTTCAGTTCGCCAACAAGGACCTCGCGCTTGATCTCGAGTCCCACAAGGAAGAAGAAGACGGCCATAAGGCCGTCGTTAATCCACAACAGGAGAGGCTTGGCGATTAGGAAATCGCCCGCGCCGGCCGTCACGGTTGTGTTCCAGAGTTCGAAGTATCCGGCTGCCCACGGCGAGTTGGCCCAGGTCAGGGCCACTGCGGCCATGATCAGCAGTATGATGCCCGATGACGCCTCAAGCCGTAAGAAGGACTGAAATGGGCCAAGGAGACCATCAACTGGTCGATTGGAGGGCAGAATGTCGTATTCTTTGGCCATGAATCGGGGTGGTGTCGAGGAGCGGGTCTACTAGGACATCGGGAGCAGTGATTCTCGTTTGAACAACGAAATCTCCTTCACGGAATCCCTAGGCGGCGCTCGGGGATGGTCCTCCGGCTAGTATTGCCGCAGTATGGCCCGAAGCGCCGGTTCGTAGGCATCGGCGTAGCGCATCATGCCGAGATCATTAGGATGGGATCCGTCGGTGGCCGCTTCGGCATCACTTCCTAGCAGGTCTTCACCGTCCAGGTAGTACAGGTTCTCGACGCCGGAGTCCAAGAGTTCAAGGTGCGCCCGCTTGAGGGCCTCGCGGCTGGTTCTATGGTGCTCCACCCGAGCCGGGAAGAACGGCGCGTTGGTGAACGAGCGGTCTTCCACAAGCAGAATAGGCGTCTCGGGATGGGCCAGCCTCAGCTGGCGAACCAAGGGGGCCGCGCGCTCAGAGACGGTATCAGCGTTCATGTTCGGGAGGCAGTCGATCACAAAGACGCATGGATCCAGCTCAGAGAGGAGTGCCCCCACTTCGGATTCCATGCGACCGTTGCCGGAGAACCCCAGGTTGATGAATGGGCGATTCAACCTGCGCGAGAGAATCGCAGGGAACGCCATCCCCGGACGGGAGGCGCATGCGCCGTGCATGATGGAGGTGCCGTAGAACGCCATCGGACGCTCAGTCCTTGGCGCAGTGGGCTCAAACATCGCTTCTGAATCGACACCCAATTCCAGCGACTCGACCCCATTGTAGAGTGGCAGGTAGAGCGAATACCGGCGAGTCCCCGGTAAGAGACCCTGGGCGATGGTCACGTCCATGACCTGCGCATCCGGCCGCACGACCGCAACCCACCGGTCCCGGCCGAGCGCGTCTTCAGCGTAGAGATCCAACCCGCTGACTCCGGTAGCCGGCATGTGCGGCATCGCCAGTCGCTCTGAGAGCAGCGAATACCGCACTCGAATCGTAGTAGCATCGGTCGCGAACCGCGCGCACATCCCCGAGGAATGGCGCGAGAGATTCCATACGGGCTCCCGAACTGTGGCCTCGGCTTTTCCGGGCAGGCGATCGAAGTATCGTGCGGTATCGTGCCAGCCTCGACCTTCCACACCCCAGTCTCGGACGTCGCGCCAAACCATGTCTTCGTGGCCGGCCAGGGTCACCCGAGGCATTGCCAGAACGGCTGCACTCGTGGCGCCAATTTTGAGGAAACGCCGTCTGCTGATCTCTGAGTATGTCATGTCTGTCCTCGCCGGTTGGGGGAATCTAGTGGTGCCTGAACTCCTCCGTACGGATTGCGGAATGAGAAACGGATGCGGAGGGTATTCAGGTCGGCACGCTCTTCGCCTTCTGTGATGAATCCGGTCTTCGGGAAGACCTTCGGGCACAGACCATCAAGCAGGCGAACGCCGGCAAGGCGGACGTATACACGGACCCCCAAGCCTCGCCTACGGGTCTGCGACCTGGGTTACCTCAGGGTGGCCGTCCGGGATGAGGACGGTCGTTTGGCCTTTCGATGCCCCGCCGAACCAGAGGATCAGTACATCGCCAAAGCTGGGAATGCAGAGGACTCGGAGGGTCGAAAATGCCTTTGCAACGCGCTGATGGCCAACATCGGCCTTGGACAGGTTCGTAAAGACGGCACCACGGAGGCCCCCCTGCTCACCAGCGGCGATGACCTGATGACGTTGGGTGATTTCCTCCAGGGACGAGATCACTATGGGGCAACCGACGTGCTAGAGTACTTGCTTCAACCGGTAGTCAACTGACCTAGCCGCGCAGTTCACTGTAGACCTTCGATAGCGCGCGATCACGAGTCCACAACTGCGCTCCTGCCAGCCTAGCCGAGGCTAGGAGATGGACATCCACATACCCCACTCCGCGGCCATCCAAGCCCCGTTGATCGATGAAGTGAAGGATCTCATCCTCATCGGCAACCGGAGTGGCGGGGAGTAACCTCAAGAGATCCAGTGTTCTGGCACGGTCGGGCAGGTGCCCACAAGCCAATTCGCCGATCACGAAAGAGTGAACGAGCACTTCTCCTGCTTCCAGCAGTTCGCTAAGACCATCGACGCCGCTGCGTAAATGGTCGATCCAGACCGACGTATCAACCAGCGTCATGCGATTCTTCCCGACGTCTGGGCATAGACTGCAAATCGGGTGCTGATCTCCCCAGGCGAGCCAGCCTTCGGGCAGCCTCACGCTGGATGAGCGCGGTCAGTGCCTCGCGGAGGAGTTCGGACCGACTGTCAATTCCGGTCAGCTCTTGCGCCTTCACGACCAGAGCGTCGTCGATGTTTACTGTAGTCCGCAAGTCGTTTTGCAGCATGCGCTTCAATAATGGCATCATGTGATGCGTGATGTGATGCAAGGTTCCCTTTTCCTATCAGAGGCAACAAACCCTCTCTGCGCAACGTCTGCCTGCACAACATGCAGACACCTCCCCCCGCCATTCGGGTAACGAATCTCCGCAAGTCCTACGGCTCGCTCATTGCCGTTGACGACGTGAGTTTTGACGTCCGGCCAGGCGAAATATTTGGCCTCATCGGCCCGAACGGAGCCGGAAAGACCACCACCATGGAGTGTGTGGAGGGTCATCGCAAGCCCGACTCCGGAGAGATCCGAGTCCTAGGCCTCGACCCGGTCCGAGACGGACGCCAGCTTCAGAAGCTGATCGGGGTCCAGCATCAGGAGGCCCAACTTCAGAAGCGCATCAAGGTGTGGGAGGCCGTTGACCTGTGGTCGTCTCTCTACGATGCCGTCATGGACACGGACCTCCTGCTCGAGCAACTCGGGCTGATCGAGAAGCGCAATTCCTGGTTCATGACGCTCTCGGGTGGACAGAAACAGCGGCTCTTCATTGCGCTCGCGATCATCCACGACCCTGAAGTTGTCTTCCTTGACGAACTCACAACGGGTCTTGATCCACAGGCGCGGCGCGCCATCTGGTCCCTTGTCACTGGCATCAGGGAGCGCGGGAAGACCGTCTTTTTAACCACACACCTCATGGAAGAGGCGGAGCGACTTTGCGACCGGGTGGCGATCATCGAGCACGGTCAGCTCCTAGAGATAGACGCTCCAGAGGCGCTAGTCAGCAAGCACTGCCCCGAGCGGGGAGTGGTCTTTTCCTCTGAGACGCCTGGCGTAGAGGAGTCTGTCCAGCGAATAGACGGACTCACGCAGCTGAGCACTGACGGCGAGGTTTACACGCTGTCTGGCACCGGGGATGACTTCGTTTCAGGCGTGCTCGACGCCATCTCCCAAAACCACATCCGCGTCCGCGATTTCCGCACGGAGATGCCCACGCTGGAAGACGTCTTCCTCAAGCTCACCGGCCACACCATTCGGGACTGATCCATGCTGAAGGGATTCTGGAAACTCACCTGGGTGGAGATCAAGATCTTCGTGCGCGAACCGATGGGTGTGATCGGCACGCTGGCTATTCCGGTGGTGCTGTTCGTGGTGTTGGGCAAGGTCTTCCAGGGCGATGCGCTTATGGGTGTTACGATGCCTGACGAGTTCGTCCCGCCCTTCAACATTGCTGTGTTCGCCTCCGTGTTCATCGCGGTCGGAGCCGTGCTCTCACTGGTGGCCATCATGTCCATCTATCGGGAGGGGGGAATCCTTAAGCGACTGAGGGCGACGCCGCTCTCGCCGCTCACCATTCTTGGCTCCCATGTGGCGGTCAAACTGCTGTTCACGGCGCTCGGTCTCGCAGCGTTGGTTCTGGCGGGTAAGCGTCTTCTTCCGGGTCTTCTGGATGTGCCACTGCTCAGTTTCTCGGTGGCCGTGCTCTTCAGCACGCTCAGCATACTCTCGGTTGGGTTTGTGATTGCCAGTCTGGTGCCAACAGCGCGATTTGCGCAACCGGTGGGAAGCGCCATCATTTATCCCATGGTGGCGATTTCGGGCCTGTTCTTTCCGCTCGCGGCCTTGTCAGATGGGATGCAGTTCTTCGCGAACCTACTCCCCATGACCCATGCTGTGGGGCTGGTGAACGGGGTTTGGGCCGGAGGCGATTGGCTCTTGTTGTGGCCGCACGTCCTGGGGCTAGTGGCAGTGTTTGTGGTCTTCTCGGCGCTGTCGGCGAAGGTGTTTCGCTGGGAGTGAGCGCAGTAGTGGAATCCCCGGTCTGCACAGAAGGGGAAGCCCCGCGACGTCAAGGCCACGACCCCGGCCGCACCTGGAGTCCCGCCGCCCGTCATTGTCGGTCACTCAAAGACCGGAAAGATGAAACGACTCCTATCGCTGTCCGCGGCCTGTTTCGCGATCAGCTTACTGGTTTCCACGGCTCTGGCGCAGAGTTATGGAGTATTTGAACTCGCCCGCACAGGCCTGTACGAGGCCGAGGTCATCAGTCTGTTTCAGCCGGACTATGTGGCATCCCTTTTCGGGGTTCGAGCCGATGCGGCTCCCTATGCGTCCGTCGGCCGCGTGGACTTGGAAGCGCAGCAGCTCGCCATCCTGGGGGTATCCGGCTCGGCCATGGAGGCTAAATCCTTCGATATCGTTGTGGCTGGTTCCGATCGTGATCGAAAGAACCTTGAGTGCCCTGGCCTGGCCCACGCCGCCGCGTATCCGCTCGAAATGGTCGTCAGGCAGAATGGGTCTGCAGTGGATATCGAATTCGTGGACGCCATGTACCGGATGAAAATGTATTTCGAGGACGCCGGAAAGTGGGCGTTCATGAAGAACATGACGATGCCGGGATCCATCGCGGATGAGCTGAAGGGCTTCATTCGAGAGGCGACAACAGGGCGCTAGCCGCGCCGGAGTGGCCGAACAGTCCGTTGCGTTTGCTTCATCGTCGCTTCACCGCTATCTAGGCGTTCCTCGAAGACGCAACCCTCGTATGGAAAAGAAGAAGGATCTGGTCATGGTCGCCGTGGTGACCCTGGTGGCCATTGGCTTACTCATCAGCGCTACGGCCCTTGTTCGAGGAGTGATCAGCGTAGCGGGAATAGCGCTCGAGAGCCTCGGCGGCTAGCCTGGGC
>JBLFXH010000045.1:0-16511 GCA_047611125.1 Rhodothermales bacterium
TGAATCATCCAAGCTCCGCCCGAGACCTGCTGGTCGGCACTAGGACGTCCAAGCCCTGGGAAGCCGTACCAGTCAGCTGCTGCGCCGACTGGTGAAGCAAGAGCACCGGAGGCGTTAGCAACCACAGCGAAGTCCAAGAATCCCGGCTGAGGGCCGAGGACGTTCAGAGACAGCCCATCTAGCTGAACAACGTCGATGCCGATTGGAGTCTGCTGGCCGGTCTGCGCAAAGGCCGCCTCACCGTCAAACACATTGGCTCCGTCGGACTTGACATTGTAGAGCGTGATGGCTGCCGCAGCGGACTTGTATGCTGCATTGACCAGAGGAGCATCAACTTCGTCAGAGGGGGCTGCCTTGGCGGCAGCATCCGTGTCGAAGGAGAAGAACTCAACCGAGTAGTCGGCTCCAGTCACAGCCGCGGGATTGACCACGTTCAGCGAAGCGAAGCCATTTCCGACATTGCCTGCTGCGCCGATGCCTTCAACGGCGCCGGTACCTGCTGCAATATTGGCAATCGCCTGACCTGCCAGTGCAACCGCATCCTCAGAGACAACCACATCCTGCGTGGATGGGATCACTGAGAAACGGTTGACCGGGCCCTTGTACACCTTCTGACCAGACGGCGCGTTGTAGGCATAGGCCTGCACACCGAAGTAGTACGTCTGGTAGTTGGTCAGGCCGCCGACTTCGTGGAAGTGAAGCACTCCAGTGTCATTGCCTTCGGCAGTGACAAAGGTGATCTCCGTTCCCTCGATGACACGCTTGATGCCGTTAACCCTGTCGTAGGTCGTCAAGAGCTTGCCATCCTGATCCGCGCGTGACGCGAACTGGAAGACATTGTAGCCCTCGAAAACGTAGTCATTGTCCGTGACGTCGTCAGACAGCAGCGGGTCAATAACGTTGTAGGTATCGAGGTAGTTGTTATCGGTAGGCTTGTAACCCCACTCGATGAGCACCTTGCCGTTGCCCGAGGTCGTAGTGACGCGCGGAGCAGCAGGCGGAGACGGCAGCGCAAAGTTGATGTCGAAGACCGCCTGTGCCAGGAGGTCATCCTTCTTCATCTGCTGAACTGAGTCAAGGTTGTCGGCACCAAAAGAGGTCACGATTCCAAACACAATATCCTGAACATCATTAGGCTTAATGGTGAACGGACCAGTTGCCATCACGAAGCGACGGTCAGCCGGGGAGATTGCCGTGCCCTGACCATCTGAGTTGAACTCAGTCCAGAACTCAGGCGGATCGCCCGGGAATTGGAAGTTGGTCGGGATGTTGGAGAAGTCACGTCCGTTACCACCAAGGGTAAAGCGCTGACCATCTTTCCAGCGACCGCTCATGTAGTTGTACATGTCGGCACCGTTACCGGGGTCGCCCTGCACACCAGAGCCGTTCGTGTAGAAAGCAAATGCCGTCATCGAGAGGCGTTCTCCTTCCTCGTCGACTTCGCCATCACCGTCATTGTCTAAGCCGTCATCCGAGACCAGAGGTCCCTGGAAGAAGTCATAGCCAGCGGCAGGAGGAGCCTCACCGTAACCTTCGCCGCCTTCGTCGTCGTTGTCAGCATTGTAGACATAGCCCAGACCGAGCGTAGTGTCACTGCCGACGTAGTCGTCTTGGAAGTTGCCGAGGTCAGGATCTGAGAACAGACCCATGTAGGCCTGCTCCAGAGGCTGAGAGCCCTTGTAGAAGATGCGGTACTTGTAGAACGTCGTGTTACCGATCGCACCAGCAGTGTTGAAGGCAAACGCGGAAACGTGTGCTTCAACGCCCATTGGCGGTGTATCGGTACGATTGTGGACATTGCCACGATCGTTCATGATCCACCACAGCATCTGGTCACCCAGAATGGCAGGACGCTCGCCGGCACCGAGGTTGATCTTGCGATCAATGCGGCTGACGAGAGGCTGGTTTACCAGGTCGATGATGTCGCCATTGGCGTCGACGGTTGGAGCACCGAGCCCAGTCGGCCAGTCAGCGAGATCTGGCGTGGCGACCGAAGTACCGTTGTAGTTGATGACGTCTTCCTTGGAAACCTTGAAGACGCGATCAAAGGGATCACAGTCAGCAGGCGCGGAGCCATCATCGTTTAGGGGGCCGGCCCAGAACTCGAAGGGTCCGTAGGTGGAACCAGCGAGGCGAAGCTGCCCGTTGACCAGGCCGCCCATCCAAATACCCGATGCAAAGATCGCGTTGGCAGGGCCGCCTTTAGGGATGTTATAGACGTGGGGTGAACCACGCCAGAACAGGTTGCCGTTGTTCAGGATGCGAGCGCGAACGTTGTTTACGTCGAGGTAAGCCTCGCCGATCGCAGCCTCACAATTACCTGTGCTCTGGGCCGTGGTCGCGGGAACCGCGATCAGGCCAAGCGCAACGGCAAGCATAAAGAGAGAAAATATTCTGTATTGCATGTCTGTCAGTGTTGTGACTGAGAGTTCGCTTTCGAGATGACTGGTTCTTCCCGGACGACCACCAGGGCCGCCCGGGCGAACCAAAAACCTAGAAGTCGACTCGCACTCCGATGCGCGTCAACCGCGGTAGGCCCCACCGACCGGTCCCGCGGGTGCGGTGACGGTAGAGAGACTCCGCAGCTGGAACCGCGGCACTCAGGAACTGCGCACCGCCAGCGGTAGACAGGTACCCATCGTCGCCCGGAAGACCGGTGCCGCGCCATACGCCCTGGACGCTCTCGGTGTCGAGAACGTTCTGCACCCAGAGGAATGCAGAGACGGTAGAACGGGCGCCAGCGGCGAACTTGCGATCGATCCGAAGATCGATACGGGTCGTCCATGGCATGCGGGAACTGTTGATACCACCAGAGGGAACCGGAGCCTTCGAATCAACAATTGAGAATGGCTCAACCTGCGGCGTGTACGGGAAGCCGGAGCCTGCCGTGCCGAGAATGTTGATTCCCGTGTTCTCGAAAAGCTTCGCGCCAAACACCGTTGGGCCTTCACCGGCTCCCAGACGATAGTCCATGGAGAGGTTAGCCTTGTGGCGCTGGTCGAAGTCCAACGGAGAGATGAAGTTCGGAGGCGTCTCATCAATCCAGACGATGGTTGAAGTCGTCGTGGATGAGGAACCCGTTCCCTGAGCGAAGGACAACGTGTAGTTCGCGTTGACTGCTACACCGCCGGAGCGACGAAGGTCAAAGTCGAGCTCAACACCTTTGACGGTGCCAAAGTCCTTGTTGCCGTAGGTAGAGTAACCCTGCGGGAAGCTCTCACGAAGGTCATCCAGCTGAATCAAGCCACGGATCTGACGGAAGAAACCGGAGATCGTGACGGCTGAACGGGCACTCGTACGCTGGCGGAAGCCGAGTTCGTACTCGGTGGTTTCCTCAGGCTGGAGGCCGTTGTTATTCAGTCGCCCAGTGGACCTTGACAGGGCCGCGATCGATGAGAACGAGTTCGATGACGGACGCTGCGACACCACGCCGTAGCGGGCGAAGAACAGCGCTTCGTCAGTAACCGGGAAGCTCACACCGATACGCGGCATGAAGGTTACTTCGGGCTCGTAGTCTACGAAGGCATCCTCGGTCACAATGTTTGACGTTGTTTGAGGCTTGGCACCCGTAAGCAGAATGTCGCCAGCTGGTACTTCCTGTCCGCCTGCATCGTAGAAGATGCCGGTACGGTCACGATAGCCAATGACGTCGTTCTGGTTGTAGTAAGGAGCAGCATCAACCGGCACGTTGGCCGGAGCACCACCGACATCTGACACGCGAACAAGCGGCAGACGAGAGTAGCGGTCAAACAGGGTCAGCACGTTGTTGTCGAAGACGTCAACGCGAACACCGAGGTTCAGGACGATGTCCCGGAATTCGATCTTGTCCTGGATGTAACCGCCGTAGTACAACGGCTTGTGAGGCGCGATGTCGTAGCAGCTCGTGGGAACGTCGGCGGCAACAGAGACACCACAATCATCGGCGTAGCCGTTGAGGTCATCACTGTTGGTCTCTGAAGTTCCGTGGAAGTTGTAGCCGTAGTAACCGGCTGACATCTGCTCGAAATTCAGGTCCGTCCACTGCGTTACACCTGCCTCGCCGGTAGCGAGGTTCTCGGCGCCGTCTGCGTCCTCGACCCAACGGGCGAGAGATGCAGCACCGGTCGAGTACGAACGGTTGGTCTGCTGCTCGAACTCTCCACCAAACTCAAGCTGGTGAAGGCCGACCTGCGTCGTTGCCGTTGCGTTGAAGCGAAGCTGGCTTGCGTCGAAGAACGAGCGAGAGCTGCTGTAGCGACCGTAACTCGGAGATACCAAGCCGCCGGCCGTCTCAGTGCCCGGGCCACGACCATCTTCCCATCGCTGGGTGTAGGTCGGTACGGATACCGTGAACTCGGTGTCGTCAGCAACATCAGCCGTGCCGTGATCATCCGTGCGCGTCTCGCTAGTAAACGAGAGGTTCAACGGGTACCTGAGCTGGGCGTTGGGTGCTGCATCAATGTCGCCATAGGAAAGGACCTCATTGAGTGACTTGCCGAAGTCTGGATCCCACGTGTCACCGGTGCGGCTGGTGTAATCCACCTGCAGCTGATAGAACGTGGAGTTGGACAGGTAATGCGTCCAAGTGGCGAAGAACTGCGCATCTTTGTTGCGGTATTCGTTCGCTGTACCTGGCGTAAAGACCATGTCTCGCGTGGATCCACCGGTGTCTCCACCGCGGGTCACGTAGCGACCACCAACACGAAGACGGACGTCCGAGAGCAAGTTGAACTGGAGGTTCGAGCTTATAGAGAAGTTGTTGCGCCCACTGTCACGCTTAAACCGGTCGATGTTGCCGACCGTCGTCGTGCCGTCGCGGCTAAGCAGGGTCTCGCCGTTGGGGCCAGTCTGGAGGTAGTTGGCCGCATCCCTCAATTCAGGATCGATTGAGGTAGCGTCAACACCGTCGGGAACCGTGATCGACACGCCGTTGGCGGTCGTGATGGTTCCGTCGGTGACCACAACCGTTCCGTCGTCGCCGACTGGAAGTGAGTCGCCACCGAGCATCGTGTTCGGCACGTCGATAAACGAGCGGTTGCCGTCTCCGTCAAGCGCGAGCATGACAGTTGGAAATGCATCCAACTGTGCCAGCCCGGCATCGTTCAGACCCAGCTCACCAATCCAGCGAGGGCCGTTATCAGCCTGGTCGAGGTATTCACCTGCCAGGAAGAAACTGACTTTCTCGTTGAGAACTGGTCCACCAACGGCGAATGACGCCAGGTTGTAACCGAAGTCATCCAGGGACTCGCTTGTAACGCCTTCGATAGAACCGAAGAACTTACGAGCACCAGACTTGGTGGTGATGTTGATGATACCGGACATCGCGTCGCCGTAGCGAGCCGAGATGTTACCGATGATCATCTCCTGCTCCTGAATCGCGGACTGCGGGAGAGCGGTCGAACCGACCACCTTCACACCGTCGATGTAGTACGTGACCTCAGAGCCACGACCACCACGAATGTTGAGCGTTTCTGAACCTTCCTGGGAAACAACACCAGCCTGTATAGAGGCCACTGCTGCTGCACCACGGACGGGCAGGCTTACGATCTGTTCAGCGTCAACAATCTTTGGAACACCAATGGCGTCCTTCTGAATCAGCGGGCGCTCATACTCGACGATGATCTCGTCAAGTTGAACTCCCTCTGCCAGAGTAAAGTTGACTTCTTGGGTATAACCAGAGCTGACTTCGACACCCGCAACAGTCGCTGTCGAGAAACCGACAAACGATGCTTGGATATCGTAGCTGCCCACGGGAACGCCGATGATGAAATAACTCCCATCGACGTCAGTAATCGTTCCTAGCTGAGTTCCGACAACGACGACACTTGCACCAGGCAAGGTTTCACCGGTATCGGACTCCATTACAACGCCTGAGATCTTGCCTGTGTTTTGGGCAAGAGCTACTGTGGGTATTGCAATAAGTGCTAGGAAGATAACGCCCCATTTACGAAACATATGCTACCTCCTCCTTTGAATTGAGCTGTATGGCTAGCGGGTTATGCGAGGCCGGATCGAAGTTGATCACGACGCGCACAATTTCTTGTGTGTCATATCCGTTCCTTGAACGGCTCCAGGATTCAGAGGCCTTGAGGTTGCCCTCAAAGCTTTCCGCGCGGCGAGAAATACTCGCCACGAACCCGGACTTGCCGGACTCGTCGGAATGTCGACCAAGTTGGATCGGTATCTGATCACACGTGGACGGAGTTCAGCGAAACTGTAACAGTAACGGCTGTTCTCCGTAGTTCTGATTTGCGCAGGAAGCGCGGACCCTGACGGTCTCCAACGGTTAGCCCCAGTCGAGCAAGAAAGACATACCACATCCCTGGAAAGGAAATGGAATTGGCGTGCCTTGGCCGACAGCTGGCTTGGGGGTGAGGGGTCGGAGAGTCGAATTGCGGTAGCGTAGGGTCTATGCTTTTGCTTGATTGTGAAACGTTAGTTTCCTGTTCATTGCATGAATATAGACGGGCCTTTTACTGTAGTCAAGGCATTGTGAACGCCTGATGGAGCAGGCAATCGCTTTTGCAGTCACGTAGTAGTGCCCTAGGGCAAACCGCCTCTGAAGTCGCTTCGTGGGGGTTTTCCCTACAAAAGAGCGTGACGTACGCCCGTCACACCGTCCATATCTCGGATGGCCTGCAACGTTTCTTCTTGAACGGGTTCGTCCACGCTGATGCCTGTTAGCGCAATTGCGCCCCTCGCACTCCGTCCCAGCGCCAAGGCGGCGATGTTTATACCGCCCTCGGCGAGAAGGCCACCAACGTGCGCGAGCATTCCCGGCCGGTCCACGTTGCGGTAGAAGAGCATTGCCCCTTCTGGCTTGAGTTCAATCCAGGCGTCATCCACGCGCACGATCCTTACGTCATCCACGCCAAATACGGTCCCTGCGAGACTTCGCTCCCCTTCTGTGGAGGTGAGGACCACTTCGACCAGGTTGGTGTAGCTGCCATCGGAATGAAATGTCTGGACGTCCGCCTTGAGGCCTGCCTCCTGAGACAGCACTGGGGCGTTCACCAGGTTCACCTGCTCGGTGACCATATCACGCATGATCCCTTTGAGGGCAGCGACCACCAGAACGTCCTTGTAGTGACGCGGGACCTCTCCATGACAGCGAACCACCACGCTCCGGGCGGATCCGTCTGAGAGCTGATGCGCAATGCGGCCCAGTCTCTCGGCCAGATCCAGATACGGCTTGACCTCGGGCTGGGCGGCCAGTCGAATGGCCATCGCATTGACGGCTGTCGTGACGGGCTCGTCCAGAAGGGCATGAATGACTTGCTCGGTTACCTGGCGCGCCACCTTCTCCTGCGCTTCTCCTGTGGAAGCCGCAATGTGCGGGGTGGCAACCACCCGCGGATGCTCGATCAGCGCCCGTAGAGCAGCCGGCGGGGGCTCAATCGAATACACATCCAGCGCCGCCCCTCCTACTTGCCCGCTTTCCAGGGCAGCGAGAAGGTCCGTTTCATCGATGATGCCACCGCGCGCGCAGTTCACCAGGCCGACGCCGCGCTTGCAGGTAGCAATTGTCTTTGCATTCAAGAGGCCGCGCGTCGCATCATTCAACGGCGTGTGGACCGTGATGTAGTCGCTGTCACGAAACAGCTCAGCTAGCTCGACCAGTTCAATGCCCATCCGCTGGGCAATCTCGGGAGAGAGGACGGGGTCATATCCGAGAATCCGGGTTCCGAACGACTTCATCCGCTCGGCCACCGCTTGTCCAATCTTGCCGACTCCGATGATGCCGATGGTTTTTTCGAAGACCTCGGCGCCCGTAAATGTTTTGCGGTCCCAAGCCCCGGACTTGAGCGATGCACTCGCGGCCGGAATCCTTCGAGCTAGCGCCATCAGCATCGCCACGGTGTGCTCGGCCGTCGACACCGTATTGCCGGCGGGCGCGTTCAACACGAGGACGCCGCGGTGCGTGGCAGCCACCAGATCCACATTGTCCACGCCGACCCCGGCCCGGCCGATGGCCTTTAGTTTGCCAGCGGCCTGAATCATGGGAGCCGTGATCCGGGTCCCACTTCGAATAATCCAACCGTCCACTTCGCGGCCGAGCTCTACCAGTTCGTCGGGTGTGCGACCCAACTCAATGCGGGCCTCCATCCCCGCCTCCTTAAGCATGTCAGTGCAGATGGAGTGAACGGAATCGGTAATCAGAACGGAGAGCATCGAATCAGGGATTGAGCGTGCGGGAAGTCTCACGTCCAAGCTACCTCGACTCGAATCCGTCAGGGGTTAGGATTTGGCGAATGACCCTGGCGAACGTGTTGACCTATCAACTTCAGGGCCTCCTCTTTCCCCCGGCCGTCCTTGGCTGACGTCAGGATAACCGGGACCTCAAGCCCCATGCCCTTCCCCGCCTTTCGCACGGCTGCCACATGCTTTGCTCGCTGGTTTCCGGACAACTTGTCTGACTTGGTCATCAAGACTCCGTACACCGCCGTTGATTCGCGAATCAGCGCCATGATCTCGAGATCCAGTGGTGTCGGATCGTGACGCCCGTCAATCAGGTGCAGAACCAGGCTCAGCGACTCCCGCGTGGTGATGTAGCCGCCGATGGTTCGCTGCCACGCCGCCCGCTCCGTCTTGGATACCCGAGCATATCCAAAGCCCGGCAGGTCCACGAAGTAGAACGCATCATTGATGCGGTAGAAATTCAGTTCGCGCGTCTTGCCTGGAGTCCCGCTTGTGCGTGCGAGCGCCTTGCGGTGCACCAACCGATTGAGTAGGGAGCTCTTCCCGACATTGGAGCGGCCAATGAAGGCGACTTCGGGGATGCCGGGCGGCGGTAATTCCACCAGGGTGGGGGCCGCCCTTTCAAAAACTGCGGTCTTGATCTTCACGGTCGGTTGGGAATACGCACCCAGCCCATGAAGCCCGGTCGCAAGGGGCGAAAGGGGCGAAAGGTCAGCTTACGGGCGAAAAGTGCTCGCGGACTGTGGATCCCAGAGCAGCCGGGTTCTTGACGATGACTGCACCCGCGTCCTCGAGGGCCGCAAATTTCTCTTCAGCCGTTCCCTGACCACCGGAGATAATCGCCCCGGCGTGTCCCATCCGTCGTCCAGGAGGTGCCGTCTGCCCAGCGATGAATGCGAAGACCGGCTTGGTCATGTGCTCCTTTATATACGCGGCAGCTTCCTCTTCGGCAGTACCACCAATCTCGCCGATCATGATCACAGCTTCGGTCTCGTCGTCAGCCTGAAAGAGTGTTAGGATGTCGACGAATCGGGAGCCGATAATGGGATCTCCGCCAATGCCCACGGCGGTGGACTGACCGAAGCCCTCGCGGGTCAACTGGTCGACCGCCTCATAGGTCAGCGTACCGGAGCGGGACACGACACCCACGTTGCCCGGCTTGAAGATCATCGCCGGCATGATGCCCACCTTGGCCTGACCGGGTGTAATCACACCTGGACAGTTTGGACCAACAAGCTTCACGCCTTCCTGCTGGCAGTAGTGGAAGACCGAAACCATGTCCCGTGCCGGGATGCCCTCGGTGATGCAGATCACAACCTCGATCCCGGCCATAGCCGACTCGAGAATGGCATCCGCTGCAAAGGGAGGCGGTACAAAAATGACGGAGGCGTTCGCGCCCTCTTTCTCTACGGCATCCGCCACGGTATTGAACACCGGCTTGCCCAGGTGCGTCTGACCGCCCTTCCCAGGCGTGACGCCACCAACCAGCGGCGTTCCATACTCAATCATCTGCTCAGAGTGGAACGTACCCTCCTTGCCAGTAAAGCCCTGGACGATCAGGCGGGTATTGCGGTCGACGAGAATACTCATGTTCAGACGGAAGCGTGTATTGGTGGCCAGCAAACGCTGCCGGCACGGAGTAGTTCGGCCTCGCTGAAGGCCGGTCCGAGTAACTGAATGCCGATCGGAAGCCCCTCCGGGTTCGCCCCGGCCGGGACCACGAGCCCCGGAATACCGGCCAGATTGGCGGTGACGGTATAGATATCGGAAAGGTACATCGAAAGCGGATCATCGGCGTGGCTCCCAGCAGGAAAAGCCGGGCCCGGCGTAGCTGGGGTGGCGATGATGTCCACCTGGGTGAACGCGCGCTCAAAGTCCTCGCGAATCAGTCTTCGGACGCGCTGGGCTTTCGCGTAGTAGGCATCGTAGTACCCGGACGATAGCACGTACGTGCCGAGCATGATGCGCCGCTTCACCTCCTCTCCAAAGCCCTCGTTGCGGGAGCGGACGTACAGGTCCTGTAAGTCTTTCGGGTTCGCAGCTCGATGGCCGTACCGGACACCGTCATACCGCGCAAGGTTGCTGGATGCTTCGGCCGTGGTCAGGATGTAGTAGGCCGCTACACCGTAGCGCGTATGCGGCAGCGATACCGGCGTGGCCGTAGCGCCGCCGGCCTCCAGTCTTGCCACAGCCGCACGCACGCACTCGGCGGTGGCTGCATCGAGTCCGGGATCGAAGTATTCCTCAGGCAGCCCTACCCGGAGGCCTTTGATTGACCTGCCAGCCGACGCTGTGTAGTCGGGCACCGGCACTTCGGCGCTGGTATTGTCCTGTCCGTCGTGCCCCGCCATCTGCTGGAATACCGCAGCCAAATCGCCAAGACCACGTGCAAACGGGCCAATAGAATCGAATGACGACGCGTAGGCCACCAATCCAAATCGCGAGACACGTCCGTAGGTGGGCTTGAGACCGGCCACGCCACAGAACGATGCCGGCTGGCGAATGGAGCCACCGGTATCCGAACCCAAGGCAACGTGGCAGAGACCGGCCGCCACCGCAGCCGCTGACCCTCCGGAGGATCCCCCCGTCACAAGAGTGTGATCCACCGGGTGCTTGGCCCGGCCGTAGATGGAGTTCTCGTTCGAGGACCCCATGGCAAATTCGTCACAGTTGGTCCGTCCAAGCACCACCGCCCCGGCCTCGACCAGTGCGGCTAGCGCAGTCGAATCAATGAGAGACGTAAAGTCCGCCAGAATCTTAGAAGCGCAGCGAACGGGCTGGCCCTTCTGGCAGATCACGTCCTTGACCCCCAGCATCAGTCCCGCCAGCGCGGGACGCTCACCGGCGGCTACTCGCGCATCCACGGCGTCGGCGGCCTGCAACGCGGCCCGGTCGTCAACATGGACGAAGGCGTTCAAGGCTGGATTCTTCGCGGCGATCCGGGCAAGGTGTTCCTCTGCCAGACCGCGGCAAGTCACCGAGCCCTCAAACAGCAACTGCTGAGCTTCCAGAAAGGGATTCGTCACCCGCCGTCGCTGTCTCGCTTTTGGGCCACGGGGTCCGCGGTGGCGCGGGGAGCCGGTGGTTGCGCCGGCGGAGCGGGCGTCTGAATCCGATTCGGGTTGGTTTCCGTGTTGAACTCGTTAGAGATGTCCCGCGTTGCCGATTTGAACTCGCGGATTCCCTTGCCCAATCCGCGGGCGATCTCGGGAATGCGCTTGGCTCCAAACACAAGCAGGATCACCAAAAATACGAGCGCTATCTCAAAGGGGCCGAGACTTCCCATTGCCAGTTCCTTGGTATTGCCGTGGCGTCTGCGGTCCCGGAGATGGGTGCCGCGGGTCGCCCCGATGTATTAAGCGAAAACTACGAAACTCAGAACCCCGCAGGGCCGCTTCTTTCGCGTTTTTCTCGGACCTTTACCGAACGCCGATCGGAGCGGTTCCTTTCCCGCGCCACGCAACGTCTAGTCACCGCGTTAACTTAAGCGCCTAACAACAGCCCCTCCATGGAAGTCCTGTCACTGGAACAGATCAAAAGTTGGCCCAAGGCCGAGCTGCATCTGCACCTGGACGGTTCTCTCCGGCCCGAGACCATGATCGACCTGGCAACCCGGCAGGGAAAGCTGGATCAATTGCCCGCCCGCTCGGCCCCGGCCTTGACGCAGGCGGTCCGCGGCATTGACACGGCGGGAAGTCTGGAGGCCTATCTGGCGTGGTTCGAGATTACGCTCGTCCTGATGCAGACTCGCCAGGCACTCCGGCGCATTGCGCACGAACTCGTGGAAGATGCGGCAGCCGAAAACGTCCGCTACCTGGAGGTTCGTTTTTGCCCGCTGCTGCACGTGGACGAAGGCCTCACGCTGGAATCCGTGGTGGCTGCGGTTCTGGAGGGCTTGGACGCTGCAGGGACGATGCATGGCGTGGAGACCGGCCTCATCATCTGTGCCCTCAGGGGGAAACTGGCTGAGGAATCCCTGCACCTGGCGCAACTGGCCGTGGCCTTCAAGGGGCGCGGCGTGGTGGGCTTTGACCTCGCGGGGCCAGAGGCGGGCCATCCGGCCAAAGAGCATCTGGAAGCATTCAGTCATGCGCGTCGCAATTTGCTGGGCCTGACTATACATGCGGGCGAGTCTTGGGGACCAGGTTCCATTCGACAGGCCCTACTGGTCTGCGGCGCGCACCGAATTGGACACGGGATTGCCGCGATTTCGGATCCTGAACTGCTGGAGTACCTAGTCCTTCACGGAATCCCTCTCGAGGTCTGCCCCACCTCGAACGTGCAGACACAGGTTGCTCCGAGTTTTGCCGCACACCCCATCGCCGAACTTGTGCGCGCAGGAGCTGTGGTCTGCATCAACACCGACAGCCGGCTCTTCAGCTGCGGCACGGTCAGTGAGGAAATCTGGCGCAGCCACGTTCAGTGTGGACTGACTGCCGAAGAAATCCGCACCTGTGTGCGAAATGGCTTTCGCACGGCATTTACCCGGCCTGCCAATCGGCAGGCCTACCTCAACCAGTTGGAGGCTGCCTTTTGAAACCCGGAACTGACCTCAAGCCTGGAGCTGACCTGAAGGTAGTGCTGCCGTCAAAGGGACTGGCTGGCCGCGCCAGGATCCCTGGTGACAAGTCGGTGGCGCACCGGTGCGCGCTCTTCGCGGCACTTGGCGAGGGCGAGAGTCGCATCGTCCATTTTCCTGAGGCGGCGGACCCGCAATCGACGCTGGCCTGTGTGCAGGCGCTGGGCACGGAAGTCGCAATCGAACACGACGGAATTCTGGTGGTGCAGGGGCGCGGACTCAGGGGCTGGGCGGCGCCCTCAGCGCACCTGGACTGCGGAAACTCTGGGACCACGATGCGCCTCCTGGCGGGGCTCCTCTCCGGTCAGCCGTTTGCCGCCACCATGATTGGCGACGCGTCGTTGTCAGGTCGTCCCATGGGGCGTATCGCAGACCCGCTGACCGCGATGGGAGCGCGAATTCGAATGACGGATGGCCATCCCCCCCTGATTGTCGAGGGCGGAGATCTGTCCGGTATTGAGTATCGCCTACCGGTGGCCTCGGCACAGGTGAAGTCGGCCGTACTCCTTGCGGGCCTCTATGCACGTGGCGAGACCACCGTGATCGAGTCCAAGCCGTCACGTGATCATACCGAGCGCATGCTCGGCCTGGACATTCTCGAAATCGGCAATGAACGCCACATTTCTGTGCAGGCCGGCCATACGATTCCAGCCCGCACCTGGGCCGTGCCCGCGGACTTCTCCGCGGCGGCCTTCTTCCTTGTAGCAGCCACGATCGTCCCGGGCTCCCTGCTGAAACTGCACGGGATTGGAATGAACCGGACCCGGACTGGACTTATTGAGGTCCTTCGGGCCATGGGAGCAAATATCAAGGTTACCAACGAGCGTGTTCTGGGGGGCGAGCCCATTGCCGACCTCGCGGTAAAGTCAGCGCCCTTGAGCGGGGTTACGATTGGCGGCAGCATCATCCCGAACCTGATCGACGAGATTCCGATTCTGGCGGTTGCCGCGGCCGCCGCCGAAGGCAAGACCGTGATTCGTGACGCAGCTGAGCTCCGCGTCAAGGAAACCGACCGGATTGATGCGATGTGTGCGGGACTCAAGGCCATGGGTGCTCACGTGACGCAGCAACCTGACGGCCTCACGATTCGAGGGCCCGCAAAACTGCGAGGCGCCACGGTCGAGGCACGCCACGATCACCGAATTGCCATGGCACTGGCGGTGGCTGGCCTAACTGCCGAGGGACCGACCACGATCTCGGGTGCGTCCGCCGCGGCCATCTCCTTCCCCGGCTTCTGGGACGAGTTGGAGTCGGTCAGCTGGAGCTAGCAGCCGTAGCTAAGCATCTTTGCGACCGAGTGCTTCGTCCGGATCCCAGAGGTGCAAAGTCATGTCTACCGTTCCATCGTCCAGAAAGGCCACGCCCTCATTTCTAAGCTGGTCTTCCATGGCGAATTGGTTGCTGAATTTGAGTCGCCCGGAGAGGGCGCCAAATCGGTTGACCACTCGATGACACGGAAGGCCGGATGCCACGCCTCCGTTTAGCGCCCAGCCTACGGTTCGAGCAGCACTCTTTAGCCCCAAGTGCTGGGCAATCAGCCCGTAGGTGGTGACTTTCCCGGGGGGAATCAGCGCCACGACCTCGTAGACCCGGTCAAAAAAATCAGAACGGTCTTTGCTCATCGGAGATCGAAAAGGATGTCGCGCGTGGTGCTCTGCCCGGTTACCTCGTCCTTCACGGTAACGGTGATATTCAACTCCCCGCTGCCCTCCCAGGCCTCGAGGTCAATGAGAATCATCTGGACGGCCTTGCGCGATGTGCCCGAGGCGCCAAAGCTGGCCGACGTACCCCGTGCCTCCCCTCGACGAAGTGACAGGAATCCGCCTCGCTGTGCATCCCGCTTCACGTCAAAGGTCACGGTGTACTCGGTCTGGTCACCCGGCCCGAAGGCCAGGTGGTAGACCTCAAATGACAGCGCGAGCTGCAGTTCGCGGGTGAGGATCCGGAAGGGATAGGGCGTCGGAACGAAATCTACGGGCGAAACATCCAGCAGGGCCGTCACCGGGAGCAGGTCGCTCATCTCGAGCTGTCCCGGGTCTGGATTTAGCGCCGAGATGCTGTCCATCCGGGCGGTGGCCACGCGTAGCTGGGGTCCCCGTTGGGTGCGAGAGGCTCCCATAGCATACTGATCCCACTGCATGGCAATGTGAAACAGCGCCGTGTCACCAGACAGCGTGGTCTGCTGCACCGGGATGGCCTCACTGCGGTCTGGCAAGCCGGTGATCATGAACCGGTCCTTTCGGATGACCCGGTCCAGGTATTCGGTGTCTTTCTGGACCGCGGTCATGGTCATCAAGTATTGGCCGTGGTCGGGGTAGTTCACCGACTCCATCAGCCTGCGCTCCTTGCGGCCTGGTCTGATCCCTCCGGGTTCGGGGCTCCAGTGGATGACCGTTCGGGTCGAACCATCAGGCTCCAGGTAGCGCACGGCGCGATAGCCGACCTCGAGAATCCCTTGCTCTGCCAACGCCTCAACGTACACGCGTGGCGTGACCGTCTCCCGTGTAGCGATCGAGGCGTCATCCTCGCTGCGTGATTTGACCATCATGGTCTGGATGAACTGGGCCGGCTGGTCTATTTGGGTTGAGCCCGTAACGCCCCCAGGAGGTGCTGCGAGACTACGAGATGTCCGATTTGCCATGCGCCCCGGCCCAAACTCGGGCATTTGCATGGCATAGTTGTCCACCTCGGCATACCTCATCGCGAAGTCCGGGTGGAGCGGTGCCAGTTGGCGGAATATGTTCTGCAACACGGCGATGGACATACCCGCCTTGATACGCCCGCGACTACCGGCGCTGAAGCCGGTCCGCAGGTTGCGCGGTATCAGGTCCAAGGTCTTACCGATTCGCCAGCGGCCCTTGTCCCGAACAAAGAGAAACCATGCAGCCCGGTCAATATGCCCGAACACCCAGAACTCGTTCCGGGGGAAATCGCTCAGGTTGACCACGGCACCTGGGCGATAGATGAGGTCTGTGAGCACGGGATCATCAAAGGTGACCTTGATCTGCTCCTGGGGGGGGCCGTAGCGGAGATAGACTTCGCCGCGTGGATCCATTCCCATCGCGCTCTCGGCGTCCGCATATTTGGACAACGCCGTACCCACTCGTCTTAGGTGTTCTTCCAGTCTCTCATTGGACCGCGTGGCGGGAACGGGGTCCTGGCTTCGCCACCACGTGACCAGCAAGGGGCCGGCGCCCTTCCTAGGGGACCAGGCATCCACGACGCCGGCGGGGTCACCGCGGAAGGCATCGGTCATCACCCCGGCGGGCGCCACCAGAGCCAATTGGGCCACATGTCGGGACATGATGACCCGCTCATCGTCATCCAAGAGTGCATCAACGTTGTAGAGCAGGTTGATGTACTGATCCAGGATCTGAGGCGTCACGCGGCCAGGCTCCTTGGGATCGCTCAGTGCCTCCACTACGAAAGCATCCGCCAGGCGAACGTCGAAGGACTCGCGTTCCTTCATCGCCTCAATACCGCCTCGTATTGCGGCGCCCGCGAGTGAGTCGCTGTCGGCTTCCCGGTACGCCCGGCTCAACCAGTAGGCTACGCTACCATAGCGGGTCTCCGACCAGGCTGGGTTTTCGTCGTACACAGCGCGAAAACGGGCCTCTGCCTTCTCCAGATCACCCGCGTCCAACGCGCGGCGCCCTTCCCTGAACCAGGATACCAACTCGGCCTGACTGGCTTGTGCGAGCGCGCCTGATCGCGGGGACGAGCCACTCGCGATCAACAGGCCGGCCAGTATCAG
>JBLFXH010000046.1:0-16456 GCA_047611125.1 Rhodothermales bacterium
TCCTTCAACGCACCGCTGACGGCCACATCGCCCTTGCCGGGTGTATCGGAAACGATGCCGGATTTGAAGTCGACCGGTTTCCAGATCAACACGCTACCGTACGTAGCAACCGGAACGAACGTCATCCCGCTGTATGACGCCCGCTACCGGTACGTGACCCGGCAGGGAAGCCGCCAGGGTACCTGGACCGGCCCATCGACTATTGCCTCGATCAGCGCCGACCGACGCGTCGGGCTCTTCGCCATTCCACTCATCAACGAGCAGACGGGTGCCAACCTCTTGGTAGGAGCCGATGGCGACCCAGCCGCGGCTACGAAGGCCATCCACCTCATGCTCGAAAGCCTGGGATTCCCCAGATGACAAGAAGCGCTCTCCTGACTCTTCTGTTGCTGCTGCTGTCACCGGCGGCGTCCGCGTTCGCTCAGGGCACGATTGCCGGGCGGATCACGGACGGCGAGACCGGCGAGTCGCTTATCGGAGTCAATATCATTGTAATGGGCACGTCGTTCGGCGCTGCGACAGACTTCGACGGTAACTTCGCGATTTCCTCGATGCGCGCGGGCGAATACGCCGTTCGGGTATCCTATATCGGCTTCGAGACCAAGCTCTTCACGGGAATCGTCGTGGCCGACGGACAAACCACGAGGCTGGAGACCACGCTCGATCCGGCCGTTCTCTCAACGGATGATGAGATCATCGTGATTGGAGACCGCCCGCTGGTGGATGTAGAGAACTCATCCTCGACCCTTTCCATCAGCCGGGAAGACCTGCAGATTGCGCCGCTGCGGGATGTTCAGGCCGCCGTGGCCACCCAGGTCGGGATTGTGCAGGATCCAACGGGCTTGTACATACGAGGCGGCCGTGCTGACGAAACCGGATTCATTGTCGATGGGGTCTCGGCCAAGGATCCACTGGCCGGAACCGGATTCGGACTGGACATCGGCTCCAACGCCTTCTCTGAAATCGAGGTCACCACCGGTGGAATTGGTGCCGAGTTTGGCGACGTGACCTCCGGCGTTGTGGCCGTCACCACGCAATCCGGCACCGATCAGTTTGCGGGCTTCTTTTCCCACAAGCGCGACGAATTTGGGTTCAACGACGACGCGACGTCCAGCTTTGCCGAGTCCATTTACGAATTCAACTTGAGCGGTCCTGTTGTAAAAGGCAAGTTGCGGTTCTTCGCATCGGGTCAGGTGCAGCTCTCGGATGGCTTTACCCGACAGGTCGCGACCCCCGAGCAGGTACGTTCATCGCTCATCACCAACACGTTCTTCAGCCCGCGGACTGGAAATCGCTGGAATGGCATCACCAAGCTGACCTATGACGTGAAGCCGGGGATGAAACTTCAGACTTCGTATCAGCGATCGCTGACGGTCAATCAGAACACCCGCATGCTTCAGGTGACCGGAAACGAGGCCATCGTGCAGCCGGGTTTCCAGTACTCGTTCATCCTGCAGCCCGACAACGGGAATACGTACGCGCACGACAACATCATTTCCTACGTTAAATGGTCACACGTGCTCAATGACCGCTCGTTCTACGACGTGCAGCTGTCGCGCCTGTTCACGCGTTTGAGAGCCGACGCCAACGGTCGGGACTGGCGTCCGCAGAACGTGGACACCGAGTTGGACCCGACCAGCATCGTCCCCTTCCCCGCCAACATCTTCGTGGACGCCAACGGACAGGCGCTTGACCCGAATGCGTTGTTCGTGCTGCCCGGTCCAGGACTGATCAACAACGGGGGTATCGCCACCCGCTTCCACGATCACTTCGCGGAAGAGCTGACGGCCCGGATGACATACACGCTCTTCAGCGAGGACAAGAACAACCGGACTACCGCCGGCCTCGAGATCAAGCGAAACGACTATCAGTGGATCGATGTCATCCGCCCGTGGGTCGGCGCACCGATCGGCACGTCCGAGGGAACGGACAGGCTTGGCGAAAGCTCTGATATCTGGCGCGTCAAGCCCCGACGTGGTGCGTTCTTCGCAACCCACCAGGTTCGCTACCGCGGCCTAATTGCCAACATCGGTGGTCGGTTCGAATACTGGTCTCCAGGGCAATATGTGGATGACCTGATGAAAGACGAGCGCGCTCCAATTCTGGATACCGTGCGGGATGCCTATCAGAGCGCCACCGTCCCCTTCTTCGGGCTGCGCACCAAATTCAGGCTGCTTCCAAAGGTGAGGGTGTCCTTCCCTATCAAGGAGAATCGGGTTCTGTTTTTCAACTACGGGCACTCCACCCGTATTCCGCACCCGACCTTCGTGTACACCGGACTGGATCCCTTCTTCCAGGACCGGTCCTTCTTTGCCGACCTCGGGAATCCGAACTTGGACCCTGAGGTGGACATCAGCTACGAAATGGGACTACGCACCCAGTTCTCAAGTAATGATGCCCTGAATCTGACAGCCTTCTGGCGTGACAAATTCGACTTCATCACGGTCGAGAACGTTGTGGTTCCGGATCCGACGGGCCGCGAAGTAGCAAGAGCCTTCCGCGTCAACGGCGACTTTGCCCGTGTTCGCGGTCTCGAGGCCAGCTACCTCAAGAGGATTGGAGACTGGTTCTCGGGCCGTGTGTCCGGCTCCTTCTCCCGAGCTACTGGACTCAGCTCGACAAATAATGACGCCCTGAGCCAGTTCCTCGCCAATGGGGACATCGACAACACCTTCGAGACGCCGCTGGCCTGGGATCGGCCGCTGGATCTGAAAGCGTCAGTGACCTTCTCGCGTTTCCGGGACAAGCCGTTCCTCGGCATTCCGGGCCTAAACAACTTCAGGGCCTATCTGGCCACCACCTGGCGCAGCGGCCAGCGGTATACACCCGTGATTTTCCGAGGCAACGAAGTCAATCCGTTCACGGGGGCGCAGGACTGGCGACCTATCTATGAGTCGGACTCGGATCCCGCGAATCGCTTTGAGAGCTCAGGGGCGCCGTGGTTCTGGTTCGACATGAACATCCAGCGTTCTCTCAACATCGCGGGCGCGGACGTCGCGCTCAGCCTGGAGATCACCAACGTGTTCAACCAGAAGAATGCCGTCATCGTCAATGCCGTGACCGGCAAGGCCTATCCAAACGTGGCGGAAGGAACTGACTTCACGACGCTGAGAGACAACCGAGCCTACGATGTGTCCGCCGGCACGCGCGATCCCCGGTATGATGACCCCAACAGCAGCGGTCTGCCCCCCTTCAATCCGGCGCGCTATATGGCCCAACGCCACATCATGCTGGGGGCGTCATTCCGATTCTAATGGCAGCTAATCGCATACGGATAAAGGCCGCATTGGCTGTATTTGGACTTCTTGTCCTTCTGGCCCCCGTTAGCCGACAGGCCAGCGCACAGGTACTCCCCTCCCTCGGTGGTGAACGCGCAGGGACGTCCGGCTTCCAGTTCCTGAAAATTCCCGTAGACCCGCGCGGTGCCGCACTCGGACAAACCGCGGTGGCCACCGCGCACGATGCAGGAGCCTTGTTCTGGAATCCAGCCCTGGGTGCGCAGCTACAGGGCATGCACGTGTCACTCCAGCGTGCTGGGTACTTCGTAGATGTACAGCTGGCCGGTGCTACTGCGGTCTACCGACCCGCCGGATCCAGTGTCGCCTTCGGCCTTGCCGTACAGACCCTGGACTCGGGGTCGATGGACGTGACTACTGAGTTCCAGCCATTCGGGACCGGCGAGACCTTCGCCTTGCGTGATCTTTCCGTCGGCATCACGGCCGCCCAGTCTCTCACCGACCTCTTCAGCTACGGCATCACCGCGAAGTACGTCCGCGAATCGGTTGCGGGGCTGACCAACTCGACCTACGTCTTTGATCTTGGCATCTTTTACAAGGTCGGATCGACTGGCGCCCAGATGGGCGTGGCCGTCCGCAACTTCGGTCTGGACGGAACGCCCTCCGGCGAATTGGAGCGGACCATAGTTGGTCCTAATCCTGTGCAGCTTGAAACGGACTTCGAGCGTGCCACGGCGCCAACCACCTTCATGATGGGCGTCGCCTACGAACTCCTTCAAGGATCTTCGCAGCACACCGCCACGGTGTCCGCCCAGTTGAACAATCCCGCCGACAACGCGGAGACGTGGAACATGGGAATCGAATACGTCTGGCAATCCACTCTCTGGCTTCGTACCGGATACCGCCTGGGCGTCGAGGAATCCACCACCCCCAGCTTTGGGTTCGGCGTAGCAATTCCAGGAATTACGCCTTCGCTTCGTGCCGACTATGGATTCAATCGGCTGGAGCGGCTCGGAAACGTCCACCGCATTGGCCTGAACATCTCCATCTGAACCGGGCAATCTCCGACTTCGTGAAACTGACGCACTTTCTCGCACCCGTTCTTCTCGCCGTCCTGCTTACAGGATGCGACGACCTCTTTGGGTCAAAGAATGACACCGTAACCGACGAAATATTCGAAGCTGGACGTCGCGAGCCCGGGCTGATTTCGGAGGCCGAGTACGTGCCTCTCTTCCCGTTCTTCGAAATCGGTGCCGACGGGGCCCCTTTCGATGCGCCGCAGGACGTTTACGTGGGCTACGATGAGTTCATCTACGTCGTGGACGCTCGTGGACTGCACGTACTGGACCTCTCCGGCCGCCCGGCTCTTTTTGTGCCCATCCCCCGGGGCGGCGACTCGGTAGTCCAGGACCGCAAGCTGGACGTGTATGTGACGGCCAAGCGCGACACCACCCTGAACGGAAGGGACTGGGTCTTGCCGGTTGTACTGCACTATTCCGGTCTGACCACCGGTGCTCCCACGCTCTCAAACATCATCTGGCACCCGTTCGATGATGACTCCCGGAAGTTCAATCGTCCCGACCCGATTGAGACTGATGAGCAGGTTGACTTCACCGGCGTGGGAGTCATCAACAACAACCGGATCTACGTCTCACGCCGGGGACCGATCAATGATCGTACATCGATCATCCTCCCCCACAATGCCATTCTGGAGTTCACCGTAGAGGGTCAGAATGTGCAGGCGATTGGCGTTCTGGACCCGAATCGCGAGAGCCTGAGAAGCGCCATCTACCCCACGGACGTCACCACGTTTGTGCATCCTCCGCAGCGTTTGGCGTTTGGGTCTCCGCGGGAAAACAAGGAGTTCATTCTCACGCAGTCCTCTGACCCCGACGGCCCTGATGGTCCGCTGCCGGCCGGATCCTCACTGCGCTTTGCCGTCCTGAGCATCATCACGGTTCTCACCTCTGATGGTTTGGAGTACCGCCCGGATACGGACAAACTGACCATCACGGCCAATGAGGCTCGTGGCGACGGCTTCCTCTACGATGAGTTCAAGTTCGGCCATCCCTCCGACGTCACCTTCGCAGCGGACGGCTCGAACTACATCTTCGTGCTCGACGCGGCCAAGGATAGCCTGTTCGCGTTCACGTCGGCCGGCGTTGAAGGTGTAGCGCCGCCGCCGGGCGCTCGCACCACGAAGCCCGTTATCGTGTCGTTTGGGGGCACCGGAGACGGCTCGCGCCAGTTCAGGAATCCTCAGGGCGTGGCCTACTTCGGCCGCATCGTCTATGTAGCCGATACCGGTAACAACCGGTTGTCGAGATACCGACTGAACACTGATTTTGAATAGGGGCCGGCAAATAGTCGTATTGGCGCGGATCGCTCCAGTGTTTCCTGACGTTGCAGGGCTCATGAGAAAAGTCCTGATCCTGCTGATTGCTGTGTGCCTGGCGCCGTTGCTGACCAACGCCCAGACCGTCACCCGAATTGGCTCGGTTGCCACGATGGACATAGGAGCCTGGAACATCAAACAATTCCAGAATGCCGATCCACAGATGGGAAACGTCGTGGCCACCATGCAGCAGTCCGGCGTGGACATCTGGGGCCTTCAAGAGGTCACGTCTCCAACTGTCCTGAATGCCCTCCTGGCGAGGCTGGGGGACGAGTGGGACGGCCGTCTAGCCACTACGACCAATCTCTACACAGCGTTCGTCTTCAAGAAGGACGTGATCTCCGTGCGGTCCGTGGGTCCGATGTTTACAGGTGGCCAATTCAGCTATGAATTTGCCGGCCGCCCTCCCCTGGTGATGAAGGCCGACGTCACGCTTTCTGATACGACCGTGACGGTTCTCTTCGTGACCGTCCACATGAAGTGCTGCTCGGACGGCACCTCACACGATCGCCGTTCTGGAGCCTCGTCCGCGCTCTACAATCGTCTGGATTTCCTGCATGGCAGTGACCGAGTCATCGTCATGGGAGACTTCAACGATGAGACTGACCGCTCCATTACCTCGGGCCGTTCCTCGCCCTACGCCAATTTCGTGGCCGACCCTGAGTACGAATTCCTGATCGCCGACGGAAATGTAGGCACTTGGTGCGGGAGCAACTCCAGTTGCCGGACCGGGAGTACCATCGACAACATCCTAATCAGCAGCGAACTCTCCGGCGCGGTCGTGGCCAACTCGGCCGATCGCTTTTCCGAGCTGCTGAACGATCTGCCGGGCTACGTCAGTTCGACCTCTGATCATCTCCCGGTTGTGGCACGGTTCAACTTTGCGTCAAGCACCGCGGTGGCAGATCAGCCTTCTGCTTCGGCGGGTTTGCAGGCGTGGCCCTCCCCCGCGCGCGACATCCTCTCTGTAGATGCCCAGATGCCGGGAACGCTTGAGATCTGGGACCTGCTTGGTCGACGCGTGAAGTCGCTGGACGTCTCTGGAGGCACCACCGCCATCGCCATCGGAGATCTGCCGGAAGGGCTCTACCTGCTTCGTCAGGCTACCCGCGCGGGAATTGCCAGCCGCCTGGTCGTCATCTCCCGGTAGGCGCGACATTCGCCCTAAAAATAGCGGGCCTCCCATCCTAAGATGAGAGGCCCGGCAGCAGCCAGTGGGGCTGTTGGAAAGCAAAGCGCGGTGGGCGCTAGTTGTCAGTAGTCCGTTGTCCGTACTCGAACCACAGCAGCATCCCGTCCATCGTCTTGCCGAATGGGTAGCCTGCCTCGCGATAATCCTCAAGGGCAGTTCGGCAGAATCCGGCGATTACATGTCGCATTTTAGGGGTGCTGGTGCGCCGAATCAGGCTTCTGGATTCGAAGTTGAGGTCACGCATAGGGCCAGAATCACGTAAGGAGTGGTCGTCCAGTTACTGACCTGATTATCGACCCACCCGCCGGTGACTAAAGCTGCCTGAGTCGTTCGAGTCTTCAATCCTGGATCTTGAAGTGCTGCGCTACGGCTTCGTAGTCCGTGAGATCGATTCCCGCCTTGAATGCGGGGAATCCGTCTATGACGACGGCCTTCATTTCACGGTCCGGCAGGAGGGCTGGATCGGTCACGGCGGTCTCATAGAATACCTCCAGGAATCCGACGTCGTATCCGAAGCCCAGTGACACCGCTTCCCCACCGCCGGTGTAGAACGTGTAGGGCATGGCCGTCCACGTCCCCTGATCACGGAAGAAGAGCAGCATTGCGCCTTCGTCCACGACACCGGTTGTGATATCCGGAACGTCAAACTGGACCGATGCAATGTTGCCGTTGATGGCGGCATCAGCCAGCAGGAAGTCAAAGTTGAGGGTAAACACGTTCGCGTTTCCATCTCGACCCTGAGGACCAGACGGGCCTACGGTCTCGTCGACTATGCACCCAGCCGCCATCGATATGAGCGCCATGCTCAGCAGTCCAGTAGTAAAGAGTTTCATGATCCTGTCCGAGTTGATTGAAGGGGCTCGCAAAGCCTTCCGATGGCCTTTGACTAACCCTTTGCAAATGACACGCCGGGCCTCCTCGCCGTGCCGGACCGGATCATTTGGCCCCAAAACCGGCCCCAAGGGACGATTGGGCGTCGACAGACTGTTCATTTTAATGGACAGGTGCGCGCTCGACCTGACACATATTGGGTTCCATTTAACGCGCCGCAAGGCCGGAGGCCCGTACATTGCCTGAGATCACGATCCCTGAACAACCCCTACTACATGACCCACGCTGTCATCATGGCCGGAGGAATCGGCGCCCGATTCTGGCCTCGTAGTCGCAAGGCACAACCCAAGCAGTTCCTGAACGTGTTCGGTGACGGCACGCTGATCCAAAACACGCTCGCGCGCCTCCAGGGAATCGTCCCGCCGGAAAACGCCTACGTGGTGACGAATGCCCGGTACGCAGAGATTACATCTGACCAGCTGCCGGTCCTTCCTGTAGAGAACATCCTGGTGGAGCCCTTCAGCCGAAATACGGCACCGTGTATTTATTTCGCTGCCCTGAAGCTGGCCGCTACTGATCCCGATGCCACGATGGTCGTGCTGCCCGCGGATCACGTCATCTCCAATGTGCGGCAGTTCCAGGACGTCCTGAGAGTGGCCATCGACGCGGCCCAGGAGAACGGCGCGCTCGTCACCGTCGGTGTTGAGCCGACGCATCCCGCTACGGGATACGGGTACGTGCAGTTTGAGGCCTCCGAAGGCGATGAACTGCGGCCATCCCGAGTGAAGACCTTCGCGGAGAAACCCGACCTCGCGACGGCAGAGCGTTTTCTGGATTCGGGCGACTTTCTCTGGAACTCCGGGATGTTCGTTTGGCGGGCGCAGACCATCATCGACACCATCGAGACCCTCATGCCGGACCTGGCGGAAGCCTTCGTACCCTTCGAGCAGGCGGTCAATACTTCCAGTGAAAAGGAGGCCCTCCGCACATCGTTTTCGGCCTGCAAGAGTATCTCGATTGATTACGGCGTGATGGAGCGGGCAGAGAAGGTATACGTAGTGCCCGGCAACTTCGGTTGGAGTGATGTCGGCGACTGGCGAGCCGTCTACGACCTGAATGCCAAGGACGAGCACGGACACGCCATCTTGGGCAAGGCGGTAACCTACAACTCGAGCCGCTGCCTGGTCTCCAGTGAGGACCGGCTGGTGGTGCTTGTGGGGATGCACGATACCGTGGTCATCGATACCGAGGATGCAGTCCTGGTCTGCAACCGGGAGAACAGCCAGCAGGTGAAATCCGTCGTGGACTACCTCCATGCAAACCAGCTGGAAGACTACGTCTAGGGGCCGGTTACGGCAGCATGCGCGGGGATTCAGCTTCACTTTTTTTTCGCAGGTACCGCTGCATCCCCTCTGCCAAGGTGACGTAATGGTCGCAACATGACCGGCCGGTCACTTCGGGTTCACCCGGGTGCCCTTCCCGTCGCTTCCCAACCGTTGTTGACCCATTCCCCCACCTCCGCGCTGCCTGAACCGGCACCAGCGGCCGCCCTCAGTCGGAGGGATCGTGAACGTCTCGCTCGCCGACGAGATATTTTGACGGCAGCCCGGTCGGTCTTCGCCGAACGTGGATTTGTGGGTGCGACGCTGGAGGAAATTGCGGTCCGGGCAGAGTTTGGGAAGGGGACGCTCTACAACTACTTCCCCGAGGGCAAGGCCGAGATCCTCTTTGCAGTCATTGACGACATCTACGAGACGCTGGGCCAGCTCGTCCGCGAATCATTTCCCGAAGCCGAGTCTTCCGTTTGGCGAGTTCAAGCCCGTCAGCGATTCTCCGGATTCATCGAGCAGTGCTTCCGGTATTTCGAATCACAGCGTGACCTGTTTCTGATTCTCACGAAGGAAGCCCACCGGATGTGCTTCTCCGACCAGACGGACCGTGAGACGTACTTCTTGGAGCACCGGCAAACACTCACGGCGCTGCTTGCCGAACCCGTGAGACAGGCTATTTCTGCGGGCGCCATGCGTGCCCTCCCCGCTGAAGCCGTCGCCGAGATGCTGTTCGGCAACATTCACGGCCTTCAGATGCACCGCGCGCTCGTTCAGGCCCGAACCCCCGAATCTACTCGGTCTGTAGAGGACTCGGCCGCGTTCCTCTCTGCTTTTCTGTTCGATGGTCTTCTACTGGACCCACCCGCTTGATACCATGATTACACCCCGCCTTTCATCCTCTCGGGATTTCCGGCCCGGCATCGTGCCGGTGATGCTGTTAGTCCTCCTGCTGCTGGGACCCACACCCGCCCGAGCGCAGGACGGCACCACCTCGGGAGGCCTAGTCACGCTGACGGTGGATGAAGCCGTCGAGATTGCCCGCGTGAGCAACAACGTGATCCGCAGTCTCAAGCTGGACGTTAGCAATGCTGATGCCCAGGTGAAGGAAGGCTGGGCCGAGCTCTTCCCCCAGATTGCCCTCAACTCCAGTTACACGCGCAATGTGCGGTCTGCGAACCCGTTCTCGGGGAGTTCGGCCGGCAATTTATTTTCGTCCTTCGGCTTCATCGACTGGCTGGCCTTTAACGAGGATGCACGGACCGACGGAAACGATGCCACCCAGCCGATCACGGTGGGTGAGTTCTTCGCCCGGCAGCAGGCCGGCTTAGAGGCGGCGGGCATTTCGGTTTCCGGTAGCGACAACCCGTTCGCCGTGCCGACCCAATACTCGAACAGTCTGAGCATCACCCAGAAGATCTTCGACGGCAGGGCCATCCTGGGGGCGGCAGGTGCCTCGCGCTGGCTTGCGCCCTTCAGCCAAAAGGCGCTCGATCGGCAAGAGCAGTTGGTCATTGAGCAGGTTCGCACGGTCTTCTACGGGGCGCTGCTTGCTGCCGAGCAGACGCGGGTCATGGACCTCAGCGTCCAGCGCTCTAGGACCACCCTAAACGAGGTCTCCAGGCAGGTGACCGAGGGTGTCGCCCCTAAATTCCAGCGCCTGAGCGCGGAAGTTGAGTTGGCCAATCAGGAGACGCAGCTGCTCCAGAATCGCAGTTCGGCCGATGCTGCTGTCGACAACCTCAAGTTGCTACTGGGTATTCCCGGCGGACAGGCGGTCAAACTCAGAGGTGACCTCAGCGCTCAGCGTAGTGCCAGCACACTAACGGTCTCGCGGGACACAGCCATTCATGATGCCCTCGCCCGGCGGCCGGATCTTGAGCAGGCACGGATCGGCATTGAATTGGAGTCTGTCCAACTGAAGGTGGCCAGGTCAGAGTATCTCCCGAATCTGGACGCGTTTCTGAACGTGGGCTACACAGGCAGCGTGCCGGACAACCGCTTTGTCACGATCTCTGATCCCCAGGATCCCTTTGCCTACTCGCAGCGCGAGCTCGGCTACTTCAGCGATTCCTACTGGGACAGCAGTGTCAACGTCGGCTTTCGGCTCAGTTGGACGTTATTCAACGGACTGGCCTCCCACCGACGAATCCAGCAGCGTCGCATTGCCCTGGACAAGGCCAACGTGGATCACGAATTCCTGGAGCGCGCGGTGGCCGTTGAGGTCGATCAGGCACTTCGGAACCTGCGAACCTCCCGGCAGCGGATGGACTCACAGGAAAAAAACGTGGGCCGAGCCGAGCTGAACTACACCTTTGCCGAAGCCCGACTGCGTGAAGGCGTAGCGACTCCCATTGAAGTCCGCGAAGCCTCCGAACAACTTGACGCAAGCCGCCTGAATTACCTCCAGGCCGTGCACGATTTCCTGGTAGCCGAGTCCGCCTTCGAGGCGGCCGTCGGTGCCCCCGCTTCAGAACGGGACCCGTCACTCACTTCGAACCAGTAGGCGAGTCCTGACCAACTGCAACATGACCGTATCTATGAATTCCCCCCTCCGCTTTTCTGCTCTCGCCGCTGGCGTTGCACTCCTGCTAGTCTCCGGTTGTGGCGCCGAGGGAGATGCCGAGGTCGCCGAAGGCCCCGAAACCGTGAGCCAGACCAGTGCTCGGGTTGTGCGTGTGGACACGGAGATCGTTCAGGCCACCGATTTCGCTGACGTGATCCAGCTCTCCGGCACAGTAGAGGCCCCCAATGACGCCACGCTGTCTGCTCAGGCAAGCGGGACCCTTGAGTACCTCGCCCCGCTGGGGCAGCGCGTCGGTCAAGGCGGCCTGGTCGCGAGATTGGACTCTGACTTGCTCGCCGCCGGTCTTCGGCAGGCCGAGGCCTTCCTTGAGGTCCAGAAGGCCCAAGAGAACCTGGCCGACGACAACCTCCGCAGACAAGAGCCGCTGTACCGCGACTCCATCATCAGCGCACTCGAGTTCGAGTCGGTCCGCACGCAGTTGATTCAGGCACAGGCACAGCGTAGCCAGGCCGAATCGGCGGTGGCCCAGGCCACGAAGGCGCTGGCCAACACGCGTGTTCTTGCACCGTTCTCCGGTTCGGTTGAGGAGCACTTTGCCGATGCCGGTAGCCAGGTTGCGCCCGGCTCTCCAGTCCTGCGGTTGGTTAACACCTCCCGGGTCCGCATCGTTGCGGGCGTTCCGGAACGCTATGTGGCGGATATCGAGGTTGGGTCTCCACTCACCGCTTCGTTCGCCGCCTATTCGATGGCCCCCGTTACAGGCAGCGTGTCCTTCGTCGGCCGAGTGATCAACCCCCAAAGTCGCACCTTTCGCGTGGAAGTAAACCTGCCGAACCCGAAGGGGACGCTGAAGCCGGAGATGATTGCCAATCTCCAACTCACGCGTGAACTGAGGGTCGGACAGTTGGTCATACCGCTTACCTCGGTCCTTCGCGAGGAGGACAAGTCCTCCGTCTTCGTGGTCACCTCTCCAGGCGACGCAACGGTACAGGTCGCGGAGCGCCGCGCGGTTGTGATGGGCCCTTCGCACCAGGGTCGCGCCGTGGTCACCTCAGGTCTTCAAGCCGGCGATGAAGTCATTGTCGTTGGCCAGACCAACGTCACTGAAGGCGATGTTATAGCCATCGCCAATCGCCGCCCAACCCGGTAGCCGATATGACTATTACAAATCTGGCTATCAAGTACAGAACCACGGTTCTGGTTCTGACGGCATCTCTGGTTCTCGGCGGGGTCTACAGCTACGTGACGATTCCGAAGGAGGCCTCTCCCTCGATTGAGGTCCCCAACATCATCGTCACCACGATCTATCCAGGGGCATCCCCGGACGATATCGAGTCGCTGATCACCCAGCACATTGAGCGAGAAGTCCAGAACGTCAACGGAATCAAGGAAATCCGATCGACCTCCACGGAGGGCGTCTCAAGCGTCATCATTGAGTTTGAGCCGGATATCTCCATCGATGAGGCCTTCTCCAAGGTCAGGGACAAGGTAGATCTGGCCCGGGCTGACCTCCCGGGCGATGTGGAGGAGCCGATTGTAAGCGAGATCGACTTTTCCCAGTTCCCGATTCTGGTCATCAACCTGTCTGCTCCATACCCGCTGCCGAGACTCAAGGCTGTGGCAGAAGAGTTGCAGGATGAAGTGGAGGGCGTCCCCGGTATTCTCGAAGTGGACCTGACCGGGGGCCTGGAGCGAGAGGTCCAGATTGACGTTGACCTGGTTGCCCTTCAGGGCTACAACGTGGCCTTTAAGGATGTGGTTGATGCCATCCGAAATGAGAACACCAACATTCCAGGCGGCTCGGTGGACGTGGATGACCTGAGCTTCCTGGTCCGAGTAGACGGCGAACTGGTCTCGCCGGATGAGATCAACGAACTGGTTGTCAAGTCACCTGGCGGCAACCCGATATACATCCGTGACGTCGCGAACGTGACCTTCGGATTCAAGGAGCGCGAGTCCTATTCCCGCCTTGCGGTCTATAAGGTGGAAGATGAGGAAGGCGAACTGCGGGTGGTCTCCGACAACCCCGGAATACTCCCCGTTATCAGTCTGAACGTCAAGAAACGCTCTGGGGAAAATATCCTCGAGACCGTGGCCTCGGTCGAGGCTGTCCTGGCCGCGTTCCCGTTCCCCAACGGGACCAATGTGATCATCACCGGGGATGAGAGCGAGGCCGTCGAAGAGCTGATCAAGGACCTCGAAAACAGCATTATCAGTGGACTGATCTTCGTGATCGCCGTACTGCTGTTCTTCCTGGGCGTCCGCAATGCAACGCTTGTCGGCATTGCCATTCCGCTCTCGATGTTCATCTCGTTCACGGTATTCCAGGCCATGGGATACACGCTGAACTTCATCATCCTCTTCTCGCTGATCATCGCGCTGGGGATGCTGGTGGACAATGCCATTGTGATTGTCGAGAACATCGTCCGCTTTCGAGAGGAGGGGTACGCGAGGTTTGAAGCCGCCCGCTTGGGGACGGCGGAGGTTGCAGGCGCTGTTATTGCATCGACCTTGACCACTGTGGCCGTCTTCGTTCCGATGCTGTTCTGGCCGGGCATCATCGGCGAGTTCATGTCCTACATGCCGTTGACGCTGATCGTCACCCTGAGCTGCTCGCTCTTCGTCGCGATTTTCATCAATCCCGTTCTGACGGGCATTTTCATTCGCCTGGAATCTGAGGGTGCAAAGAAGCGCAGCAAGCTTGAGCGGCGCATCTACACGGGCCTCATTATTGCGGTCGCGGTGATGGTCGGAATCGCCAACTGGAAGACGCTGGTGGTCTTGGCCATCGCCGTTCCGGTTCTGTTTTACAGCCATCGGCACTTCATGAAGCCGATTGGAGACCGCTTCGTCAAGACCGGGCTTCCAAAGTTCGTTCTGAAGTACCGCGCGTTCCTGGACTGGATGCTGGTTCGGGACTACTCCCCGCCGAGGGCCATGCTGCGGAATTCAGCGGCCCTTGCGGCCCTGACCGGCGGCTTCGCGCTTCTTGTCATTGGCGGATTGGTGGCCGCCACGCTTGGCGGGACATCGGCGCTGATCCCGCTCGTTCCCGGCGGCATCCTGTTTGTGCTCGGTATCATCGGCGTCGTGGTTCACAGCTTTGAGGCCATCTATCTGGGCGGCAAGGCGTCTGTCCGGGCTGGTGTCATCTTTGGCGTTGTTTCCCTGGGCCTGCTGGGAATCATGGCACTCGGGTCTCGAGAGGTGCCCTTCAATGTCATCGTAGATCTGATGGTATTGCCAGTGCTCGTTATCGCAGTGGGCGCACTGGGCTGGGCCTTCAACAAGCGCAAGTTCCTGATCCTGACAGACAACCGGGCACGACTGCTTACCCTGGCTCTGGGAGCCTTTGTTTCCATTCTCACCATGTTCGGCATCGCGCCAACGGGCACAGAATTTTTTCCCGTGACCGATCCGCGTCAGGTTCGCATCACGGCGTCTGGCCCCCTGGGAATGAACATCGAAGCGTCCAACCAGATGGCCAATGAGATGCACGAGCGCATGCTGAGTCTTCTGGAAGCCACAGCGTCTGCCAAGGCAAGCGTCAAGAGCCTACTGGTCGGCGTCGGAGTAGGCGGCGACGACGGCTTTGGCGGGGGAAGCTCCAGCCCGGAACGGTCCCGCGTTACCCTGAACCTGGTTGACTACGCCGATCGTCCGGAACCCTCCACGGAGACCCTGGCGCGCGTCCGCGCCCAATTGCAGGGTATCCCGGGAGCCGAGATCGAGATCACCCAGGACTCGAACGGGCCTCCCACAGGAGCACCCGTCAACATCGAGATCTCCGGAGAGAGCTTTGTTGAGATTCAGCGGTTGACGGCAGAGGTTAAGCAACTACTCAGAAAAGCCTCAGAGACCGGATCGATTCCGGGTCTGGTAGATGTGCGCGACAACGTCAACACCGGCCGGCCCGAGTTGAAGGTCAACATTGACCGTGAGCGTGCCGCCCGGTTTGGCCTCAGTACCAGCAAGGTGGCCTCGACCGTCCGGTCAGCCATCAATGGCGTGGAAGCTGGCAAGTGGCGGGATGGCGAGGAGGAGTACGACATCATCGTGCGGCTCCGCGCGGAGGACCGTGCGAGCCTCGAAAGCCTGAACAACCTCACGGTCCTGGAGGAGGGACAGCAGATTCCATTGACTGCGGTGGCGGACCTCAGCGTTGTGGGAGGTCTTGGTTCGGTCACTAGGCTGGATCTGGATCGTGTGGCCACCGTGTCTGGCGATGCGGCGCCCGGATTCAACGGACAGGCTATCCTAGGCCAGGTGCAGACTCTGCTCCAACCGATTCAGGACAACCTCCCTCCAGGCTACCAGATGGCCTATACCGGAGAGAACGAGGAGTTCAACGATAGCTTCAGCTTCCTGAGCCTGGTGTTGCTGGTGGGAGTCTCGCTCGTGTTCATGATCATGGTCGCGCAGTTCAACTCGGTGAGCGCTCCCTTCATCATCATGGTAGCAGTCGGCCTCAGCCTTATCGGCGTCCTCCTTGGATTGTTGCTGACCCGCACCCCTTACGGTCTGATGACCTTCATCGGTGTGATCAGCCTGGCCGGTATCGTGGTCAACAACAACATTGTTCTTGTGGATTATGCCCAGCAGCTTCGCGCCAAGGGAATGGACAAGCACGATGCGATCATCGAGGCCGGTGCCACCCGTCTGCGCCCTGTGATCCTGACGGCCACCACCACGGTCTTGGGGCTCATCCCGCTGACCTTCGGGATCAACATCGACTTCGTGGGTCTGCTGATCAATCTCGACCCCAACTTCCAGTTCGGTTCAGAGAACACGCAGTTCTGGGGTCCGATGGGCACCGCGATCATTAGCGGACTGACCTTCGCCACATTCCTGACACTGGTGATCGTGCCGGTGATGTACTCGGTCTTTGACTCCGTGTCTGCCCGAGTGGGAGGCGGAGATGAGGACGCGAGCCCAGAACCCCAACCC
>JBLFXH010000047.1:0-16362 GCA_047611125.1 Rhodothermales bacterium
GAGCCGACACCGGAGCCGACACCGGAGCCGACAAACGCCAAACCCTCCCGCTCGCGCCAAACCGCCCCTCCGGGAAATGCGAGATATCGGCCAGGCTGACTCTCCAGCAGCGTCCCAATGGCCAAGGCCGTTTGTTCATCCCGCGGTGCGTCGAGTCCCGCCTCTTCAAGGGCCTGCAGCAACACCCTTGTGCGCCAGACCGGCCCTAGTTGTGCCAGCTCTTCCTGTTGAAGGAGGAAGCCCTCCGTCCGGACGAACGTGGGTTCGAGGGGATGCCGGGCAGATTCGAGGATTTTATCGGACATGGGGGCCAATTCAGTGTTCTCGTAGGCGCGCAACAGTCTAGCCGATCGAGCGATTGCGCGCGAGGCTCCGGCGCCAAATATCTCGTGCAATACAGGGAGCAGCCTGCTCCGAACGGCATTGCGACGATAGACTAGGTCCTGGTTGGTCGGATCCTCCGCCCAACGCAGTCCACGGGCAAGGGCAATAGCCTCGATCTCCGCGCGAGTTCGTTCCAGAAGAGGGCGATAGAGCTTCAGGTCCGTTCGTCCAGGCACCACCGAAACGGCATCCATGCCGCCCAGCCCCTGCGGCCCCGCCCCGCGGGCAAGGTTGATCAAGACGGTCTCCGCCTGATCATCCGCGTGATGCGCAGTGACGATTCCGAGGGCACCCACCTGATCGGCCATGCTGGCCAGGGCCGCATAGCGCGCATCCCTGGCCTCAGCCTGCATCGAAGCGCCCGGAGTCTTTACCAGGTTGAGGCGGGCGGCCTCGAACGGGCATCCGAGTTCGCCGGCTAGCCCCTTGACCAGAGCCTCATCTTTGTAAGCCGATTCGCGAAGGCCATGATGCACGTGTCCAAGGACAATCGAAAACCCTGCCTGATGGAGACAGTGAGCCAAAGTGACCGAGTCCATTCCGCCGGAGACTGCCACCAGAAGCGGCTCGTCGCGCCCTGGAAGGCCCGATGCGTCCAACAGATCGGCCGGGGTCACTTCCGGTGTCCGAACCGGCGCGCGAACTCATCGCCGGTAATCCGAATGAGGGTTGGCTGGCCGCTCGGGCTGGTATAGGGCTCCTGGCACTGGAACAGCTGGTCGATCAATCCCCGCATCTCCCTCGGGTCCAATCGGGATTCCCTAGGCACGGCGCTCCGTCGGGCCAGCGCTCTTGCCAGCAACCCGCGTGGGCGCAACTGTAGCCGCTGGGCAAACACCTTGTACTGGTCCAGGACCTCCGCCAGTACGCCTTTCTCGTCGCCTGCCGAGATGTCCGCCGGCAGGCCGCGAACCATAATGCTGCGTCCGCTCATCGCGGCCACATCAAACCCGATGGCCCTAAGGTCAGGCAACAGCCCTTCCAGGAGCGCAAAGTCCGCTGCGTTGAACTCAATGACGGTGGGAAATAGCAACTGTTGCGAGAGACCGAAGCCGTCTTCGAGGGCCTTCTGGGCACGTTCGAAAATCACCCGCTCGTGGGCTGCATGCTGGTCGACAATCAGCAGGCCTGATCGGATGGGGGCGACGATGTAGCTGCCTAGCACCTGCCAGACCATCTTGTCGGGCTCACTCTCCGTCGGCATCACATCGTGGCCGGTCATCTCGATTCCGCCGGAATCCCGTACTGCGGGCGCGTACAGATCATGCCCCAGCGAGCCCGGCCTTGGTGGCCCTGCGTAGCCGTGGGACGCATCCCCAAATGGATTTGGAGAGCCGCGGGAATCGTCAGTGCCAGTCGGAAACCCTCCGTCTCCCTGGCCGCCGGCAAGCAAATCCACGCCCTCACCGAAGCGAAGGACACCGGCGCCTTCAGAGAGGGCGCGCCCGACGACGGCCTTGATCATGCTGTAAATGCCCCGCTCGTCGTCAAACTTGACTTCGGCCTTGGTCGGATGAACGTTGACGTCTACGTGACGCGTATCCACCTCCAAGTTCAGGACGAAGAACGGGAAGCTCCCTTCAGGAATGAGGCCCCGGTAGGAACCGTAGATGGCATGCTCCAGGTACCGACTTCGGATGGGCCGGCCATTGACCAGCAAGAACTGCTCACCACGGCTCTTCTTGCGAATCTCGGGCTGCGCAACCCAGCCCGAGATGGAGAGGTAACTCGTTCGCTCCTCCACCCAAAGCAGCCCGCTGTGCTCGTGACCGAACAGATCTTCCACGCGCCCTGCCAGCCCGCCAGCACCCTTTTCAGGCCGCGCGGGGAGGTGCAAGAGCTCCTTGCCTTCGGCATGGAGAGAGAAGGCGACATCGGGGTGCGATAGCGCCAGGACCTGAACGGTCTCCACCGAGTGGCTCAACTCGGTGGCATCTGATTTCAGGAATGCCCGGCGTGCAGGCACATTGTAGAACAGCTGCCGCACCGCTATGGAGGTGCCGATGGGTTGCGCGCAGGGCTCAATAGACTGCACCACGCCCCCTTCCAAGCGCACCAGGGTCCCTGCATCAGCAGGGGCGCGGCGGGTTTTCAACTCCACCCGCGCCACCGATCCGATGGAGGCCAGCGCCTCTCCCCGAAAACCCAGGGTCTGAATGCTGTCCAAGTCCTCGAACGAGCGAATCTTGCTTGTCGCATGGCGCCCAAAGCAGCGTTCCGCGTCCTCCGGCGACATGCCGGATCCGTCATCCACCACCTGGATCAGCGAACGGCCGCTATCGGCGAGAATGACCTGCACCTGCGTGGCGCCAGCATCTAAAGCATTCTCCACCAGCTCCTTGACGACAGAGGCCGGACGCCCCACAACTTCGCCGGCGGCAATCTTGTTGGCTAGCACATCGGGCATGACCCGGATGATGCTGGTGGCCGCCTCAGTTAGTCCGTTCAAGTGGACGTCAGGTAAATCCAGGCAGCCAACATCAAGAGCGCCATGAAGAAGACAGACTTGGCCGGAGAGCGCCGCTGCACCTTCGACTTGATGCGAATCCTTCGCTTCAGTTTCTCTTCCTTCTCCGGGTTATAGAACCTCGGATCGTACGAAAATCGGCGATAGGTCGCCTTCTTGCTGGGTATAAAAAGGCCCATTTCCCTCCGTTCGGTCTGAACTGCTTGAAGGTCAGATAATCGAGATCGTTCCGAGTTCCCCCCCCAATGTGGGGAATTTGGGCGTAACTCAGGCCAGGCCGAACAAGTAGGCCGCTGCCAGCGGCGCCACAAAGGCAAGGGCATCGAAACGGTCGAGCACCCCGCCATGGCCAGGCAGAATGGACGCGGAGTCCTTGGTACCCGCGGCACGCTTGAGCGCGCTCTCAAACAGGTCTCCTACCGGGCCAGCCGTTCCGGCGAGTACGCCTAGAGCCAGCCAGTGCTGAATTGCCAGGCCACCACTCCAATAGAGCGCCAACAGAAGGCTAACCGCGATCGCTCCGATTCCGCCACCGATCGCTCCTTCCCAGGTCTTCTTGGGAGAGAGACTCGGCGCCAGTTTGTGCTTGCCGGCGGTCCGACCGGCGTAATAAGCGGCCGTATCACACGTCCAGATGAGTACCACAACGCCCATGGTGACCACAAATGGATCCCAGGACACGGCCCGGTACGGCACGCGGATCATGACCAGAGACGCTAGGAACGCGGCCGGGTAGATCAGGCCGAGCATGGAGCCCCCGAGTGTCGTCAAGGGCTGCCCACCTGGAGCCCGAATGAGAAACCAAGCCAGAGAACCAATCCCAAGCGGCGCAATCAGCCAGAGCGCCGGCCACCAGATCGGGGCCACCACCATGCAAAGGGCGGCGAGGAACGCCATGAGATTACCCGGCAACGCTGTCTCGCCCTCGAACAGTTCGAAGGCCTCCTTTTGCCCGGCGAGCGCAATGATGCCGATAAACGCCACAAACGGCCAGCCGCCCAGCCAAGTCAAACCGACAAACAGCGGCATCCCAATCAGTGCAGTGAGAACTCGCTTCACGCCTCGTCGGGCGGTCCTAGATTGATATGCTCGGCCCCACTGTCGGCCTGATTGCCGGCCGGCGTTCCGGGAGGATTCTCGGGGTCGGCCTTGAGTGCAATCTCTGCCAGCTCATCGTCGGTGATGGGCTCGCTATTCAGGATGTGACGCGCCGCCTCGAGTTCGGTCTTGGGGACCATCACGTGAACGTTGGATAGTTCACCGAGGGTCAGGTTGAACGCGTGGTCACGCTGCGTGAGCACCACCGCAGGGATGCCGGAATCATCCAGTCGGTCCCGAACAAGGTCGGCCTCGTAGTCGGTCCCGGAGATATAGACGGCCTCCCATCCCTCAAAGGTCTTTGGCTTACTCATCAGTTGCCTCCCCACCCGCAATGGGTGCCTGTTTGTGCATGATTCTCATCACCAAGGCAAACGCCGCAGCAGAGACAATGATCACCAAGGGGGGAATCTCCATCGCCTCAATATCCTGCAACGAAAGCGTATCACTGCCAGCAATGTAGGCACCCAGAGCCACCGCAAATCCATTGTTGAGCAGGTGGACGAGAATACCGGGGACCAGACTATTAGAGACCCAAACTACATAGGCCATATACACGCCTAGCATAGACAGCGGCACGGCCTGGGTTAGGCGCATATGGTAGAGTCCGAACACGATGCCGGTGAACAGAATGGCCGGCAGCCACGTCCTAAAAAGACGTTCGGACTGGCGCTGGATATACCCTCTGAAGAAGAGCTCTTCGCAGAGTGCCGGCGTCACGGCCATCGTGAACAGGGTAAAGAAGAACCCCAAATCCGAAGCAAGGACCTGCTCCAGCAAGTCCATCTGGACCTGCTCAAAGTCTCGGATGGACTGGGGCCACGGTAGGCCCTCCATCATAGTGCCCACCCATTGCACCAGCGGAAACAGGGCCACCAGCCCCACCAGTGAGAGGACAACTAGACGCAGCGAGGTCCCGCGGACGCGAAGCATCACGGCAGGCTTCGAGGTGTGGAGCCTGGCGAGCAGCCAGCCAAATCCCAGCAGCCCGAGAAACTGACCGACCGTGTTGGCAATCAGAATCTCGCTGGCGTAGGTCTCCACAAGCGTCCCTGGGTCCAGTCCGGCCAGACTCTGGAAACCGCCTCCCACGGCGATCATCCCAGCCAAGAAAACCAGAGAGGCGCCCTGAAAGGCAATGAACCCCAGAATCAGACCCGCAAGAATTGTAATGCCCGGGCTGAACTGATGGCGCTCCAGCCATCCGTCAAGCGGATAGCTGGACGCCAGCGGCGGGGACGTGGCAGAGTCGGGGTATTCCATGGAGTCTCGGTTCGTGGCCGCCAATAATACGAATACGCCCGGAAGGTGGTCCCTCCGGGCGCATTCGTTCTAGAGCAGAGTCCGTTCTAGATCAGAGTCGGTATCAATCGCGCGCTAGGCCACGCCGTTTCGCATGGAAGGCGGCGACATCTGGCGCCTTAGCCGGTTGACGATGGTCCGCAGCCGGGTGTATACGTACTTCTGGTTGTCGAACTTCATCACCTTCGCAATTTGGTTCGCTCGCATCCCCTGCTCGTATCGAAGCTGGATCAGCAGCTTGTCCTCTGCATCCAGGCTCCCGATAGCCCGCTGAAGATCGGCCAGGTTTTCCTCGTCGGCGCCGTCTCCTTGATAGTCCAGCAGAGTGGTTTTATCCACAGGCTGAATGCCCGCCTCGGCCAGGTCCTCAAAAGACACGGTAGGCCGATTTGCCCGGAGTGCGGCCAGGAGGTGCCAGCGCTTGTTGACTGACAGCAGGTCATTGATCTGTTGCACGTCGCTCGTCACATCGGAGACCGTACAAGGGATCCGATAATTCGACTTAATCAGTTCCGCGATGTCCTCGTGAGGCAGCTGGTCCTGGTAGAAGTACTTGAAGACGTGCTTCTGGCGATCGTTGAGCTTGGAGATCACGGACTGCGGCGCAGAAACCACGCGCTGCTTCCGGAATCGGTCACGACAGGCATTGGCAACAACCACGCTGAGCCAAGGAGTCAGCTCACTGTTGATGCGGAAATTCCGGAGCGCCTGAAAATCGTTGTTGCGAAGGCGTTCGCAAATGGCAGTGTAGGTCTCCATGATGTCGTCCGGATCCTTGAGGAAACGTCGAATCATGCGGAGAAGAACCGGTGTGTAGCGATCCAGGAGTTCCTGGTAGCCGAGTTCCGGGTTAGTCTCGAAGAGCTCAATGAGGGCTTTGTCGTCCATAGGGAGGCAAGGGCCCCGGTTGCGCAGACACCAAGGTGTCCGAGTACATCGGCAAGGAGTAGCGCAGTTACGGGGACGGTTTCGGATGATGCTCACAAATCATCCTTGATCACCCTCAGTCAGAAGCGCTACCTTGACGGTCTGCGCTTGTAGCTCAGTTGGATAGAGCGTTGGACTCCGGTTCCAAAGGCCGGGGGTTCGAATCCCTCCAAGCGCACCATTGAATCCCTGTCCGCCGAAAGGTGGGTGGGGATTTTTTGTTTTGCCGAGGTGGATCTGAGCCCGCAGTCGCAGGTCGGGAATCCGCTGAGGATGTCAAGGAACTGAGTCATTCCCTGACGAAGTTGGTGCCAACCGCTACCCTCAAAAGCCGCCGGACCGCAACCTGCGACTCGATGTCCGATTTGTGTCCACTTCCCGGCGCGCTGGTTCTGACGGCCGAATCCTCCCGGCAGAACGTCTCGTTTTGAGTCCCAATCCGGTACTATGACTCACAATGGGGCGGCTCGCCCAACCGCCCCTGAATCTCAACCGGATACAACTCGCCCCCGGAGACGAGTTTAATTATCAGTTTGAGTCCTCGACCTGTAGGTGAGGCGCTCCGAATTACGCCGTGATCTGATTCTCGCTGGCGGCCACGACAGATGCCACGGTCAAGTCACCCGTGACGTTCGTGACGGTGCGGCACATATCCAGAATGCGGTCGACACCCAGAATCAGGGCAATGCCAGCACTCGGCACACCCACGGATTCCAGAATGATGACGAGCATCACAATTCCAGCGCTCGGCACGGCGGCCGTTCCGATGGAGGCAAGTACCGCGGTGAAGACAATGGTCATCTGTGCAGCCAGACTCAGATCCATCCCAAGTGTCTGGGCGATAAACACGGCAGCGACCGCCTGATACAGTCCCGTCCCATCCATATTGATGGTGGCTCCCAGCGGCAGGACGAAAGACGAGATCTCCTCGGAGATGCCCAGTTCCTTTTCGGCCGTTTCCATGGTCACAGGAAGCGTGGCCCCGCTGGACGAGGTCGAGAACGCGACCAACTGGGCCGGCATGATCTTGCGCGCGAAGTCCATCAGCTTGTAGGGCGTCAGAAATTTCAACATCGCTGTGTAGGTCAGGCCCATGTGGATCAGCAGGCCGAGAAGAACGGCAATGCAGTAGTACCCCAGGGCCGCGAGCAATTCCATAATCTGCGCCAGACTATCACCTGCGATTGAGGTAATCGTGTCCGCCATCAGCGCGAATACGCCGATGGGCGCCATGATCATGATCACCTCCACCAGCTTGATCACGAGGTCATTGGCCGCCTCGAAGACGTCGTAGAGGATCTTGGCCTGCTTGGCGGGAATCATCAGCATGCCGATCCCCAGGAAAATGGCCACAAAGACCACCTGGAGCATATTCCTGTTGTTGCCCGCGGCACTCAGGAAGTTTTCCGGAACGATGTCAACGATGGGTTGCAGTGGCCCGCGCTCTTCGGCTGTTGCAATCGCGGAGCCCGCCTTACTCTCTGCTTCCTCGGCATAGGTCAGTTCAAGTTTTTCCCGCATCTCAGGCGGGACGGTATCGCCCGGCCGCATGATGTTGACCACCGCCAGACCGATGATCAGCGCTATAACCGTCGTAGCCATGTAAATGGCGATGGTCTTCCCGCCAATCCGGGAGAGCTTCTTCAGGTCTGAGAGCGAGGCCACTCCGGTGACCAGCGAGACGATGATCAGCGGAACCGCAATCAGCTTCAGCAGATTGATGAAGATGGTCCCGAACGGGGCAATCCAATCGCTGGTGAAGTCACTCCAGCCAGAGGCCGCCGCGGTAATTCCGAAGACGACGCCAAGGACGAGGCCGATAATGATCTGCCAGTGGAGTTTTCTATACCAGGCCATAGAGATGCACGCTTGTGGAGGGACGAAGCCACCAGGAAACGATTCCTGGCAAGTCTACCAAGAAACCATCCGTCACGCGTACAAAGCAAGGGCATGTGGCCAGACACTGGACATGAAGTGCACGCCCAGGCGCGGACTCTCTCCCGCTAGAGCCCGATTACCACTGAAAGCCGGGTTGACGGCGGTCCAAAAGCATCGTAGGCCAGCGTCAGGCTGGTCGAAATGCGATCATTCCGAAGCTTAGCCGTCACAGCGGCGTCGATCGCGGCCAGGAGATGGTTGACCACGAACAGACTCGATAGGTGCGAGGCCGTCCGGAGTAGATCCTGGGCGGCGGCGTGGTCGTCCGCGTAGCGGTAGAAGGTCGGCGAGACATTCGGCTTTGACCCGCCCTCCCCCGTTCGCTCCGGATCAATGGCGGGCGTGAATGTCCCGTCCGATGCCCTCCAGTCCGGGTAGTCACCCCATCCTGGGGCAAACTGGAAGTACTTGCCGATCAACTCGTAGTACTGTTGCTCTCCGAATCCGGGAATCTGATGAGAGAACGTGGCCAGCGTTTCTGGATGGAATACCTGCCGCTCGATGGCCTGCATCTGGCTGAAAAACACATTCACAGCCGCGCGCTGCTGAGCAGTCCAAGCATCCGGCCGCGTCATATCTATGCCAGAAGGCGCCGTGGCCGGCAGGCCCGAAACGGTATGCCCGAACTCGTCCGAGAGATACACCACGTAGTCATTCAGCCAGTTGCTGTACTTCGCCGGGTCCCAACCTTGGTGCGCAAACGCGCGAAAGTCATCCTCCTGCGAAAGCCCCTTCGATTTGGTTACGGACCAGACGGTGAACACCGCAGCCTCGAGGCCTAGCGCCACAGCCGCCTTGGTCCACGAACGGTTGTAGGCCTGTCCCGCCCCCGGAACCAACGCCGACATCCCAAAAGCCAGCGGAACGCTCCGTGCTTTCTCTTCGAGGCGGGGAGTCAGGCGTGGACTCCACCCCTCGCCTTCCACCGGGGTAGAAGTACCCGCCAGGAGCGCGGATCGCAGCTCGGACTGCGACAAGGCCGCTCCATGCGGGACCGCAGTCGATACCTGAGCCGAGGAGAGGCCCGGCAGGCTCAGAATCAAGGCAACCAGCAGGAATCGCATGCTACAGGTAGGGTGTTACGAACCGCTCGAAAATATCATAACTGCGCTGCCCCAATAGATACCGGCGAACAACCCCATCACGGTCGATTACGAAAGAGGTTGGCCTGATCGTAAACGCGTCTGCAAACGGCGCGGGCATCACAGTACCGGGCGGGACGTAGGCCGAGAAGGTCTTCAGCTCGAGGAATTCCTCAAAGCCGATCAGCGTCTGCGGGGCCTCATCGGAAAGGGACAGGACCACCAGATCATCCGGATACCGATCGGCCAGGCGATTGAGCTCTGGAATTTCTTGCAGGCAGGGCGCACACCACGTGGCCCAGAAATTCAGCAGGACCACCTTGCCCTCCAGCGCCTCGAGGTCCGCCTCAACACCATCGTCCACCGAGGTGAACGAAAAATTGCCGGCCTCCGTGGCCAGCGCCATATCAACGATTTCAGGCTGCTCCGTTCCGGCAGCCACGTACATCACCGGGCTAGAATCTGCTCCTCGGACCGTGATAATGATCAACGCGGCCGACGATAGCACCAACGCACCGGACAGCAGCGCGCCGGCCCACTCCGTTGGATCAGCCGGCCTATATCCCGGTCGATTTGCGAGCAAGAAATAGAGAAAGGCCAGGCCCACCGCCATCATGAGGACGGCTACCGCAAGAATGAACGTCAGATCCATGAGACCGATGTGGGATCAGAAGAGGTCGAAGCCAAACAGAACGCCGGCGTGCCACTGAAAGCCGCCTCCGTACTGAATGCTCGAACGACCATCTGGTGTGACAAAACCGTCATCCAGTTGAAAATCAAAGGTGTCCAGTCCGTAGGTGCCGCTGACGAAGACCGCCGTCGGGAGGAGGTAGAACGAGCCCAATCCGAGCCTTAGTTCCGCGCCGGCATCCTTTCGGATCTGGCTGGCTCCCGGCCAGTCACCCCGCCACGCGCTGACTGCGTCCGCGTAAACTCTGAGGAACAGCTTATCTACATAGATAAATCCGAGCTGCTTCTGGACATTTGGAATCAGCGGGAAGGTGTACGCCACCTGCGCCCAGGCCGTCTTGTTTCCCCCAAGCGCGTAGAACGGATAGCCTCGGGCGCCGGACAGGCCGCCCACATAGTCGTCGTAGAAATCATTGACCTCCCCGCCGAGAATCATGCTGGTCCTGAACCGGGCCGAAAGGCCGTGGGGCTGCGGATTCTTGATCACACGCCATGACAAGCGGCCATCGAGGGTGAAACGGAGGACGGCGTCGTTGCTGTAGACCGGCGTCAGGATGCCGTCTTCCACGTCAAATTTATCGAGCAGGCGCCCCTTCTCCGCTTCAAGACTTGCCACGATCTTGATGCCCTCCGGGACCACATCCATATGCCGATGCGGCGTGAGCGCTTCGAAGTACGCCTTCAGGCGGAAGGACCGCCCGATGAAGTAGCGCGACGAAGACTCGGGAATGGTCTGGGCCAGCTCCTTCGAAAAGAACTGTTCCGTGGTTACCCGATAGGGACTGTAGCGGACCCCCGCTTCTAGCAGCAGCGCCCGGTTTACCTTGGCGCGAGCGGCCAAGTCCACTTCCCAGAGGTTGTAGGCCAGGTCAACTAGCGTCGTGTCCGGGTAGCAGGCCGTGCAGGGAAATTCCTCGATGCTCAGGCCGTTCTCCACGTTGCGCCGCACGTTGAACAGCTGGAGCGAAAACTGGGGAGCCCACCGGCGGTCGATAAGGCCCAAGCCACGACGAAGCTCGAACTGGATAAACAGGTCCCGTTCCAGCTTGAGCAGGTTGTTCGGCGAGATGTAGTCGGCCGGCGATTTGGCGATGCGGGATGCCGGAGCCACCAGCAGGCCGCCGAAGACCGTGAGCCCGTTCATGATCTCGCGCGATCCGGCGTAGACGCCCACCTTGGTATTGCGCAACAGCGTCTCGCCGCGGGTCCGGTCGCGGACACGGACGTCGGTTCGGCTGCGCTTCCGAGACACATAGCGGTCCAGTCGCAGCACCGGCAGGAAATTGAAGGACGTGAACGTGCTGCTATACTCGGTCAGTCGCGCCGGGCGATCCCCGGTGGACGACCAAGCGATTCCAGGCAAGGCAACCCCCGCACTATCACCGGCCGACATTAACAGGTCGCTGGGAATGCCCGTGAGATCCGCATCGTCATACCCCGCCAGTGCCGGAAATGCCGAGAGGTCGCGCTCCCGACCCTTGATCAGCACGGCAGGCGGCTGGTAGGCAGGCGCTTCGCCCACCGGTTGAGGATTTTCGAGCAGTGCGAGCTGGTAGCCGTCCCACTCATATCGGGAGAAAACCACCTTGCCGCTCGCCGTCACGTCCGGCATGAAGGCGCCGCCGATGACGTTTGTCATTCGCTCGCTCTCTTGCCCGGGACGGCGGCGATGGAGGTCATAGACCCCACCGGTGTCGGTGCTGTACCAAAGGGTGCCCGCGGCATCCACGACTGCGGATCGCTCATCGCGATCGGTGGCAATCACGGCCTCGTCACCCGTCCCATCAGCGTGAATCCGACGAATGTCGTACCCGTGGCGCTCGCTTCTGGAATAGTAGATCCACTCGCCATCTGGCGACCAGCGCGGCTCAATCACCTGTTGTCCGGAATGGTGATCCGTGAGCGCAACCACCGAGTCTACCTCTGGATAGAACAGGACAAGGTTGGTACTGCCGTCACTCTGCCGGACCGCTGCGATGCGCGTCCCGTCGGGAGACCACGAGGGGTCAGCCAGCCGGCGCTCGTGAGTCAACCTAGTGCTCTTTTCCTTGGCCAAATCATAGTCGAAAAGGTCGTTGAAGAGCTTGCCAGTTGCCGTCTCCCGGGTCCGAGCATAGAGAATGCGGGTTCCGTCTGGGTGCCACGACACTGCTCCGTTTGCAGGCCCCGCCAAGCTGTGGCCCATGCTACAAACGAATTGTCCGCCGGTCGGGAAATCCGCAACTGCCACGGCTTCTCCTGTGGCGACATCCATCACATAGAGATACTGCCTGCTGAAGTCCTGCCCCTTATTGGACAGATAGGCCACACGCTTCCCATCCGGAGACCAGCGGGCAAACTGATTGTAGAATCCGTCGGTCTGCAGGCTCTCGCCCATCACCGGGTTGGCTAGACGCTCCCGGCTTGCCTCCTCGTATCCTGTTTCCAGAGCGGTCAGCCAATCGTCGTAGACATCGGCCCCGTCTCGGCCAAATGCATCACGCGTGGCGCGTTCAAAATTCCAGTTGGACCACTTCCCCAGAGCCCGGCTGACTTCGGCCAACGCCGACTCCCCGTAGGTGGCCGCCATGTACTGCGATAAGGCAAAGCCCTGGTTGTAGACCGTCTCGCGCTGCAGGCTGTTCAGCGAATAGAAGCCGCCCATCTCGACCAAGGACAGGGTCTTCCCTTCCAGCACCCGCGTCCTGAGAATCATGTCCCTGTGGCTGTCCCATTGGTCATAGTCCATCGCGGTTCGCTGAAACTGGGCCGTTCCCTCGGCGAGCCACGCCGGATTGTTCAGGACCGGGACCGGATAGGACGCGATGATATTGGGATACCCGTAGAGCACGTCGGGCCGGCGGACGCTTTCGTAGTCCAGGTACTGGAGATAAACGAAGGGGACCTTGCGCCCCGACTTCATGCTGGCCTGTACCTGAATAATGTGGGTGTACTCGTGCGAAATCACGTTGCGAAGCCACGCGTGGGCCCCGCGAAGCGGTGTATTGAGCGCCGGCGCCCAAATCTCGATCAGGTTGTCGAAGAAATAGGCGGCCCCATTCGAGTAGTCTTCGAAGTCCTTCAGGACAATGGACACCTTGGTGTTCGGTTCGAACTCATACAGGGAGGTGATCGGACCGTAGATCTCTTCGGCGATTCGCGCCGTTACCGAAGCGGTGCGTGAGGAGCCATTCCCGGCTCCATCATCGTGGAAGTGCACCAGGAAATGCTCGGTCTCGATGGTGTACCAATCCAAATCGGAGCGCACGTAGTCGTACAGACTGGGACTGACCTGAGCGCGTGTCACACCGGCCGATACGATAAGTATCAGGGCTACCGGGGCCGCTCGAAGCAGGGAATGAAGGATGGGCAACCTCATCGGATGATGGCCACTTTGACGAGCTGGTCCTCGGTGCGCCCATCCACTGCTCGGGCACGCACTCGGGCGTAGTAGACTCCGCTCTCGTCATCTGTCAGCCATTGAAGCTCAGACGGTACCTCGGCCGGGGCCGATTCGAGCTCTAGAAAACCCACCTTCTGCCCGGAGGCGTCCAGAATGGTCACACTGATGTGGCTTTCGACGGTGGGCAGGACTCGAAAATTGGTCACGCCGTCCCGAACGGGATTCGGCCAATTATAGACTTCCCCTGGAACGAGCACGTTCGGAGTGTCCAAGAGCGTTGTCGTCAGCGGCTCGGTGACCACGAATGAGCTGTTCGTTTCATCACCGAGCGCATCGCCACCCCGGAGGGCACCAAAACCGGGTGTACCCCAGATCAGAGCGCTCCCTTCGGCGGAAACACCCATCACGCGCTGATCCGGTTCCGACAGCGGGCCCGGTGAGTAGGCCACGCCCAGCCCTGTACTGATACCCACCGATAGCGGGAAGCCGGGCTGCTTGAGACGCGGCTGCGCCCAGTAGGCGTCAATCTGCCCGTCCGCAGACATGGCGAGGATGGTAATGTCATCAGCTCCCGCGGCGTGCTCGACCACGAGCGGGGCGCCGACTATGGGACTTCGGGTCCGAATCGGAAACCCGTTGGCGATGGCTCCGGTGCGCGTGATGCCCCAGAGCGATGCCCCGTCACTAATTATCACGTCCAGCAGACCATCATTATCGACGTCGGCCAGGGTGGGCCTGGGCGAGAAGCGGCCGGTCACACCGTCGGGTGCTGCCGTGACGGTAGTCCCATCCGGAAGCAACATGTGGATCTCTGTTCGGCCCGGGACCGCGCCGAACACACCGCGGCGGTCGCTGCCAAATTGAGGCCTCAACAAACGCGAGGCATCGACTGTCGGATAGGTCCACTCGCGACCCGCATCCTCCCAGACTGCCCGGTCATTCAGAATCGTAATGAGTGACGTGCCATTGAGCCTGACCAGCCCAATCACGGGGGCAGGCTGCGGGATGACAGTTGCCGTAGCGGCGTTGCCGATCAAGACTACGTCTCCCTGGTTGCCGGATGCGCCGACAACAGGAATCACGCCCGCCCGACCGGGGATGGCCAAGACTGGTGTAGTGATCCGTGCGGCGGCCCCAGACGGAAAATTGCTCGCGCTACCGGTGTTGCCAGTTCCTCCAGTGACCAGGAAGCCATCGGTGGTGGCACTCCAGATAGAGTTGCCCGCGATGGCAGGCTCGGCCGGCGAAAGTCCGCTTATCGAAGCCAGCAGGACGCCGTCGGCAGAGAGGCGCATCTCACCCGTTTCACCTGAGAAAGCCAGGATGCCGTTGGTGCCGACAAAGCGTGTAAGACCATGCCCTTTCAGAAGCTCACCAGACGCACCGAGATCATACGTGGCAACCGGATCCAGGCCGAATTGCGATACGGTCCGGAAGGACAGGGACATGGTCAGTCCGGGCACTGAAAAACCGCGTAGCTCCACAAAGCCGGCTCCGCCGTCGTTCGCCGCCGAAGAGGGATAGGTATCCGGTCCAAAGCGATTCTCGTACAGCCTAACCTCTGCACCGGCGGCCGTGATAGTCACAACCGGGTTGTCCTGATAGAAGAAGTCGAATGGGGATCCGAGATGGAATGAGGGACCGAAGAAACTGCCAGTGGGATTCCCGATGTCCTGGGCGCTGTCAGCTTCCTCAAGGTCGAGTCCGCGCCGATTTTCGTCGGCGTTTACCTGGTTTAGGGCCAGGCCCTCCGAGATTACTCGCTCGTCCACGTGCCAGATCAGCGCGCCTCCGATGAGGTCAATGCCGTCCTCGTCTTTCCCACCGGGGAGGGCAAAGTCATATTGGTCCACCGAGACGACGACGCCTCCGGGGAATTCGTTTACGGTGCTAGAATTGAAGCCGGGGGCTCCGTTTTCAAAGCGGACTTCCGAGGTCACACCGGCATTCCAGACCTGCAACACCACACCATCTCCTTCCGGATCGCGGTGGCGATTCTCTACCAAGAAATACTCGGCCGGTGAAATGGAGGCTCTGGCTTGCGGTGAGGAATCCAGATCCCCGACGTATTTCAGCTCGGTAGGGAGTCCTGCGGTCATCTCGACCGGTTCCGCCCACCCTAAGTAGTACTTGGTCCAGCCGGTCGGCTCTGGCGGAAAGAGGCCTGAATAGGCGAAGATGCCGAGTCCGTCCATGAGTCCGAATGGCCCGATGGCGCTCTCGCCGGTGTCGGTATCGAAGAGGTCTGGGACACCCAGGAAATTGAAGAAGCTGGCCGCGAGCAGTCCGTTCACGGAGAACTCAGCTAGGAAATCGTCGCCGGCCAGAGAGTTGAAACCTTGCCGGGTCTCGGTACGCGGGACAACGATGCCGTGATTGACGGTGATTCCGCCAAACTGCGGCAGTGGGCGCGCGCTTAGCCGCAGGAGAGACGCTTCCGAGAAGTAGAGCGAGGGTAGATCTTCGGGCGTCTTGTCAAGCGTGGTTCCAACCAGCTCGACATCCCGGCCCACGCCGGCGTGGACAATCAGGAAGGCGGTAGAGGCGGGGTCGAGGACCGGCAGACCGGCAGACCAACTTGGGTCCGCCAGGGACCAGGCCTCGGTGACTAGTGACGCGAGTTTGCCTAGCTGGGCGTCCGAGTCAGAGTCCTCTCCGGTTGGGCTGTAGGCGCCCATGGTCCCCGAAACGCGGACTATGCCCGGAAGCAGGTGTGTGGAGAGGGTGGTCTTGTTGTCTGAAACTCGGCCCAGGTAGTCCCGCAGGAAGGCGAGATGGGCTTCGACGTAGCCAGCATTGTGCGGCAGCGGGTCAATGGAGGGCTGGAGGCCGGATGAGTAGAGCGTGCCGCCGAAGGTGCCGTCACCCGTACTGAAGCGGGTGGTGTCCGGCTGGAATTCAACGCGCAGGACTACGACGTTATAGTGCGGTGCCGCGGGGTTGCGGACACTGGCGCCGGCCGGGTTGCTCTCGGCGGTGGCGGCCGGACTGAACGCCGCAGCGCCCGCGGCGGAGGCCGCCCCGCGCAGGCCGGCCGTGCCGGCCTGCAGGCGCGCCTGCGCAGACACACCTGTCACGAGCGCGGTGCTGCT
>JBLFXH010000048.1:0-16332 GCA_047611125.1 Rhodothermales bacterium
GCGGTCTTTCACGGGGTCGGACTCGCGATCGGCTTCGGAGTCGGCATCCGGGACAGCATCCGCCTCTGACTCGGCTCCGTCACCGGGCCCAGCCTCGCCGGCGGACCTGTGCGGCAACACCGTTCCGAAGAGTGCTCCGCCAATCGTTCGCCCATCCACGGACAACTCGGCCGCCAACCAACTGACCGTTACGTCCTTTCCGTCTACCGTTTGGGACTGCACGATCAGGGGCTCCTTTTCTGGACTCCCGTCCATCCACTCGGCGAACGACGCGACGGCAGCTTCACCGATAAAGAGACGCTCAATGGCCTTTCGAAGATCTGGGACCTCAGCGGCCTGCGCACCTGTGAACAGTTCAGCGGCCTGATTCCAAAGCAGTGTCTGTGTAGCGCCGTCAAAAGCGATCACCAACTCCTGTATTCCGTCCAAGACTTGTCGCTCAAGGTCAGATGTCCTAACCCTTGCGCGTGTCTTCTCGCCAGCGTCAGTTACCGATTCCAGGTGAGCCACGTAGCCCTGAACCCCGCGAAAAATGACCGATCGAATCGAGGCCTGCATGGCCGGCTTGTCTTCAGTGGCCTCATAGACGGGCAAGTTGTCGAACGTCACGTTACGGCGTCGCGACTTTAGGGCAGCTGTATGGACGCGCTCCAATGGCAGGTCGGGCAGGATGTCTGTCACGGATTGCCCCATCTGGGCTTCCGCGCCAAGGTGTTGTCTCATCAGCGGACCGGCGTACAGCAGCGCACCCTCGTAGGAAGCCAGGTAGGCCACTCCTGGCAATAGTTCGACCGCCAGACTGAATCTGGTTTCGGCTTCGTTGGCGCGCGTGGCCCGTTCCTGCATGCGCTCTACCAATTGAAGGAGTAGCTGCGCGGGGCCATAGCCCGCCGCTGCCGCTCGCAGTCTGGCCAGCGAGGCCGTTGAGGCAGCACTCCCCTCCAGAGCCCGGCGTGCTACCAGGTCCGACACGTCCAAGGCGCGCCCCATTGTCCTCCGGATGACGAGAATCACCGAAGCGGCTATCATTAGCCAGATGAGCAAGCTGAGAATGAGGACAGCGGCAACACGAGCCGTTCCTGCCAGTAGCGGTCCGTCCAGATCGGCGATGACCATCGCCCAGACGCCCCGCTCGATATCGTGATAGGCCACCTGAACGTAGCTGCGTCCCCCCCAGGCCTTCTCTCGGCGTACCCGGCGCTGATTCTGTGGCAAGTCTTGCCACCAGATTTCGTCAACCAAGGCATTTGCTTCGGCGGCCCGGTTCGATGAGAGGATCCGACCTGTGGCCGAAATCAGCCAAATTCGATCGGCTTCGATCCAGTCAGCGGTGCGTCGCAGCACTTCCGGAGCCGGCGGCTCCGACATCGCAAAGGCCTGCGTCAAGCCCTCAATCCGGTCGTACGCCAGATTCTCGGCGGCCGAATGCGCAAGGATGAGGAGGTAGGCGGTGGCTACAACCTGGATGACCGTCAGCGGAATCAGAATGGCGCGAACCAGTCTGGACGAAGGGCGGCTCAGGAGACGACTAAATCTGGACACGGTTGCGGTGACTGGGTGGGGTCCTCTTCTCCGGATGACTCAAACTCTATGCCGCGACGTGATCCGCGAGTTCGGCGCGCCGCTCTCCCATCACAACGGTGGCGCTTTCCACGAACGGATCGTGCTCGAAGAAGAGTCGCCAGTTGCCTTGGGCGGCCTGTTTGAGAAAGTCTGTTTTCTCCTGGATGGTGACCAGCGGCAGCAAGTCGTAAGACATACCCCAAACTGGCGAAAGGTGAGCCGTGGTAGGGATCAGGTCCGCCACATAGACTAGGTGCTGATCGCCGGCACCGTCGATATGGATGATCTGCTGGGCTTCGGTGTGCCCGTTCACTGGCTGGACGCGGATTCCCGGAAGGATCGGCCCGGCGCCGTCTATCAAGTTTAGGTTACCCTCGGCCTTCAGAGGCTCAAGATTTTCGGCCAGGAAGGAAGCCTTCTCGCGCGGATTCGAGGCCATGGCCCACTCCCAATGCGCGCGCTGAACGTGGTGGACGGCTCGGTCGAAAATGACTCGGGACCGGCCATCGCTGTAGGCTGTCGCGCCTCCACAGTGATCGAAATGGAGATGCGTGAGGACGACGTCCGTCACGTCTTTCGGATCGAACCCCGCAGCTCTAATCCCATCGACCAAGGAAGGCCCCTCCTGCATGGCGTAGATCCCCCGGCGCTTGGTGTCGAATTTGTCCCCGATGCCGACGTCAATCAGAATCAGCCGTCCTTCGCCTTCCAGCAGCAGGCACCGCGTGGACAGCGGAATGCGCCCGGCCTCGTCGGGCTGGGATTTCTTGCTCCACAGCGGGCGCGGGACGACACCAAACATGGCTCCCCCATCGAGACCGAATCGGCCGGCTTCAATGGAATAGGCGGTGTACTTCGCTGCGGGTGTGGTCATGCGGGAGGCGGGAAGTCGGGGAAGTGCCCGTTGTTTGAAATCTTTCGTCGGAGGGTCTCGGCTTCCTCGACCCTCGGAATGAACCTGGCCATGTGCGCGATCAGGAAGGCGATGCGCTCTCGCTCGCCCGGCATTTCGAGCATCTCCTGCTTCTCGTCGACGGCTAGGCCTGCGTTCAGCGCGATAAAATAGGACAGCGTCTCCCGGTCCTGATACACGGTTGGCGATGGCGTTCTGCCTGCGAGTTCCAGCAGCTTTATGTGCTGCGTAATCAGGCGCTCGCGATCCGGTAGGTCTGCCTCTGCGGTAGCGTCGGGAATAGGCTCAACCTGAGCCTGGAGGTACGATCGGGAACGGTCCATGTCACCGACCCTGAACCTTGCTCGGCCGGCCACTACGATGTCCAATCGGCCGTCCTCGTAGCGCTGGACTACCTTTTTGATCTCGGCCGTGCAGCCCACCTGGCTGAGGCGACCATCCTGAAATAGCACGATGCCAAAGGGCCTTTGACCCTCGAGGCAATCGTGAACCAGATCGCGGTAGCGCTCCTCGAAGATATGCAGGGGCAGGAGCTCATCCGGCACCAAGACCAGGCCCAGCGGGAAGAGCGGGATAAGGGGTGGCGAGGGCATTTCAGGGATGTTGGCGAGACGGATCAGGCTTTGGTGCGAAACGGTTCTTCTGCCTTCAAGGGTCCCGGCCGCGAGGCAGATTCGTGTATCTTGCCTGCCAATGAACCGCGTCTCCACAGCTCTACTGCTTCTCTGCCTCGGCGCTCTGGTCTCCGGGCTGAGCACACCAGCCTCGGCGCAGGATCACTTGTTTGGCTCAGTCGACGACCCAGCCGAGCTCCCCAGGCCAGCCTGGTGGATGCGCTCCAGCTATCTAGAGCCGCTCGGCGGTTTCTCTTTGATTGGCGCCCAGTGGCGCACCGGCGCTCGGTTTCGAGGCCATTTCGAGACCCGGCAGACCGTGGTTGAACTGGACGGGAGCTTCCGAGCGGGGATCTATGGGAAGTACGATCCTGACACCGACCAGAGCTATGATCTAGCCAGAATCCTGAGGTTTGCGCGCATCAACACCAGAAACGGGTACGTGCGTGTAGGGACCCCGGACCGAACCCGCATGGGACCCGGCCTAGTCACCGATTTCTATCAAGGCGCCGCCGTCTGGGACGACCGCAGGATTGGGCTGGAGGTGGCGCTCAGCAATAGCTTCTTCAAGGTCTCCGGTGTCGCGGCTGACCTCCGCATGAACCGGATGATCAGCGGCCGCGTGGAGTTGTCGCCCACTGGGCAGATGAAGACACCCGGCGGTCTACGAATTGGCGTGGGGCTGACTACTGATCGGCGGTTCTCCTCTGACGGCCCCGAAGTACCAACGGCGCGCGAGGTGGACATCCGGCTCACGGCCGCCCGCTCAGGAGGTTTTCGCCTTGAGCCGTTTGTCTCAGCGGCAGAGTACCTCAGGTACGGCCGGGGCGTTATGCTGGGGGCCGACCTTCAGACCGACAACTTCATCGACCTCGCGCGTTTTCACGCCCGAATCGCTCTGCAATATGCCGAGGATCGCTTCATCCCGGGCTACTTCGGGGCCTTCTACGAGGTCAACAATCCGTCGGCCGAAGTCATCTCTAGCGAGACGCTCGGTGGCAGTCCCGCAGTCGCGCTAAGCGATGCACAGGCCAGCACCTACCTGCTCACCGAGTTTCGACTTCTGTTTTTCGAGAGCTTCGAGTTCCGCTATGCATTTCGGCGTCACTACGGCTCGCAGACGCTGTCCACGTTTCACGTTCGGCTCTTCCGGAGGACGGAGGACATCCTGTTCTCCTTCGGCGAAGACCGCGCCGGACTCCGGAATTTCTTCAGCCTCTTCAACGACATTGGCGACATGGCCGTGATGTCGTTCCGGGTCGACTACCGGGTTACTGGTCCGGTTTGGCTGGCCGTCGACGCCCGGTACGCATATCAGGCGATTCTGGAAACGGACGGTATTACGCGGTATGCGGCGCAGCGTCGGTTTGAGCCTTTTCTGGGGTTGCGGATCCAGCTTTAAGGCTGCGCTCGGCGTCCTACTTGACGGCGGCGCTCATCGCCAACATGCGCTCGATCGGCGCCTTGGCACGCAACCTCGTTGCCTCATCCATCGTGATCTCGGGCAACTCATGCTCCAGGCAGAGATAGAGCTTCTCGATGGTGTTGAGCCGCATGTGCGGGCACTGGTTACAGGCACAGCCACTCTCGGGAGGAGCACCGATAAACGTCTTCCCAGGGCTGTCCTTCCCCATCTGGTGCAGGATGCCTTCCTCGGTGGCCACAATGAACGTGGTCGCCCTGTCTTCCTTGGCGAATCGGCGGATTTGGCTGGTCGACCCTACGAAGTCGGCGTGGCGCAGCACATTGGGCTCGCACTCCGGATGAGCGAGAACCGGAGCACCTGGGTTTCGGACCTTCATCCGTACGAGCTTCTGCTCGGAGAACGTCTCATGGACGATGCAAACTCCGTCCCAGACCACCATGTCCCGGCCTGTCTGCTTGATCAGCCAGCGGCCCAAGTTGCGATCCGGGGCGAAGATGATGCCCTGATCCTCTGGGATTTGGCGAATGATGGTCTCTGCATTCGAGGAGGTGCAGATGATGTCGCTGAGCGCCTTAGTTCCGGCCGTGCAATTGATGTACGAGACCACGATATGATCCGGATACTGCGCCTTGAAGGCAGCAAACTCGTCGGCCGGACAAGCGTCAGCCAGAGAGCACCCAGCGTTCAGATCCGGCAGGAGCACCTTCTTCTGTGGGCTGAGGATCTTGGCCGTTTCGGCCATGAAATGCACACCCGCAAAAACGATGATCTCCGCATCGGTCTCCGCTGCCTGACGCGCCAAACCAAGGGAGTCACCGATGTAATCGGCGATGTCCTGGATGTCCGGCTCCTGGTAGTAGTGCGCCAGAATGATGGCCTTCTTCTCTGTCTTGAGCCGTTCGATCTCGTCGAACAGATTCAGGAAACGATCGATGGGTCGGTTGATGTAGCCGACGGCAGGATCGAGAACCGGGATTTCCATGGAGGCGCGGGCGGAGAGCGAGGATGGCAAGCGTCTATTCGTGATCGCCCGATGCGTTCCGGGGAGGGAGCGGGACAAAGGCGCTCGTCCCCCGCATGTAGTCTCGGTACTTGGGCTTTGCGTCCTTCAGATGCTTATCCAGCATGGCGACTCCAGAAACCTTGATAATCAGCCAGATCATCAAGGCGGGTCCTACCAGCAGGGGCCAGCCCCCGGGAAGTGACAATGCCCAAAAACCCACACCAACCCAGATGACCGACTCGCCGAAGTAGTTGGGGTGGCGACTGTAGCGCCAGAGACCAGTGTCCAGCACCTTGCCTCGATTGGCTTCGATTGCCTTGAACCGGGTGAGCTGCCAATCCGCTACCGCCTCGAAGACCACGCCGCCGAAGAAGAGGGCCTCCCCTACCCAGACGAGAAGCCCCGCCGGTCCAGGTGAGGTGGACGTTACCATCGCCAAAAGCGGCCACGCTACAACCCACATGATCACGCCCTGGAGCAAGAAGACCTTGAACCAACTCATCCACCACCACGCATCGCCAGCCTCCGACCGCCATTTAGCGTAGCGAGCGTCCTCGGGTTGGCCCGCGTTTCGTGCGCCAATATGCAGCGCCAGTCGGATAGCCCAGAAGCCCACGAGACTGTGGACCATCGAGATCCGCCATCCGGTCCCTGGGTCCAGGAAGGATGCGAACCCAACTGCGAGCAGAAAGCCCGGACCCCAGAAGACGTCCATGATTCCTGAATCCTTCAGCCATAGGCTCAGGAGCCAGGCCCCGGTCGTGTACGCCAGGATGGCACCGAGTACGGTCACTATCAGATTCAGGTCAGGCATTGGGTCAGTATACAGTCAGCCGAACGCGATTTTGTCTCACCGCTTCGCTACTATTCGGGCCTCCACTCTTCGGCATATGCGCAAGCCCTCCGTTCTCTTCGTTTGCACCCACAACTCGGCCAGGTCACAGCTGGCCGAGGGGTTGCTGCGCGAGTTTCACGGTGATCGGTATGAGGCGCGGAGTGCGGGTACCGAGGAGACCAGAGTGAAGCCCGAGGCGGCGGCCGCGCTGGAGGAGTTGGGGATTGATACCTCTCCGCTGTTTTCTAAGACGTTGGAATACTTCGACGCTGATCCAGCGGACTATGTGATCACAGTTTGCGATTCGGCCCGAGAAGCTTGCCCGTGGGTTTCCGCGAAAGTATTGGTGGTTCACCGGCCGTTTGGGGATCCATCTGATGTGACGGAATCGGCCGAAGCTCGGATGGACGCGTTTCGGGCGGCGAGAGAGGAAATTCGGGCGTGGCTGGATGGTGTGTTTGGCGCGGTACCTCCGGATTTCGAGTAGCGCAGCCCGGAAAATGGATGCTATTTTGCTGCGGATCCCTTGATTGGAACAAGCCACTATGAGATACCCGCAGGTCCTTTCCCTACTCGGCCTCGTTGCGGCCGCCTTGACTCTCTCGTCCTGCCAGACTAACCGCCACTCGACCACTTCGGCCGCGTGGCGGTTAGTCTGGCAGGACGAGTTCTCGGGTACCGAAGGTCAGTCACCCGACCCGACCAAGTGGACCTACGACATCGGGACGGATTGGGGAAACGCCCAGTTGGAGTACGATACCGATCGCCCTGAGAACGTGTCGCTCGACGGCATGGGTAATCTGGTGATTGCCGCGCGAAGGGAGAGCTACCAGGGACAGGAGTACACTTCGGCGCGAATCGCTACCAGAGACCTGTATGAGCCTACATACGGCCGGATCGAGGCGAGGCTAAGTCTACCCGCTGGCGCCGGAATCTGGCCGGCGTTCTGGATGCTGGGTGCCAACATCGACGAGGTAGGCTGGCCCCAATGTGGAAAATTCGACGCCGTTGAGTACTTCGGACGAGACCCCGACACCGTCTTTGGAGCCGTCCACGGCCCCGGCTACACCGGAGATGCCGCACTCATGCGGACCTTTCAGAGCGAAGACGTGAGCTTCCAGCAGGAATTCCACACGTACACCGTGGACTGGTCAGCGGACCGGTTTGACTGGTATGTCGACGGGCTGCTGTACCACACAACAACCGCGGAGGATCTCCCTGGCGAGTGGGTCTTTGACCATCCGTTCTACCTGATTCTGGACGTTGCCGTTGGTGGCGGGGCGGCCGGGAATCCGGATGAAACCACGATTTTTCCCGCTAGAATGCTTGTCGATTGGGTTCGGGTCTATCAGAAGTCCCCGTGAGGGACTTGGCCTACTCGCTTGGAGTCCAGGCTGCCATCTTCTCCAGCACAAAGCCGCCAACCTTCTCGGCCGGCATACGTGTCTGCTCCATGGAATCGCGCTCACGCACGGTGACGGTTCCGTCTTCGACGGATTCCCCATCAACCGTGACACAAAACGGCGTACCCACCTCATCCATGCGGCGATACCGGCGGCCAATCGCCCCCTTCTCGTCATACGCGCACAGGAAATGCTGCTGGAGATCCCCCTCAATCTTGTGAGCCAACTCAGGCATCCCGTCTTTCTTCACTAGAGGGAAGATTGCCACCTTTATCGGCGCGATCGCGGGATGGAACTGCATGACCGTCCGAGTCTCTTTCTCCAACTGCTCCTCGCGATAGGCCTCGCAGAGCAACATCAGAATCGTACGATCCAGCCCGACCGACGTCTCGACGACGTACGGGATGTATTTCTCATTCGTGTGCGGATCGCGGTACGCCAGGTTCTTCCCAGAGTGCTCCTCGTGGGCCTTGAGGTCAAAGTCGGTGCGGGAGTGGATGCCTTCCACTTCCTGCCAGCCCATCGGGTACTCGTATTGCACGTCGAAGGCTGCGTCGGCGTAGTGGGCCAGTTTTTCGTGCCCATGCCACCGCAGACGGGAGGCGCGAACACCGTTGTCCAGGTGCCACTGCATGCGCTTCTGGCGCCACTGTTCGAAGGCCTCCATCTGCGTTCCCGGCTTGACGAAGTACTGCATCTCCATCTGCTCGAACTCTCGCATCCGGAAGATGAACTGGCGCGCCACGATCTCATTCCGGAAGGCCTTTCCAATCTGCGCGATGCCGAATGGCACCTGCATGCGGGCCGACTCACGGACGTTATGAAAGTTGACGAAGATTCCCTGCGCCGTCTCCGGGCGGAGGTAAACCGTGTCACTCTGGCCCGCGAGTGCGCCGAGCTGCGTTTCGAACATCAGGTTGAACTCACGAACCTCTGTCCAATCAGCCACTCCTGAGTCGGGAGACTTGATCCCCTGCTCGATGATGATGTCGTACAGCGCCTTAGCCGCGTCATCAGCGTTAAGGGCGGCTACAAGAGCTTCGTAGACCTCGTCCGCTCGGGCATCCCTTTTCTTCTTGCGAAGGCGCGCGATGTGATTCTCGATCAGCTGGTCCGCGCGGTACCGGTTCTTGGACGTCTTATCATCGATCATCGGATCGTTGAAAGCGTCCACGTGACCGGAGGCCTTCCAGACGGCCGGGTGCATCAAGATGGCCGCGTCCAACCCAGCCACGTTGTCGTGGCGATAGACCATCGCATTCCACCAGCGCTGGGTGACGTTACGCTTCATCTCCACGCCGAGAGGCCCGTAGTCGTACGTGGCAGCGAGGCCACCATAGATCTCGGAAGACTGGAAGATGAATCCCTTCCGCTTGCTGAGGGAAACGACTTTGTCTAGGACGTCGGACATGGGCGGGGCTAGGCGTTGTGCTACAGAGAGCGAGGTTCAATCCGAAAGGCGGCGTTGGGGTCCACGACAAACGCGATATTGACGGAAAGCCAACCCCAGCCCATAATGCAGTTCATCCAGCCCGCCAACGCTCCCACTCCAACAGGACACTACTCCCCTGGCGTTGTCCACGGCGGCGTCCTCTACATCTCGGGCCAGCTGCCGATGCACCCGCAGACCGGTGCCATTCCCGAGGGCATTCACGCCCAGACGCTTCTGGCACTGGAGAAGGCCGCGAGCGTCATGGCCGCGGCAGGCACCGACCGTTCCAGGGCCATTCAGATGCGGATCTACATCTCAAACGGCGATGACTGGGGAGCGGTGAACGAGGCATTTGCCGAGTTCTTTGGAGATCACCGGCCGGCGCGGTGTGTGGTGCCGTCGCGCGATTTGCACTACGGGTGTCTCGTCGAGATTGAAGGCACGGCCGCGGTCGGCTAAGGGCTACCTCAGCACAATCGTCCCGAGATGTGTCGGCAGGATGACCCGGGTTGTAGGAGACAGCTCCTTCACAGTCTTCTGGAACGGCAGCAGATTACGCTCCACGTTCGCCTTCTGCGAGTAACCGTATGGCAGCCTGAAGTTGTCCCAATGCGTGGGAATCACAACTGACGGATAGCCGGTCACCTCAAGCAACCGACGGTCGTAGTCGTAAAGCCCCAGCCGCGATCCATTCACGCCGGCCAAGAGCACGTCCGGGTGAATCCCCTCCAGATCCCGCTCGACAAAGTTCATCGACCCCATCGTCAGGACCGACCGCCCCTCGAATCGAGCCAAAAACATCAGCGACCCGCCCTCAATGAACTGGTTGATCCGCAGCGGGGCTTCCAGCTTGGTGGTCCGGTCATAGCGCCGGGTGTCGTGGTAGTGCTTCTCGTTCAAGGCAGAATGGATGGACGGAATCACGCGGACTGAGAAGTTCTCAAACTGGTAGTCCTCTCCCCCGCTGACGGCATAGAGTTGCTCGTCCGGGATCCCGTAGGCCCTCAGAATGACCATCGCCGTCTCGGTCCCGATCACCTTGGCGCCGGTCTTCCTGGCGATGTAGGGAATGTCCCCCATGTGGTCAAAATGGGTGTGATGAACCAGGATGAAGTCGGCCCTAGTGATCAACGAATCGATCAGCGCCGTGTCCGACACAGCAAGGTCACCGCGTGCGTAGTCGGGCCGGTCATCATCGGGATGCCCCCCCCCGCCGTACTTGTGCCGGGACGGCCAGGGATCGACGAGCACTACGACGTTTCCGTCCGTGATTTCCCACCCGGCCGTGCCGAGGTACTTCAGTTCGAGGCTTGATTCCTGGGCTAGCGTCGGCGCGACAGACAGCCCGACCAGCACCGCCAAGGCCGCGAAGCCTACGATTCGTTTAATGCTCATCTAGTCCCGTACCTCTACAATCATTTCGATTTCTACAGACTGACCTCGTGGCAATGAGGCCATGCCAACAGCCGCGCGGGCATGACGTCCCCGGTCTCCAAACACCTCGACGATCAAGTCAGAGAACCCGTTGATAACCGCCGGCTGCTCAACAAACGAAGGGTCTGAGTTCACCATTCCGAGCACCTTCACCACCCGGACAACCTTGTTCAGGTCGCCGAGCATGTCCTTCAACACCGCCATCTGGTTGATTGCCGTGAGGCGCGCTCCCGCGTAGCCCTCTTCGATGGTCACGTCCGCGCCAAGCTTCCCGTGCAGCTCCGACCCATCGGGCGCCTTAGGCCCCTTCCCGGCAAGGAAAATCAGGTTGCCAGTGCGAACTCCGTTGACGTAGTTGGCCACCGGCCTTGGCGGCGCGGGCAGCGTGATCCCGAGTTCGGCCAAGCGGGCCTCGGGGTCGTAGCCGCCATCAATCGGCGCGGGAGGGGCCTGCCGGCAGCCGGCGAGGAGGAGCAAGATGAGGGCACAGAGAGCAGGACGCATGGCAAGGATTGGTTGGCTAGGCCTTCCATTATACCATTCTACTGCCTATCGCGTTGCTTGTACGAGTAGACCTGCGCTTGCCTACAGCAGCCCCCGTCTCGCCATCGACGTAAACCCGTCCCCTGCCACAATCAGGTGATCCCGAACCGGAATCCCGAGAATCGCCCCCGCATCCACTAACTGCCTGGTAATCGCAATGTCCTCCGCACTGGGCTCGGGATTCCCCGAAGGATGGTTGTGGACGCAAATCACACAGGCAGCCGATTCCAGAATTGCCTGCCGAAAAACGGCCCTGGGCTCAACAATACTGGCCGCGAGTCCTCCTCGACTGACTATGTACTCGCCGATAACCCGCGCCGCCATGTTCAGCATGATCACCGAGAACTCCTCCCGAGCAAGATCTCGCAGGTGAGGTGCCTTCAGCCGTGCCGCATCCTCGGGACCTCGGATCACAGGGCGCTCTCCGATCGGCTCGCGCGCAATGCGTCTCCCCATCTCAAAGGCTGCGCCGAGCCTGGATGCAACGGCGGGGCCAATTCCGTCGAGTGACATCCACTCACGGGGATCGCGGCTGGCCAACCGCCTGAGGGTCCCAAACGCCGTAATCAGGCCTGATCCAATATCGCTGGCGGAAAGGCCCGCGGAACCCGTCCCTACCTGCAGTGCAAGGAGTTCGATGTCCGTGAGATTACGGGCGCCGAGTTCGAGGAGTCGTTCGCGGGGAAGCTGTCTGGCTGGCATGGGGTCGAGGATGATTACCCTCTAGACCCACAGAGACCGCCGGTCTAACTCCTAGTCTTCCATTCCCGCTGGAATGAGATCATCCAGCAGTGCTTCGTTGGTCTTGCTGGTCTGGACGTGTCTGATCAGCGCCTGCATGGCGTCGATTGGGCCACGACTGTTGAGGACGCGGAAGAGCCGCTGGTGCTGCTCGATCCGGTCCTTGCCAATCAAGAGCTCCTCGTTTCGGGTGCCGGTCTTGCGCAGGTTAATGGCGGGATAGATCCGCTTGTTGGCCATCTCACGGTCCAGGACAATCTCGGCGTTGCCGGTGCCCTTGAACTCCTGATAGATCACCTCATCCATGCGGCTGCCGGTATCGATCAGTGCGGTAGCGACAATGGTCAGCGAGCCGCCACCTTCGATATTGCGCGCAGAGCCGAAGATCTGACGGGGGATCTTGAGCGAGTTGGCATCGAGCCCACCAGACATGGTGCGGCCACTGCCACCCATATACATGTTGAAAGTCCTTCCGAGACGCGTGAGCGAATCCAGCAGGATTACGACGTCCTTGCCGAGTTCGACCTGCCGCTTGGCATAGGCCAGCGCGAGCGTCGCACAGCGAACGTGGTTGTCATCTTCGCGATCATTCGAGGATGCGAAAACCGTCGCCTTGGTGGTCCGCTTGATATCGGTGACCTCCTCGGGACGCTCATCCACGAGCAGAGCCACCAGTTCGATCTCCGGGTGGTTCAGTGTGATGGCGTCGGCCATCCCCTTGAGGATGTACGTCTTGCCGGCACGAGGCGGCGCGACGATTAGTGCCCGCTGCCCCTTCCCGATGGGCGCGGCCAGGTCCACAACGCGCATCGTGAAGTCCCGGTAGTTGGTCACCAGGTTCAGCTTTTCCTCCGGAAAAATCGTCTGGCCAGAGTCAAACTTCGTGACCTTAACCCAGTCCTGGGGCGGCATGCCCATGATGGTGCTGACGTGTGAGACCTGCATGTCGCCCTTGCGACCCTGCCTCAACTCGCCTGTCATGATCACCCCGTCTCTCAGATTCCACTTTTTGAGGATCTGCGGCGAGACGAACGGATCGGCGTCTCCCTTAGGCATGTCCGGAGCAAATGTCCGGATAAAGCCAAAATTTTTCTTCCCGATTAGCTCGAGAATTCCGTCGAATGTTTTTTCCGACATACGAATCGGTTATCACGTCTGGCTGTGCCGGATTCCCCCTGGGCTGGAATTCCCGTTCAGATCAGACTGCGCGGTTTATCGCGATTGGCCGCCGGATTTCCGACAGACCCGCTGGTTCAGCAACACACCCCCTTCAGCAGCACCGGCAATGGCGGACCAGTATTTTCCGCCTTCATTCCTGGTGGTGGGACCTACCCCAGTCAACCGGGGTTCGATCCGCCAACTACCTGTAGACAGGCCTGCATCGGGGCTTAGACACGCCCCGATTCATCGGAGCCTCGCGCGTTGCAGTAGTTTTGTTACGGCAATATCATTAGCGGGTTTCTCTTTTCCAACAATGAGGCATCGGAATTGACATCTGATCCTGCCAAACGGCTCGTTGAAGCGGTTGCGGAGCGTAACCTCCTGGACGCCCTCTCCTATGAAGTCGAGGGTCCAGCTGATGCTCCGCTGGTGATCGTACTTCACGGATGGGGAGCGAGCGCCTCCCACATGAGGGGCTTCGTCGCACGACTGGGCGCCCGCTACCGGGTGGCCAACGTGGACCTTCCCGGACACGGGAACGCCCCGGCCCCCTCCACGGCCTTTGACATGGAGGCGCACGCAAAATCCGTCAGTGCCCTGATCACCTCACTTGGAGGCTCTGCCCACCTGATTGGTCATTCCAATGGAGGCCGGATTGGGCTGTACATGGCGTCCCGCGCGCCCTTTCGATCTCTGATCCGCTCGCTGACGCTGGTCAGCCCGTCGGGGATACCCCGCCCCAGAGGTCTGAAGTACTACGTGAAGCGGACGATGGCCAACACGCTGAAGGCTCCCTTTTCCATTCTGCCGGGTGCCGCGCGTGAGTTTGGGCTTGACTGGCTGCGACACTCGCTGATCTGGCGAGTGCTCGGCTCTTCGGACTATCGCAGCCTTGATGGGCCCATGCGGGAGACGTTTGTCAAGCTGGTCAATACCTACGTTGACGGGGATCTCGCTGAGATACGGGTTCCGACGTTGCTCTTCTGGGGCGATGCGGACGAAGCCATTCTGAAGGCGCAGATGGATCAGTTAGTCGCAGGCATCGAAGACATTGGTTTGGTAGTCCTCAAGGGCGCGGGTCACTTTGGCTTCCTGGATGAGCCGGAGACGGTTTATGCCGCTACGGCACACTTCCTGGATGAACTCGGAGGTGCGGCTTGACCACATTCACGGTGCTGATCGGGCTGATCGCATCCGGATTTGCAATCTGGCGAATCGGACGACGTCTGCAGTTCTTCCTCCATATCCACCAGTTGGAGGGATACAAGAACGGTCCGTACCTGAAGTGGGTGTTGTCGCGTCCATTCGATGTGGTGTGGCGACCTAGTCACATCGCCGGCGGACTCATCGTTCTCGCTATGTTGAAGCTTGGCCTTCCAGCCATTCCAGCGCTACTCCTCTGGACGGTGGCCTTCGCATCCAGCCGCCGGTATCGGCGTGACCGCCCCAAGAAGCCGCTGGTGATGACCTCGAGAATGACGCGTCAGGCAGTGACAGTAGCTCTGTTGGCGTTCGTCCTGATCGGCGGCTCAGCGTTTGTCGCGCTGGCGTTCCGCGAGACCTTTCCCCTGGTCGGTTCATTGCACACGTGGCTCCTTGGCCTGCTGGTGGCCGATATCAACGCCCCCCTCCTGGTCGCCATAGCCGCCGTGATGATGGCCCCGATCGAGGCCTTCATCCGCAACGGCTTCAAACGCCAGGCCCGCCGCAAGCTCGCGGGCCGCCCTGACCTCACCATCGTGGCCGTCACCGGCTCCTATGGGAAGACTAGCGTCAAATTCGCCATGGCCGAAGTGCTCGGCCAACGCTACCAAGTCCTAGCGACTCCGGGATCATTCAACACGCCGATGGGCGTCTGCAAGGTGATCAACAATGATCTCCAGGATCACCATCAGATCCTGATTCTCGAAATGGGGATCAGGTATCCCGGTGACATCAAGGAGCTCTGCGAAATCGCCCGTCCGCACATTGCCGTTATCACCGGCATCGGTATCGCTCATCTTGAGTCGATGGGCTCCAAGGACGCGATCGCCCAAGAGAAAGGCTCGCTCCTGGACTACCTGCTGCCCGGCGGACAGGCCGTCTTGAACGCAGACGATGCGTATTTCGAGCAGATGGCCGCCAAGGCACGGCACGTATCGGTCTCGGCCGGCGGCGCACCCGCCACGCTGACGGCAGCCGACATCAACTTTGGGGCAGATGGCACCCGGTTCACGGCCAAGTCAAAGGCGGGTGACGAGGCTCAAGTCACAATGAACGTCCTCGGCCGCCACCACGTTGGTAATGCCCTTCTTGCCCTCGGAGTCGGCACACTGTTGGACATCCGAATCCGGTCCGGCGCGCACGCACTCTCAAGGTTGAAACCTGTCGCTCACCGCCTCGCCCTTCGGGAGGAGGGTGGTCTCTTGATTCTGGACGACGCCTTTAACAGCAATCCCGTTGGCGCGAAGAACGCCATCGAGGTTCTCGGGGCTTTCGCTCCCCGACGCCGGTTCGTCATCACTCCAGGCATGGTGGAACTCGGGATCAGAGAATTGGACGAGAACCAGGCTTTCGGTGCCCACATGATGGGCCACGTGGACGATGCCATTCTGGTAGGACCGGCCCGCACGGCCGCCATATCCGCCGGACTGCGCGAGGCCGGGATGCCTGGTGATCAGATCCACATTGTGTCGACGCTCTTCGAAGCGCGCGAGCTACTCCGTGAACTCGCCGGGCCCGGGGATGTGGTACTCTATGAGAACGACCTCCCCGACCAGTACACCGAACAAGGCTAACGCCCCGACCCATGCTGCCCGGCTTCGCCACGCTTCCGCTTGATGCTCCCATGCCGGCCATGCCGGACGATGCGCTGGAGCGTGCACTTCGGGGATCCGGGTATGTCCACATAGCCGGCGTCGACGAAGTGGGACGCGGGTGCCTTGCCGGCCCCGTCGTCGCTGCAGCTGCGATTCTCCCGGTGGGCTGGACCTACAAAGGCCTGACCGATTCCAAGCAAATGACGGAGGATGCACGCACGGCGGCCGAGGAGACTCTGAAGGCGGAGACCGTCTGGGCGATTGGCATGTGCTCCCCCGCCGAAATCGACCGGTGGAATATCCTCCGGGCCTCCCTCGAAGCCATGAATCGGGCCATCAAGGGCCTGAAGCAACAGCCTGACTTCCTGTTGGTCGACGGGAACCAGGCCTTGCCGGCCGCGGCCTGTCGGCAACAGACCGTCATCAAAGGCGACGCCCGAAGCCTCAGTATCGCCGCCGCCTCAGT
>JBLFXH010000049.1:0-16283 GCA_047611125.1 Rhodothermales bacterium
GAGCGAGTTGGTGAGGGTCGCCGGCTCGGGAGATATCGAAAGATTCTCCGCGCGTTCACTTGGCCTGCCACGTGGTCTCCAGCACTTTGATACCAATTCGTCAGGAATGGTAGTGGCCCAGGGTCCGGACGGTCTTGTTGTCAAGACCGGCATGCAGTGGATGCAGCCAGTGTCGCTTGAGATCCAAGATGTCGTGGACATGATGCTTGACGATACCGGCGTAATCTGGATCGCAGAGCGGGCCGAGCCGACGGAATCGGTCCGCGTGCTACGAATTGAGGGCGCGCAGCACACGCTCTCCCGAGCACCCCCGGTGACCTCCGTGGAACAGTCGCGCTTTCTGCTTCACTCTGACCCCCTGCTGCTTGCAGGTGATTTCGGGCTGGTCAGCTTGGTCGATGGCGTGTGGAGTCAAGTTCCAGACTTGCCCTCTCGCAGGATTCGGGGGTGGTATCAGTCAGGATCAAGAACTTGGATCGGCCATTCCGCCCTCTATGGAGGCAACTCAGGGGTATCGCTCTACTCAGACGAAGGAGTCCTAACCCACGCTTTACTTGATCTCCGCCCCGCCGGACAAGTGTCGACCTACGCCAATACGGATGACCTGGTCGTACTCGATACTACTGGCGCCGGCGCGGTTTATCGCGTCCGTTCGCCATCCGAGAACGTTGCATGGTTCTTACGACGAACGAACGGGGATTACTGGGCTGGGAGCAACACTGCAGCCTACCATCTGCCCTACTCCAGCGAAAGGCCGGAGACGACAATGTCACTTCAGACGCGGTCCCTACTGGAAGGGGATACGCTGAACCTGGCCGTTGATAGCCAGATCCCATGGGGTGCCGGTCGGGGACGGCCTCACCAGTTTTCGTGGCGGCTGGATAGCGGGTCTTGGTCGCTTTTTGAAACGAAAGAATCGCTCTCGCTGCCGAGCGAGGGACTTACTCAGGGCCAGCATCTTCTGGAAGTCCGCTCTCGGTCCGTGTTCGGCGTAGAAGACGCCACTCCGGCAAGAGCCTCCTTTGTGGTGGTCGCCACACCACTTCAAGAGCGGGGCTGGTTTTGGCCTCTGGTACTCCTGGTCATCGGCGTGACAACCGTTACCAGTCTCGTCGCCCTCGGCTCCAAGCGTGAAATAACCGGACTCAACAATGCACTCGCGGAGCGCGTCAAGAGCCGGACCGAAGCGCTTGAAGAGACCAGAACGCGGCTTGCTGCTATCGTCCTGGCCTCCCCGGCACCCATTCTGGTGGTCTCAGGCAACGCCATCGTGGATGTCTGCAATCCGGCCGGTGGAGACCTGCTTGGTAGGGTGACCGGAGACATCATCGGCCAGCCTCTGACTTCGTTTGTTGATCCGGCCTCGGCCTCGGACATTCTGGGCATCATCAGTGAAGTGCGTGCGGGCGCGTCTGTAAACGACCGTCTGGTCTCACCGCACCTCAAGGGCGGAGAACAGGTGCACATCGCGCTCTCGGCCGTGTCGCTCTCGCCGGACCCAAGCTCCGATCAGGTTCTGCTGCTCGGTGTTGAGATCACCGCCCGCGTTGACGCGCAGACGGAGCTCAAAACGCTGCCTCTCGAACTGCAGCGTGTTCAGGAATTGGAACGGCGGCGACTCGCGCAGGACCTGCATGATGATGTCGGCGGAAGTCTGACCACACTCAAGATGGCGCTGCTGATGGACCTCCATCAGGAAGCCCCGATCGAGAAGCCCGCGATCCAAGAGCGCATTGGTCTGGTTCAGGAACTCATGGATCGAATTCGGACGGTCTCCCTCCTGCTCCGTCCGGCCACGCTGGATGATTTTGGGCTTAGCGCGGCCGTGCGAACGCTGGTCAATGAGATCGATTCGGTCAGTAACTCAGAAATACACCTCATGGACGGCCTCGATGCCGAGAGCGAGCTCAGTGAGGACCTCTCCACCGCCGCCTATCGCATCATTCAGGAGTCTCTCACGAACGTATCTAGGCATGCGAGCGCAGAGAACGTTCAGGTCACGCTCTGGCAGGACGGTAGCGACCTGAGACTCCGGGTCAGGGATGACGGCTCTGGGTTCGAACCGACCATCCTGACCGCGCCGCTCAAGTCTGCGGGTCTCTCAGGAATGAGACGAAGGGCCGAGGTCCTCGGCGGCCGGCTTGAGATCCGAACATCCCAGGAAGGCACGGTGATCGATGCCGTAATCCCTATTTGAAGTGGATATTCCCAGTGAGTCAGAGCCCGCGTTGGCTTTAGGGTGGAGGGCAAGGTGGATCTGGGCTAGATTGGGTCCTGCCAACCGCCTGCTCCAATGACCCTCCGACTTCTGTTCTCCGTTCTTGTTTTCTCTCTGGTTACGCCGTCCGCCTCGGCCCAGGAAAAACGCGCGCTCGACCATTCGGACTACGCTCGATGGAGCTCAATATCCGACGCGGAGCTGTCATCCAACGGCAAATGGGCCGTCTGGCGACAGGCTCCGGATACGGAGGGCGACGGGATGGTCTTGGTGTCCCGTACGGATGGAGATCACCATTTCGTAATTCCGCGCGGCGATAATCCCGTCTTCGCTGGCGGTTTTGTCGTGGCTTTGGTTCATGCCGCCTACGACTCAACCCGTCAAGCAAAGGTAGACGGCGCCAAAGGTGAGGACCTGCCGAAAGACAGCTTGGCCGTGCTAAACCTGGACGACGGATCGGTAGCCATGTTTGGGCCGGTGAAGAGTTTCCGCGTTCCAGAAGACGGCGCTGGCGTGGTCGCCATCCTGTTTGACGAGGTCACCGAGACCTCGCGCGATACTACGACAGTCGAAGCCCCACATGACAAGAAGGACGGCAACCGCCTGACGCTGCTCACTGCCGATTCGGGAGAGACACACACGTTCGATTCCGTTCTCGACTATCGACTGACTTCTGATGGGGAATGGATGGTCTACGCGGCCGAAAGCAAAGATGGCGGGGCCGATGGGGTCTACGCGGTTGCGACGGATTCAGGCATCGCCACGGCGCTAGCGGCCGGCGAGGGCTACTACCGTCAGCTCACGCTGGCCGACGAAGGCCACAGAGCCGCCTTCGTGAGCAATGCCCCAGACTTCGAAAGTGATGCGCCTGATTTCGATCTCCACGTGGGGACTCCGGGTGAGGCGGCAAGAGCCGTGAGCTTGACCAGTGCCATCGGGCTCCCCGAGGGCTGGGCCGCGTCCGAGCATGGCCGATTGAACTTCTCCGACTCCGGTGAACGCTTGTACTTCGGCACGGCAACCGCCCCAGAACCGGCTCCAGAAGACCCAAGGCCGGACGACGAAAAGGTGGCCGTGGATGTATGGAGCTGGACCGACGCTGACCTGATGACGGTCCAACTGGTGAACCGAGACCGGGATAGAAAGCAGTCCTACCCCGCGGTTTATCACCTGGGATCAGGCCACGTTGTGCAACTGGGAGACGAAGCCATTCCATCCATCGACGACGTGGACCATGGCGATGCGCCAGTGGTTTTCGGATCAACCAACCTCCCCTACAAACCCGGCGGATCCTGGGACACCCCCGGCTGGCGTGATGTCTATGCGATTGATGTCCAGACCGGCACGCGGACGCTCGTGGCCCAGGGCATTCGATCTCGCCCAACTCCCTCGCCCGACGGGTCGCACATTGCCTGGTGGGACGGCGAGGAGCTAGTCTGGAAAATCGGATCCTGGTCCAACAATCCGCAGTCCACCGTCGTGGTCTCCATCCCCCCTCCCGACGGGGTTCGCTTCGAGAACGAACTGCACGACTCGCCCGCCATCCCCGGCTCTAACGGTAGCGTGGGCTGGACGTCTGACGGGCAGTGGTTCCTGTTCTATGACCGGTACGACCTGTGGGCCGCGCAGCCTCGCGGGCGCACCTGGAACGTGACCAGTGGTCAAGGACGCGAACAGGGCCTGCGCTATCGCACGATTCGTCTGGATCCTGACGCGAATACGGTGGATTTGTCCACCCCACTCCTGCTATCGACATTCAATACCGTGGACCGCTCTGCGGGGTTTGCTGAGGCCGTCGTGGAGGGTTCGCGGTCGACCATCACGCAGCTTATCACGGGCGACAAGCGCTTCGGCACGCCCGCGAAGGCCTCTGATTCGGGCGAACTGATGCTCACCAGACAGTCCTATCGCGAGTTTCCAGACTTGTGGATTACCAATGGCCGATTCGCCGATTGGGCAAGGCTGAGCAGCGCCAATCCTCAGCAGTCCAAATACCTTTGGGGGACGGCCGGCCTGGTCCATTGGACATCGGTGGATGGCGAAGAACTCGCCGGCATTCTGTACAAGCCCGAGGGGTTTGACCCCTCGAAGGAGTACCCGATGATGGTGTACTTCTATGAGCGGGCAACCGACGGTCTGCACAGCTACCATACCCCGGCGCCGGGCCGTTCGGTGATCAACAGATCGTTCTACACCAGCCGAGGCTACCTCGTGTTTGTGCCCGATATCCCCTACAAGGTGGGCTACCCAGGGGAGAGTGCCATGAACGCCGTAATGCCAGGAGTGACGTCGCTCATCGATCAGGGATTCGTGGACCGAAAGCGCGTAGGTGTGCAGGGACACAGCTGGGGCGGGTACCAGATTGCCTACATGGTCACCCGGACCAACCTCTTCGCCGCCGCCGAGGCCGGCGCCCCGGTATCGAACATGTTTTCGGCTTACGGGGGCATCCGCTGGCAGACTGGCCTCTCGCGCATGTTTCAATACGAGCGGACCCAGAGCCGAATCGGAGGCACCATCTGGGAGAAGCCACTCCGGTACATAGAGAACTCACCGCTCTTCTGGCTGGACAAGGTGGAAACGCCCCTTTTGATCATGCACAACGACAACGACGGTCATGTGCCGTGGTATCAGGGAATCGAGCTGTTTGTCGGCCTTCGCCGACTCGGAAAGCCCACCTGGCTGCTGAACTACAACGGTGAGCCGCACTGGCCCCTGCCCTACTGGAGCCGGATGGACTTCACCGTCCGAATGCAGCAGTTCTTTGACCACTACCTGATGGACGCGCCCGCTCCTGTTTGGCTGAAGGAAGGCCTTCCCGCAGTGCGCAAGGGCGAGGATTGGGGTCTTGACACACGCCAGCCCACCGACACGGGAGACCGCCACTAGCCATGCCAGCAGGAACCCACGATGCCGTGCCAGACTCCAGGAACGAGAACGTCCTGGTGTGGATCAACGGCCAGCTACATCCTCGGCCAGAAGCCAAGATCACGGTTTTCGACTCCGGATATCTGGTAGGAGACGGCATTTGGGAAGGACTCCGGCTGGATCAAGGGGTGCTTCTCTTCCTCGAGATGCACCTGGATCGCCTGTTCAGAGGGCTCGGAACCGTGAGATTGGCCCCTGGCCTGACGCGCGAGGAGGTTGTGGCGGCGCTCTACGCGACGGTCAAGGCCAACCGAATGCGCAGCGGAGTCCACGTGCGCATCATGGTGACTCGGGGAACGAAGAAGACGCCATCGCAGGACCCTCGGTTAACGATTGGGCCTGCAAATGTGGTGATTATTGCCGAGCACAAGAAGGCCAATCCGTCTGCAAAGAAGACGGGTGTGAGCCTACACACGGCGTCCGTGAGAAGGCCGCCACCGGATAGCCTGGATCAGCGGATCAACTGCCACAGCAAGATCCATGAGGTCATCGCGCTTAACGAGGCCCTGGAGGCCGGCGCCGACGAAGCGTTGATGCTGGACATCTACGGGAACGTCGCGACGTGTAACGCGACCAATTTTTTTGCGATTGTCGATGGCGAGGTCTGGACCTCAACTGGAAGCCACTGCCTCCCCGGCATTACACGGGCCAATGTGATCGACTTGGCACAGAAGGCTGGCCTTACGCTGCGTCAGTTCGATTTCACGCCCACGAAGATGGAGGGGGCTTCAGAGGCCTTCGTCACCGGGACATTCGGAGGTTTGACACCCGTGAGCCGGATTGACGGCCTTGAACTGGACGTCTTCGGACCTGTGACCCGAAAACTATCCTCGGCATACGAACTGGCAAAAATGAACTACGTGGCCTCCGCCAGGCACTAGTCGTCCTTCAGTCGGGCCGAGATTATCCAATCCAGGCCTGGGAAATTGGCGTCCAGCCACTCTTTCCCCCCTGATACGATCTCGCCCTGCCGGCGCGACGGCCCATTTCCGTAGTCGCCGTTCAGCGAGTCGATGGCAGCCATGCCCATGGTCACTTCGCCAAAAGCCGGATACCCGGAAATTCCGTTCGACATGAGCGTGTCGAGGACAACGTTGTCATTCACGTTGATGAAAATCTGCGTGGTCCGGGTTTGAGGTCCGCCCCGCGCAAATGAGACCCGGCCACGCAGATTGCTGGCAATGCCGGATTCGTCTTCGACCGGCATCCGGCGCCAGGCTTCATAGACGGCGGGATCCCCAGGAATACCGAACTGGGCCACGAAGCCTTTCACAACCCGAAAAATCGGGGCGCCATCGAAGTAGCCCACTCGGACCAGGTGGTAGAGCCGGTCAACCGCTGCCGGTGACCAGTGCCGCCAGACGCTGACCTCGAACGGGCCGGTGGATGCCTCGAAAGCCACAACGAATGAGTCGGGAGCGGCCTCGCTTACCCGGTCATCAGGCATCTGGGCGAGGGTTGCTGTAGGAAGGAATGCAGCTGTTGAAAGAAGGAAGAGCAGCAGAGCTACGAGAAAGAGGCGCATTCGAGGTACGATTGGTGTCTGGATTGTGGCGCGGCGGATGCGAACGTCAGTCCCCTCCGGAAGTGGCAGGCTCATCCTCGTTCATCCCGTCCAGCACGCGCTCCAAGTCCTGAATCACGGCGTCCAGAGCGGTCTTCAGCACCTCGAGCCTCTCGTAGGCATCTCGGCCAGGTCGCTGATCGGAACGGGCCGTCATCCCCGCCAGATAACGCAGCTGGGAATCCAGCATGCGGGGTGGGTAGCTGTCGGAGTTGTCAGTGACGAGCTCGTTGCGGATGGCCTCCAGTTGCTCGCGGCGCGGATCGTCCCCTTCTAATTTTTTGAGGGCCTCGCGGATGGCGATTACGGCGCGGGCATGTCGGGTCAACTGCGCCCCAACCGTCTGGTTGTGGGCCAGCTGGAGCTCCATGTCTTGCTGAGACACGTCTCCCTCGAGTCGAGGATCAGGAAGCACGGTCAGGTCTGCGGACATCCCATGCCCCTCCGTATGGAGGCGGACTGTGTATGAACCCGGAGTGGCCATCGGTCCCCGACCCTGTCTCCCACTTGCCGAAAGCGATCCCGCGTGCCTGAGGTCCCAGATGAATCGGTGAAGCCCGGGCGTGGTCTCTAGCGCCTCAGCATCCGCCTGCATCGGAACTGGCCCGCGCATCCCCTGAACCTCTGGCTCATCCTCCGCACGCTCGGCACTTGTGAATCGCCGAATCACGGTTCCGGAGGCATCGCTCACCTCCAACTCCAAGTCCGTCGACAGGGTATCGGCCAGGTGATACCAGAGCACGGCACCTGACGGCAGATACTCAGGATCGGCTCCCGAGCGACGTCCACCACCAGATCGGGTCCGGTGCGCGTCTCTGGGCTCGAACAGGTGCGCCGCAGCTGTCGCCGCCTCAGCGGAGAATTGATGCATCGGCGACAGGTCATCCAAAATCCAGAAAGACCGGCCCATCGTGGCAATCAGCAGGTCCTTGCGATGAACCGTCATGTCCGTGATCGGGGTCATGGGCAGATTGGCCTGGAAAGGCATCCACTTCATTCCGTCGTCAAACGAGACGAACAGGCCGTACTCCGTCCCGGCATAGAGCAGTCCCTCACGATCGGGATCCTCTCGAATCACACGGGTGGGATTGAAGGCCTCGATTCCGTTCGTCCCATCGGTCAGCAGCGTCCAAGAATCGCCGTAGTCCTCGGTCTTGAAGATGTAGGGCTTGAAGTCGTCCAGCAGGTAGCGGTAAGCCGCGACGTAGGCTTTACCGGCCTGGTGCGGCGAAGGCTCGATGGACTGGATCCGCCCTTCCGGCGGAAGCTGGGGCGGAGTGACGTCGATCCAGTTCTCGCCATCATCCGTCGTCACGTGCACTGGCCCATCATTTGAACCCGTCCAAATCACACCAGCCTGGACCGGTGACTCCTCGATGACATAGAGCGTGGAGTAGTGCTCCTCCCCTGTGATGTCTCGCGTGATGGGCTTTCCGGAGAGCACCTGCCGCTCGGGGCGAAAGGCCGTCAGGTCCGGGGAGATCTGCTCCCAGGTCTTGCCCTCATCGCGGGTCCGATGAACGTACTGGGAGCCATTGTAGACCACGTTGGGATCATGCGGCGATACGGCGATAGGCACGACACGCTGAAAGCGGTAAGGCAGCGTTGCGGGGTTTACGCCGTACATATCCACGGCGCCCACGTAATAATGCCACTCCTGTGTGGTCCTCCGGTTGTAGCGGCCGAATCGCCCCTTGCAGTTGCTGTAGACAATGTCCGCATCGCCGGGCTTGGGAACAGCAGGTCCGGTTTCACATCCGCCAACCGCTTCCCAATAGGCAGTCGGGCCACCGGCACGGTTTCCTGCTGGCGCACTCGGAACGGCGATGGTCGAGTTGTCCTGCTGCCCCGCGTAGATCCAGTAGGGGAAGCGGTCGTCGGCGTGTATCTGGTAGAGCTCCGCCGTGTTCTGATTTCGCTGCGTGGACCACGTCCGGGCGCCGTCCAGCGTCACGTTCGCGCCGCCGTCGTTGGACTGGACCATGATGTCCGGGTTGTCCGGATTGATCCACATATCGTGGTTGTCTCCATGTGGAGTCGAGACCCGGCGCCAATCCTCTCCGCCATTCTCTGACTTGTAGAAGCCCTCATTGTTGACCCACACCACCTCGGCATTGGTGGGGTCGGCGTCTACGTTGGTGTAGTAGAAAGGCCGACGCATGATACCGTTCTCGTTGGAGATCAGCCGCCAGGATTCGCCGCGGTCATTCGACCGGTACAGGCCTTCGACCTCTGGAGCAGCCTCAACTAACGCATAGACTCTGGTAGGATCGGCAGGGGTCACGGCTAGGTCAATTTTCCCTGTCGGCCCTTCCGGCAGACCGGCATCGGTCTGCTTCCAAGTCACTCCACCGTCTGTTGACTTGTAGATGCCATTCTCGGTCTCGGCTCCGCTGTCGATAGACCACGGATATCTGCGCGCCGTCCACATGGCCGCGTAGACCTCGTCGGGATCGGATGGATTGAGTTCAATGTCGATTGCTCCGGTGTTTTCCGAGACGAAGAACACCTTCTTCCAGGACTCGCCGCCGTCCACGGTCTTGTAGACGCCCCGCTCCACGCCGGGCCCAAACGGGCTTCCGAAGGCCGCTACATAAACTACTTCGGGGTTTGTCGGATGGACGACAACGGCAGCCAACTGCCCCGCGTCTCGCAATCCGATGTGCTCCCAGGTCTCTCCGGCATCGACGGATTTGTAGATGCCTCGCCCGATGATGACGTTGCTTCTGATGCCGTCGGAGCCCGTGCCCACGTAGACCACATCCGGGTTGCTATCGGCCACGTCAATGGACCCGATGGAGCCGGTCTCAAAGAATCCGTCCGAGACGTTCTGCCAACTGGCTCCGTTGTCGGTGGTCTTCCAGACTCCCCCGCCGGTCGCGCCCATGTAGAAGGTCTGAGGATGGGCGCGGTGACCGGCAACGGCCGTCGCGCGTCCGCCCCGGCTGGGACCGACGTTTCGAAACTCCAGGGACTCAAAAAGAGAGGCCTCCTGCGCGGCGGCGGTATCGGCGACGAGCAGGAGTGCGACCAGAGCAGCTAAATAGAGGCGGGACATCGCGTAGTCGAAGTGTGAGACTCCAATATCCGAGGGATGCGGTCCCGAGACAACTGGCGGGCGCCGTCGATTGCTCTCCTACCCCGATGCGCCGCGGGCGACTACCTTTCTCTCAAGACAAAGAGGCGGTGGAATGAAGCGAGTTGGCGTTCTGGGGTCCGGCGTGGTGGGGACAGTCCTCTCCAACGGATTTCTAAAGCACGGATATAGCGTCCGTCGTGGAAGCCGGAGTCCGGAGAAGTTTGACGAGTGGCTCGAGACCGCGGGGCCGCACGCTTCTGGCGGCACGTTTAAAGACGCGGCAGCCTTCGGCGATTTGGTGGTGCTGGCTGTGAACGGCACCTCCGCGAAGGCGGTGCTGGAGGCGCTCTCCCCCGGCCTCCTGGATGGCAAGGTGGTCATAGACACCACCAACCCTGTACTGGCCGAGGCCCCGGACAACGGCGTGATCCGGTACGCCAGTGACATCAATCAATCCCTTATGGAAACCCTGCAGGCCGCCCGTCCGGAGGCCCGTTTCGTTAAGGCCTTCTCCTGTGTGGGCAGCGCATTCATGGTCAATCCCGACTTCCCGGGCGGGCCGCCAACCATGTTCATTTGCGGTAACGACGAATCGGCACGCGACCAGGTCTCCGGGATTCTGGACGACTTCGGTTGGGAGGTCGAAGACATGGGTATGGCCGAATCGGCCAGAGCTATTGAGCCGCTGGCCATGCTGTACTGCATCCCCGGCTTTCGCGAACACCGCTGGAATCACGCCTTCAAAATCCTCAAGACGAATGGCTAATCGCTTTTTCCCGGGTCTGGTCTCGTTGCTGCTGCTCTTGGTGGGTTTCTCCGTCGACGCCCAGGCCCAGACCCAGACCCCCGAGCAACGCTACCTGAAGTGGGCCGAGCCTCATCACCCGGCCGACGTCTACGTGGAGCGCCGGGCTCGCCTGCTGGATCAGTTGGGCGATGAGGTACTACTCATTCCCAGTTACCACGGTGCCTCGGACGGCACCTCGTTTCGGCAGCTCGACGACTTCTGGTACCTGACCGGCCTCGAACTCCCGTCCAGCATGCTCGCACTGGATGGCCGGACTGGTGTCACGAATCTGTTCGTTCCGGAGCGGGACACCCATTTTGAGAGTGCCTCCCGTCCCAACGATTTTCCCGGCCGGCCTCTCCTGGGTGATACCGATATCTGGGAGCGCGTGGGCCTCAATTCGGTTCTGCCGATGGCGTCATTGGACGGGTGGGTGGACCGCTCCGTTGCTTCGGGGCGATTGCTTGCCGTTCAGGCAGGCAGAGGCGCGTCCGCCGACCCGCCGACTACCTCATGGTTTCTGAATTGGGGACCGGTCGACGGACTGCTGGACCATCTTCACCAGACCTGGCCTGACGCCAAGGTGGTGAACGCCCACGATGCCATGGCCCGGGTTCGGATGATCAAGGGCCCGGAGGAAATCGAGACCATCCGCCGGGTGGTGGATCTCACGGCCCAAGCCATCGAGCACGCGGCCGGCTTCATCGCGCCCGATGTGACGGAGCGGGATCTCGAGGCAGAACTCGAAGGCGAGTACAAACGGCACGGTGCGCAGCGTCTTGCCTTCGCCTCAATCATCAAGTCGGGGCCCAATTCACTATGGCCATGGCGTGTTCTTGCTGCCCATTATGACAGGCGAAACCGTGCAATGGAAGCCGGCGAGCTCGTGATCTTCGATGTCGGTACCGAACTGGACGGATATGTCAGCGATGTCGGTCGCACCTTCCCCGTCTCGGGGCAGTTCTCCAATCGTCAGCGTGAGATTCTGAAGATGGAAGTCGGCGTCGCGGACGCGATCATTGCAGCCATGAAGCCGGGTGTCACATTGCTGGAGCTGATGGATGTGGCACGAGCGGCCACGCCAGATCAGCACGAGCAGTACATGCAGGCGGGGCTATTCTTCGGGCACTACATCGGCATGTCCACCGGGGACCCGGCCCTGTACGACGTTCCGCTGGCCGCGGGGATGGTGATCACGGTAGAGCCTTGGTACTACAATCACGACGAGGGCATCTCGGTGTTTACCGAGGATGTCATTCTAGTCACTGAGACGGGGGTGGACGTCTTGTCGAGTCGATTACCTCGCAGTCCTGAGGACCTAGAGCGGCTGGTCGGCAGGCGCTAGCGGCATTGGCCGCCCTTTCCCGCATTGGACTGACGCTGATCCCCCTACCGGGGCCGCACCGTCCCGAGCCCGCCGTCCACGCCAATCTCCTGTCCAGTCACCCAGCCACTGCGCTCCCCGTCCAGAAGCCAAACGATAGGCTCTGCGAGATCTGAGGGAGTCCCTATCGACCCCAGGGCATGCATGGCGGCTGACTGACTGCGTGCCGATTCGTTGGCGGTAATTCGCGCCGTCATAGGCGTCTCCACCAAACCCGGGGCGACACAATTCACTCTGACTTTCCGGCCGCCGTACGTGGCCGCGGCGGATCGAACGAGGCCGGCGACGCCCGCCTTGGCAGCAGCGATGGCTTCGTGATTGGCGAGCCCGGTTCGCGCGACCGCGGACGAAACAAGCACGATTGATCCACCGTCCTTCATCATGGCACGAGCTGCGGCTTTCACGACGCAGAACGCTGTGGTCAGGTTCGTGTCGATGACCTGTCTGAACTCGTCCTCAGAGGTCAGATGAGCGGGCTTCAGAAGGAGAGATCCGGCGCAATTCACAATGCCATCGACGCGTCCAAATGCTTCTACCGTTGCATCGACCAGCGCCTTGACCTGATCAAAATGCCGGGCATCACACACCCTCCACTCGGCAGATGTCTCCTCCGCAAGATCGCGAAGCGCATCCTCGTTGCGGCTTGCCAGCATGATGCTGGCTCCGGCGCCGGCAAGATGCCTTGCTACGGCCGATCCGATTCCGCCTGTGCCTCCCACCACGATGTGTACCTGCCCCTGCATCCGTTTCCTTGTCTTTGTTGGCTTGAAAATACGCACGTCTTGGACCGGGAGAAAGTGTCGGTCGACGGTCCGGACCCTTCAGCGACAAGCGGCTTCTGGGGCGGGTCTGGTGCACGCGTACAAAGACCGGTCGGTCTGATTATCTTCCTGGGATGGCCCAAGATCGCATCTATTCGGAAGAAGAAATTGGCCGCGTCCTAAAACGTGCCGCGGAAATCCAGGGCAAGCAGCCGCGGTCGTCCAGCTATGGGCTCTCCCTTGATGAGCTCAAGGAATTGGCCTCCGACTCCGGGATAGATCCGGAGCTGGTGATAGCCGCGGTCTCGGAGCTGAAGGCCGACCAGGAGGCGCAAGAGAAGACCTTTTGGGGTGGGCCGCTCTCGAGTACGCTTATCAGGTCCGTGGATGGGCGGCTGTCCGACGACACTTGGGAAGAAATGGTCGCTATTCTCCGCCGCGCCTACAAGGAGACTGGCGAAACTGAGCGCCGCGGCACCACTCGCCAGTGGATGAGCAAGGGGCAGGACGGCGGGCGCGGTCACTTGATCGCCACCTATCGCGACGGGAGGACTGAATTAGAGCTCTTCTACGGTAACCCAACCATCGCTATTCCCTTCTACATTATTCCCCTAGTCCTAAGCATCATTGCGCTGCCCATCATCTTCGAGCCGATGGGACTCAGCGGATGGCCTGCGTTTTTCGTGTGGTTCACTTTCGTGGCCAGCATGTTGGGGGCCGCTCGGTTCGGCGTATCCACATCGGCCAGCGGAATGCACAACAAGACCAAGAACATGGTCGACGACCTGGCTGCGCTGGCGAAGAAGCGAGCACCGGAAGCCGCGGCCCCTCAGCAACCCGCCCCTGAAGTGAAGGCCACGCAAGCCGCAGGTCCGTACCTCCAGGTCCCCTCTGACGACTTCAAGTCCGAGTCAGACGCATCGCAGAAGGACCCGCAGCGCCTACGCTAGTCGCAGCCCTGCTCAGTCGATCAACCGGGTCAGCCCGTCGTCAACTTTCCGCATGAGCCGCTCGGCCAACTGGTCTGAGAGGGCGATCATAAGATCTCGCTCCTGCTCCTGCCACTCAGCCGGGTCGAAAAGCAGCCGCTCGCTGCCTGTCAGATCCAGCGTCTCCCAGTTGCCCGGATACAGCGCACGTTCCACGCGCTGCTTGGTATCCGCGTCCACGGAGCCCTCTAACACAAAGTCGCCGGTCGCAAGGTCATAGGCCCTGTACTCCAGGACACCCTTGATGGTAATATCGATTTGTTGCCAGGTGTACGTGGTGTCCACGCCGCCGCGGCCGCGTGTGCTGGTCTTCCGCTCGCGATCTCGGCGGACGCGATCGGTCCTAGTGAAGGTCACCATCTCGCCGCCCAGCACGTAGTCAGCGTTGACCTGCTCGCCAAGCTCCCGGAAATCCGCGCGTCCCATGGGCCTGCGGCCGAGCCCCATCGCCCGGGCAACCCGTCTGGTCTGGCCGGGATCGAGTAGCGCGATAAACTCAGACTGACGTCCGGTCTCGCCGAAGGCGATGGCGTCATTGATGTCCGCGGCCAGGTCCTCAGACGCTGCTCTCCGCCAGTGGTCGGTCTGCACGAACGGCACGAGGGCCAGTCCGCGAATACCCTCCTGCAAGGCCTGACCTGCCAACTCGCGGGCCTCGACTTCGTAGTCGTTGTCGTAGGGGTCGAGAACCTCAACCGCCCGAAGTGCGGTGTCGTAGCCCGACTTGAATCGACCCAAATCCATGTCTGCGCGCGCCAGGTCCAGCAGGATCTCCGCTACCCGATGGTCCAGTTCTCTCTGCCGACTCTCCGGCACATCGGAGCGATCTCGGATACGTGTCAGCGCGGCGAGTGCCGCCTCCAGGTCTCCACCAGCGGCCGACTCCTCGGCCCGCCGTAGTGCACTGTCGATGGCCGCCACGAGATAGAACTCGCGCCGTTCCCGAAAGTCATCGGGCATAGTGAGGTCTACGCCAACGCCAGCGGCACCGGAGTGGATGGCCGTCATCCGATCGAGCTCGCGGATTGCCAACTCGAACGCGCCCGTGGACTCAAGATCTGCCGCCAGGTCCCAGAGATACGCGAGTGCGCGGGTACCCACCGTCTGGAGCCGCTCCCCAGCATCCTGGTAGTCGCGATCCGAATCCAGCACGCGGATGTATTCTTCCGCAGCCTGAACGAACTCGCCGGCCCCCTCCTTCTTTAGGGCCTGCTCGTAGCGTTTGCCCGTGGTTACACACCCGCTGGCGAGGACGACAAACAAGAGAAAAGAGACAACTCGGGAGGACTTGGACATTCGTTGACTGGTTGGTTCAGATACTGGCCCAGGCCGCCCGCAGGACGGTCGAGAATGAGCCGGTCGGATTTGTTTGACCGATGCCCCATCGCCTGGCGACCCAGACGATGTACACGGCTTCCTCGCGAATGAACTTGCGGTCTGCGAGAGCGATGTCGGACAAGTCCTCCATTACTTCGGAACGTTCGCGCCCGGACATGCTGGTAGACAGTCGAATCACTGCCTTCTCAACCACGTCCGCGTCATAGTTCCTTATCGCGTGATCGACCAGCTCAAGCACGTCCCGCGTGTCGGACGGACGTTGCCATCGCCGCAGGTGGTCGGCGATTTGCGTAAACTCGTTGAAATGCAGCCGTCCATCGGACCCGTGGGCGAGGCCCACATAGAGGAAAGCCAGATCGTCCAGACGCTCGTCCAGGCTCATGAGGGGCAGACTTGGTTGCGAAAATATACAGTGCCATGAATCGATCTGCCTACTTCATCATCCTAGCTGGTCTTTTGACCACTGTGGCAGCCTCTTCGCTCAGCGGCTGCCAGCCCCCGCCTGCCGACCCGCCAAACATCCTGTTCATCTTCTCGGATGATCACGCACGCCAGGCGGTGTCCGCCTACGGCTCGACCATCAACAGGACGCCCAACATCGATCGGCTGGCCGCGGGTGGACTGCTGTTCACCAATTGCCTGGTCACCAATTCCATCTGCGCTCCATCGCGGGCTACCGTCCTGACAGGCAAGTACTCCCACGAGAACGGCCAAATCACGAATTCGGAGCGGTTCGACGGCAGTCAGATGACGTTTCCGAAGCTGCTGCAGGATGCCGGATACCAAACCGCCATGATTGGCAAGTGGCATCTGAAGAGCGCCCCGACCGGGTTCGACCACTGGCAGGTCCTCATTGGCCAGGGCCCGTATTACAACCCGCCCATTCGCACGGCCACCGATACCACAATCGTTGAGGGTTACACGTCTGAAATCCTGACGGACCTGGCTCTGGACTGGATGGGAAAGCGAGACTCCGAGCAACCGTTCCTGCTGATGTACCAGCACAAGGCTCCGCACCGCAACTGGCAGCCTGAGCCCGAGCACCTGGACGATTACGTGGATGAGGATATCCCGATGCCCGCCTCGTTCTACGACGATTACGAAGGCGGACGCACCCGCGCCGCCCGAGAGTCCGTGATGAGTGTCGCCAACAACCTTACCGTTGACGACCTAAAGATCAGAGCGCCCGGAAATCTGACCGAGGCGCAACGTGCCCGCTGGGACGAATCGTACGG
>JBLFXH010000050.1:0-15933 GCA_047611125.1 Rhodothermales bacterium
AGAAAACGGGCTTCCTGCTTGTTTGTCAAAAAGCCGACCTCCACTAGAACGGCTGGCATCGCGGCAGCCCAGAGGACTTGAAGATTGCCCTCCTTCACTCCGCGAGACTTACGGTCGACGCGGCTCGAGAATTGGTGTTCGATACGGCCGGCCAATTCTTCGCTCTGCTGGAGGAATGCACTCTGGGCCAGTTGATACCGGACTAGGGCGGCCTGGTCAAAACGTTCGTAATGCGCCTGGTCGGTTTCCAGTTGAATCACCGAGTTTTCCCGTTCGATGACAGTCTTGGCCGAGGCCTCCTTGTTCATGCCCAGGAAAAAAGTCTCAGTTCCGTGGGCCGAGCGATTCGCGGCGGCGTTGGCGTGAATCGAGATGAACAGCTGTCCCTGATTCCGATTGGCCACACGGCCACGCTCCCGGAGTCCGATAAAGCGATCGTCGCTTCTAGTATAAATAACCTCGACGCCCAAAAGGTCTTCCAGGTAGCCACCTAGCTTGAGGGCGATGGGGAGGACAAGGTCCTTCTCCTTCACACCGCGCAGGAGCGCCCCGGTATCCTTGCCGCCGTGGCCGGCATCGATGACAATTCGGTCGAGCCGCCAACGGGCCGCTGCCTCGTCGACGCCGTCCGACGTTTCGGGGTTCGGGGCCGCTGGGGTGGGTGCGGCCTCTGGGCTCGCTGGGGCGGCTAGGATTGGCACGTCCGGGGCCACTGGCTCTGTCGGAGACAGGGTCACCAGGAGGTCGTTCGACTCTCGGTCGCGAAAAACATCGCCAAGCACTTGGCCATCAAGAGCGAAGCGGACCGTGAGGTGGCCGCGGGCCGAATTCAGAGAGTAGTCTGTGACCGGTAACTCGGGGCGGTCGCGTTGGATGTCGCGCGCAGGGCGGACGTTGTAGAGAGTGACTTCCAGCGTCCCGTTCGAGGTTTCCTCGGGGTTGGAAAAAGTGGTGACGCGGTCCGTGAGGTGAAGCCGCACAAGACGGGTATGCCCATTCCCGAGCGACGCAAACGAAACGGCCTCCAGGCGCGGAGCGGGAAGCGGAACGGCGTCGGAAATGGCGTTCTTCCCGCCGGAAGCGGGGAGATGCGACTCCTGCGCGCTGCCAGCAGAACTGGTCAGTGGCAAGAGCAGAAGCAGGAATATGGAAGCGATCTTCATTGCTGACCGATCCGATTCAAATTGGATGCCGGAAATCCCGTCACTCTTGTATCGTCTGTCTCCGGTGGGCATGAAGGAGCATGAGAGCCCAATCAAGTCAATGTGAGACCAAAAAAAAGGTCTCCGGCCCGGCAGGCCGGAGACCCATTCTCCATTAGGAGAGGTAAGGCTTTCCGTAGATCAGGCAGAGGCCTCCAAGACGCCCGGGCGCGACTACCAGTCCAGCACGTCGCCTCGTCCTAGCAATTCGCTCTTTCGGCGCTCTATGATGTCGCGGCATTGGGTTTTAGTCCTTGTGGAGGCGCCTAGCGAGCGGCGTCGAGCAGGTCCTGAATGCGCCTTCCGATGAGTTTTCCCTTCCGGATCTGCCGGATATCCAGGAGGCTGCGCAGTTCACGGAGCCGCCCGTCCAGCTGCTCGATCTCGGCCCTTCGGTTTTCCTGCTTGAGTTCGAAAATTTCTTCGAGTCTCTCCGAAAGATGGGCTCGCAATTCCTCCCTACGGCTGTCGTCGGCCGTCGCAAGAATCTGCGAGGCCAGGCGGCGGGTTTCCATCTCCATCAGGTGCTCCCGCAGGATGCCGTCATACAGTCCGGCGTTTCGGTCCTGCAGGTCCTCGAGGTAGGTCTGCAATTCGATTCGGGGAAAGGCCCGGACCATCTCAGCAGCCTGGCCGGATTCCTCGCGCATCCGGTCTGCCAGCTTCACCGAACGGGTCCGGTCAAACTCGGTGTGCAACTGGTCCATCTCTCGTAGTTGGCCATCCAAGGCATCATAGTAGATCCGAACCGGAATGTCCTTTCCACGCCCAACGCGCGTCCCCAGTAGGTCAAAAGTGTTGCCTTGCCCGTCGGTGTACGCAAATGCCTGTTGACCCTGGCGACCGTCGAAAACGACGAAGTCATCGTCACTCGGCTCGGCTTCAACTAGGCGCCCGTGCTCGATGAAAAAGGCCTGTTTGCCCAGGCGAAAATGAGTGGGACCTGAAAAACTCAGGCTTGCCGTGAGACCCTCCAGGTCAAGAGCACTCGGGAGGGAATCCGATTTTTGAAGTGTGCCGTCCACATACACCAGCCCTCCTTCAATGCGGATAGTGTGGCTCTGGGCGGAGGCTGGGAGGGTGGCGCCACAGAGGAGCGCGATTCCCAGCAGGTAAGCGTTGATTCTATTCATCGTGTAATTCCGGTTTACCGTCGGGATCCGGCCGGGGTCACACCCCGGACTGATCCTGTCGGAAGCATTTCAAGCGGCACCGCCGGCTCGTCCCATTGGTCGACTCCAGCTGCCTGTAGGGACTGAATTCGTCGGGAAAGGCGGCGCAGGTCGTCCCCCGAATCCCACTCAGGGACGCTAGGGGCGGCGCGTGCCGCGATTGGCGCGGCGGGAGGCAATGCCGGCAACAACGACTCGGATTGGGCTGCCCTGTCAAAGGCAGTAGCAGTAGAGGCCGGCGAAGCCCCGGGAGTCAGGAGATTCCACGGCTCGATCATGACGGTGAGGGCGAGCGCCGCAGCCAGTGCAAGACCGATGCCGATTCCGCGCCTCTTGAAGGACATCAGTCGCAACGGCGCACGGTCTGAGCGCGGCCCAGTTGTGGTCTGCGCCATAGAGGTCGCCTGCCGGACAATGGCGTTTACCACGCCGACCGGAGGCTTGACTCGGACACGATGGTCAAGTGAGAACTTCGCCCCGCTCAGCGCCTGGTATTCGGCAGCCAATTCGGGATCCTCGAGTAGCTCCCTGAGCGGCCGTAGGTCACCCGACGGCTCGTCGTAGAGATGTTCGATCAGCTGTAGCTCTTTGTCCATGAGATTCTGTTTCAGTTCCTAGGCGCGAAGCCCCGCTGCATCGGCGGGCATCAGTTTCTTGAGATTCAGCAGTGCGTATCGCATTCGCCCTAGGGCAGTGTTGATGGACACATCAGTGAGGGCAGCGATTTCTCGGAAAGTGAGTTCCGCCTCATGTCTGAGGAGGAGTACTTCCCGCTGCTCAGGGGGGAGTTTGTCGATGGCCCCCTTAAGCCAGGTGCGCTGATCTTCCTGATCCATTTCCTGATCAACCAGTGGTGCGTCATCCGTGAGTTGATCCCAGTAGCCCGCTCCATCCGGGTCTGAATGCGCCTCCACGTCCTGCCACCGTTTTCGGGTCCGCAGGTAATCCAAGGCTGCGTTTCTGGCGATGCGAAGCACCCAACCCAGAAAGCGGCCTTGTTGTGTATACGAGGCCCGCTGCCCCTGAAGCGCCTTCAGGACACGAAGAAACGTCTCCTGGAAGAGGTCGTCGGCGGTACTCGGATCCTTGACCATTCCCAGCAGGAACCCATACACCCGGTCCTGATGCCGCTCGACCAACGTTCGAATAGCACGTTCGTCGCCCCGCTGCGCGTAAGCGACAATGAGCTGCTCGTCGGTTGATGAAGACAGTACCTGTACGGGCAAGGCCAAGCTGGAGGATTGGTTGGATCCGGTCCGGAGATCAGGTGACCCCCGGCGACTTCCGCAAATACAACGAAGCCGCGCGCAGGATTATTGCACGCGGCTCAGTCGAAAAGGTCCGGAAACGGTCTGGCGGAAGACTTACTGCGCGGCGCCGGCCACAAACAGCTTTTTGCCTGGATAGATGCGGTCCGATTTCAGCGCGTTCCACTGGCGGATGCTCTCAATGGCTACCCCGTATTTGCGGGCGATGTCGGTGAGGTTGTCCCCACTACTTACAAGGTGGGTCGCTCGGCTCTGGGCGGGGCTCGCCGCAGGGAAGAGTTTCAGGGTCTGGCCCGAGCGAATACGGCTGCCTGCGAGTCCATTCCATTTTCTGATATCGGCAATGGAGACGCCGTGCCGGGACGCGATGCCCGATAGGGTATCACCCGATTTGACCCGATACGTGGTTTCGCGAGAGGGCTCTGGCCCTGAGGCGCCCTGTGCGAGGCCATTCCAGCCTGCCGCCACATATATCACGAGCCGCTGGCCGGTGCGAATACGCGAACCGCTAAGACTGTTCCAAGAGCGGACCCGGCTGAGACCCACTCCGTGGGCTTCGGCAATCTCTGAGGTGGTGTCGCCGCGGCGCACAGTGTAGGTCACGCGCTTACCCGCGGGCGAGGGTGTCGCTGCCGCAATCGCCACAGAACCGGTTGGCTCCGTGGTTTGCATGTCCGGTATCACAGTTCGGTCTCTGAACTCAATCGCCTCCCGGGACACGATGGGTACGAGCGTCATGGGACGGTATGCGATGGACATCGGCTCAGCTTCGGCAGCCGCTTGGGCAACGGGGAAGCTGTAGTCAGCGGTCGGCACAATCAACCGCTGACCGGGCTTGATCAGGCTCCCTCTCAATTGGTTGTCGGAGCGGAGTTGAGAGACCGACACACCATATGTGGAGGCAATCTCCGAGAGCGTATCGCCACGGCGGACAATGTGCTCGCCCGGCGGGCGAAGTGCCTGCGGGGGGAGTTCAGCGTACGAAGCAAGGAACTGCTCCGAGGTCCCGATGGGAAGTCGCAGCGGATAGGGTTTGGCCGATGGCGGCAAGTACCCGCGAAGCAGCGCCGGGTTTAGGATCTGGACCTCATCGAGCGAGGTGCCTGCCATGCGGGCCACGTCACGAAGGGCTAGGCTGCCGAGTACAGGGACCAGCTCATAGGCAAACGGAGTCCCAATGCTCTCCGGCTGAATCCCGTAGGCGTCGGGATTGGAAAGCATGATCGAGGTGGCGATGTACTGAGGGATATAGCCGCGCGTCTCTCTTGGGAGATAGGGATACATGTCCCAGAACGTCGGATTCTCTACGCCCGTCTCGCGCGCGCGTCGCTTGGCCCGATTCAGGCACCGCGGACTGCAGTTGTAGCCGGCCATGGCCACGTGCCAATCGCCCCAGCGCTCGTAAAGGTCAATGAGGTGTTTGGCGGCGGCGCGCGTGGCTTTCTCCGGATCCCTGCGCTCATCTACCCAGCCGTCGACAACCAGATCGTAGGCTCGGCCCGTGGCCGCCATGAACTGCCACATCCCGACCGCGGAAGCGCGACTCCGGACAGCCGGCCGCAGGCCGCTCTCAATCATGGCGAGGTACTTGAGTTCGTCTGGGACGCCCTCTTCCTGGAAGACCGTTTCGATTAGCGGGAACCAAGTGTGCGCGCGATCAGCCCACGAGGCCAGCGTCTTGGGCCGCTTCTCAAGCAACACCTGCATGGCCGTGGTGACCGCCTTATTCACCGTCATCGGGACCTGGGTGCTGGCAACGGCAACAGGTTCGGGCAGAAAGGCGTCCCCGTCCGGAGAGCCAGTCGGGTTCTCCAGATTATTGATGGCGGCAAACGTTTGTTGACGTGCGGCGAACACCTCGTCGGCACTGGTCAACCCGCCCGGTCCAAAGACTCGTTCGTGCTCGGTCAGAACGGTCTGATAGAGCTCGGCAAACCGCTCGTCACGCAGGTACTCGGATCGCGCCAGCAGGGGTTGGATGTCTGCGACCATGGACGCAAGGCGGGACTCGGCTAGAATGAAGTCCTCATTGGCCTGTGCCTCCAGTACCGCTGCATGGCGGCGGTACAGATCGGCCACCGTGGGCAAAGGCTCTGGACCCAGATCGTTCTGATTCGCAAGCGACGCCGGCAGGACCAGAGGCGGGGCAGGCAGAGCTTCTGCGGGGCGCAGCTCAAGGGTCCGATATTCCTGGGCCAGGGAGGTCCCGGGCGCGAAGATCAGGAACAGGAACGTGGCCAGAGTCAGGGTCAGCGGAGACCCGCTAGCCCAGGTTCGATTCGATACTGTCACGAGACTTGTTGTTACCTTAAGGTATCGGATGAGGTGGGGCGGCTATCTCAAGTTAAGTGATAGGGTTGGGATTACAAAAGTCCCCCATCGACAAACCCCAAACACCTTCAAGTAAAAAATGAAGGCCGCGCCTAAAGCGGAATGTTACCGTGCTTCCGGCGGGGATTGTTCACCACCTTGTTTTCCAGCATCGACAGCCCCCGGATCAGTCGGTAACGCGTCTCGGAAGGAGTGATCACGTCGTCGATGTATCCGTGCTCGGCGGCCACGTACGGGTTGGCCAATTTGTCCCGGTAGTCATCAATGAACTCCTGGCTCGCCGCCTCGGGGTCATCCGCTGTGGCGAGTTGACGCCGATAGATGATCTCGACGGCCCCCTTTGGGCCCATCACGGCAATCTCCGCGGTCGGCCAAGCGAAGTTGAGATCCCCCCTGACGTGCTTGGAGTTCATCACGTCGTATGCGCCGCCGTAAGCCTTGCGGGTAATGACCGTGATCTTGGGGACGGTGGCTTCGCAAAAGGCGTACAGGAGTTTGGCGCCATGTCGGATGATGCCTCCCCATTCTTGGTCCGTGCCTGGCAGGAAGCCAGGCACGTCCTCGAACACCACAAGCGGGATGTTGAAGGCGTCACAGAATCTGACGAATCGAGCACCCTTTATGGAGGCGTCAATGTCCAGGACGCCGGCCAGGATGGCTGGATTATTGGCTACGATGCCAACCGAGCGGCCTCCCAGGTGGGCAAATCCTACAACGATGTTGCCGGCAAAGTCCGGATGCAGTTCCATGAACTGCCCGTCGTCCACAATTCCCCGGATGACGTCGGTCATCGGGTAGGGTTTGTTCGGGTTCTCAGGCACCAGTGAGTTCAGCGCTTCGTCGCGCCGGTCCGCCGGATCTGAGGTCTCGCGGGTGGGCGCAGGGTCCTCGCAGTTCTGGGGGATGTAGGCGAACAGATCCCGAATCCGCTGCAGGCAATCGGCGTCATTTGCACAGGCCAGATGCGCAACGCCACTCTTCACAGCGTGGGCTGAGGTCCCTCCGAGTTCTTCAAAGGTCACATCCTCCTGCGTCACAGTCTTGACCACGCTGGGGCCCGTGATGAACATGTAGCTGGTGTCCTTGACCATGAACACGAAGTCCGTGATGGCCGGACTGTAGACCGCGCCACCCGCACACGGTCCCATCACCGCTGAGATCTGCGGCACGACGCCCGAGGCGAGCGTGTTACGAAGGAAGATGTCCGCATAGCCTCCAAGTGACTCGACGCCTTCCTGGATTCGGGCACCTCCGGAATCGTTCAGGCCGATGACGGGTGCGCCATTGTCCATGGCCATGTCCATGATCTTGCAGATCTTCTGTGCGTGGGCCTGCCCGAGGGAGCCGCCAAAGACGGTAAAGTCCTGACTAAAGACGTAAACCAGTCGCCCGTTGATGTGGCCAAAGCCCGTTACGACACCGTCGCCGTAGGGCCTAGTCTTGTCCATCCCGAAGTCACGGAATTGGTGCCTGACAAAGGTGCCCAACTCCTGAAATGACCCCTTGTCCAGGAGCAGGTCAATTCGCTCCCGGGCCGTCAACTTGCCCTTGGCGTGTTGACGTTCTATTCGAGCCTTGCCACCGCCCATTTGGGCTTCTTCCCGTCGGGATTCCAGGTCCGCGATCTTGTTGTGTTCTGCCATGTGCTCCACTCGTGATTCCTCATGCGAAGGTACGAGGCATGACCTGCATCAGGATGCGGGACGTTGCGCTTTCTTTCGAATCCCACAGAGCGCTTTGGCGTGGGCTCAGCGCTTCCTGAACTGGGCATCTACCGCATTAGTGAAGTCAATCGCGGCCTCGTCGTAGATGTTGACCCGATTGGCCCTGAATACGTCTACCGTAATGATTTCGGACGCTGCTCTCCAATCGGAGGCTTGTAGGATGCGGTTGAGGGAGTCAAAATACCCTTCGGACGAGCCCCCAAACAGGCGGTCAATGAAGGTGTCCCGTTGCCAGGCAGCGGGGCCAAGAATCGCAAATTCCAACGTGGCTGAGTCCAGGTCTGACTCCGGCGCGGGTCCGGGAGTTGGGTGAAGTGGGATGGACCGGGAGGGCTCCTCCGGCACGGGAATTGGAGTCAGGCCCCGTCCCGCGGATCCATCCTGGAATCTCTTCCACAGCGGCTGTTCAGCGTCTTCGTTCTTGTCCTCGTCCTTGGGCTCAGGAACTGGCGTCTGCGCTCTGAAGCGAGCCCAAAGAGGTTCTGGTTCCTCATCCGGATCGAGCTCGGAGTCCTCGATGACGAGGTGCAGTTTATCAGGGGATTCTGGCCCGGCGATGGGGCCGGTTACCACCGGGGCACTGACCATGGAGAGCGGACGCGGCGGCGTGGGAGCGGGGTCCGGGGCAGGCTCTGGCTCTGGCTCAGCCGCCGGCGCAAGATCATCCTCAGCGCGCAACGTCCCGGCCTCCTCCGCACCGGGCAGCAACGAGAGTACCGCGGCCTCGTAATCTTCGCCTACGGCACCACCTTCTCCTGCGGCAAGCGATATCGACGCGTCCACCTCCTCAGGCGTGAGTTCATCCAACTCCCGGGCGCGTGCATAGCCACGAACACCCGATGCCATGGCATGACCAGACCGCGACTCGAAGAAGCGAGCGAGCACGTCCACCGGTAGGGTGCCTTCCGGCGTGTACGACCCCAACCCTGTGAGAGGCGCAACAAGTGCACGCCAGTCATCGCTCGAATAATCTTCGCAGATGCGCGCGTCCACGGCCTCTAGGGCTTCGGAAAGCGCGTGCCGCTCGATTAAATCGCCAGTTTGCCTTTCAATGACGGCCGATACTGCCGTGCGCAGATGCGAGTAGCCACTGAAGTAGGCTACACGTCGTTGTACATCTTCGGGAGACAGACCAACTGTCCGTTCGCCGAAGACAAAGTGTATGGTGGTGGGCACGGGCCGGACCAGGTACGCGCATACCAACTGAACAGCCTGACGCAGCGCACGCGGCCACTCGGATTCCGGGTAGTGCGCGTGCCGTGAAAGCAGATCGGTGTAGTCTGCCCGAGCCTTGACGACCTCAGAGCGGTCGTGGTCTACCCAATCAGCGGCGAGATCCTGAATCCGTGCTGTCTCCAGTTCCAGTCGTCGGGAAAGGGCGTGCTCAAGGAAATGAGCAACAGGCTGCGGAATATCGTACCGTCGCAGGTCATCCCGGGAAACGGGCTGATTTGATGGCAACGCTTCTAACAGCGAAGAATAAACGGCGTCCGGCAGGGTTCGCGGCATAAATAAGGAGTTTGGTGTGGACGACAATGCAACCGTCGTGCCACTCGCGCCGAAAGACGCTCTAACGGTGAGAATGGATCCTGTCGGCGCAGACCTGTCACGGAACTGTCACGAAAGTTTGGTAAAAGAGCATCGCGCGCAACGCGACAATCGAGTTAGCGTAGCGGGCGAGATCCAGGACAGATTCCCTCTGGTACGCTCTCCCCATTCCGCTTCATTCAGGCCTCCCCATTGTCACGACAACTAGTCCCCGTCGCCCTGCTCTTTTTGCTCTGCTTGGCCCCGGCCACCACAGCCTTTGCGCAGGAGGGGCCCTCCTCGGTTCGACTTTTTCTGGATTGCGGAAGGTCTTGTGACCGGTCGTTCATTCGAACGGAGATTTCCCTCGTGGACTGGGTGAATGAGCGGACGGCCGCCGACATCCACCTGCTGATAACGAGCGAGCGGACCGGGTCTGGTGGTCAGGTCTATACGCTCGCTTTCCTGGGCCGGCGTTCCTTTTCCGCACTTTCGGATACGCTGGTCTACTCAAGCAACGGCACAAATTCAGATGACGAACGGCGGCGTGGCCTGACAGCTGCGATTGAAAGCGGCCTGGTGCGCTATCTGGCCAGAACTCCGCTAGCGTCGGATATGCGGATCTCCCTTGTAAGACGAGAAGTGGAAGATCAGCCGACGTCCAGCACAGAGGTTGACCCCTGGAACTACTGGGTCTTCTCGATGGGGGGCAGTGGGGAGCACAACGGGCAGGAGTCAGCCGATCGAAGCTCCTTCAGGCTCAACCTGTCGGCCAATCGAACCACCGAGGCATTTAAGATTCGCGTGTCAGCCTTTGGCAACTACAATGAACGAAATTTCGACATTGGGGGAGGTGAGACTGTTACGTCCATCAACCGGAGCGGGAGTGTTTGGCTACTGGCCGTCAAGAGTATGGGACCCCAGTGGAGTGCGGGCGGGACGGTGTTCTTCAACTCGTCCTCTCAGGACAACACCGATGCGTCTGTGACGATGGGGCCTGCGATTGAGTACAATTTTTTCCCCTATGAGGAGTCAACACGCCGCGAGTTCACAGTCCAGTACGGGTTCCGCTACGACTTCCGGGACTACGAAGAAATCACCCTATTCAATGTGACCTCCGAGAGCCTGCTTCGCCACTCGTTGCAGGCTGAAATGAACGTGCAGCAGACGTGGGGCGATGTCAGATTTGATGCGGAGTTTTCGCACCTCCTGACCAATTTTGACAGGTCCTTGTCCGGATCGTACCGGCTGGAATTGGATGGTCGGGCTGATGTCCGCATCGCCCGCGGACTCTCCGTCAACTTTGGGGCGGGCTACGAACTCATCCGGGACCAGCTCTTCTTGCCGCTGTCTGACATCTCCGACGAGGACATTCTGCTCGGGACGCGCCGTCTCCCGACTGGCTTCGAGTTCGAGGTCCGTGTCGGCTTCAGCTACCGCTTCGGGTCTATCTACAACAATGTCGTAAATCCTCGATTCGGCAACTAGGCTCAGGCCCGCGCCCTATTTTCGCCTCTCACCAACAGACAGGACGATGGGCAAGAGACTCGGCGTAGGCTTCATTGGAAGCGGATTCATTTCACGATTCCACATCCAGTCATGGCAGGCCGTGCGCGACGCGGACGTGCTTGGAGTCTGGAGTCCGAACCGCGAGAACGCGGAATCCGCCGCGGCGCTAGCGCGGGAACTGAGAGTCGGCGAGGCCAAGGCCTACGCCTCCATTGAGGACATGGTGGCCGATCCAGCCATCGACGCCATTTGGATCTGTGGCCCGAACCACAAGCGCATCGAGAATATGGAGGCCATCCTCCACGCTCGGCAGCGCGGCGCTGACCTCATTGGAATCGCCTGTGAGAAGCCCCTTGCCCGCAATGTGGGCGAGGCTCGGCGGGTCTTGGAGTTAGCCGAGGAGGCAGGTGTCCTGCACGGCTACCTGGAAGATCAGCTGTTTTCGCCAGGACTGATGCGGGGAAAAATGCTCGCCTGGGCCCGTGGAGCGGCGATTGCGGGCCGGCCCTACCTAGCGCGCGCGGCTGAAGAGCACAGCGGTCCGCACGCCCCCTGGTTTTGGAAAGGAGAGCTGCAGGGCGGCGGCGTGCTTAACGATATGATGTGTCACAGTGTCGAGGTTGCCCGATACCTGTTGACCAAGCCGGGCGAAGATCGGTCCAGCATCCGCATCAAGAAGGTCACGGCGCAGATTGCCAGCCTGAAGTGGTCCCGCCCCGAGTACGCCGCTGACTTGGCCGAACGATTTGGCAGCGAAGTAGACTACCTCAAGACGCCTTCAGAGGACTTTGCACGGGCCACGATTGAGTACGAAGACGAGGCAGGCCACACCCTGATTGCCGAAACGACCACCTCGTGGAGTTTCGTCGGCGCGGGTCTTCGACTTAGCAGCGAGTTGCTGGGCCCGGAGTATTCCATGCAGCTCAATTCCCTTGATGCCGGCGGGCGTCTCTTCTTCAGTCGCCGGGTGTCCGGGGCCGAAGGGGAGGACCTGGTGGAAAAGCAGAATGCCGAGCAGGGCGTGATGCCGTTTGTCGGCAACGAGGCCGCCGAATACGGATACGAGGATGAGAACCGGCACTTCGCGCGCTGCTTCCTGGACGGCGTGCAGCCAGAGCTGGACTTCAGGGCCGGCCTGGAGGTAGTGGAACTGCTGATGACGGCCTACATGTCCGCCGAACAGGAGCGCACGATTGCCTGGAAGCCTGAAGGGCTAGAGACCTACATCCCTCAGGTGGCTCAGGGGACCTGGAAACCCTAGCAGGCTAGGCTGACGCCAGCTTTTCCAACTGCGCTTTCGCCATCTCAAACTGCTCCAAGGATCGGGGCAGGTAAGCGGCAGCCTCGTCTACATAGCCATCGACTGAGCACGACCACACCCGATTAAGGTAGCGCTCGCCCCCGGCGTAGCAGGTCATGATGTCCGCAAGACGAAGCCCGAGATCACGCCTTCGCCCAGCAGTTGCATAACAACCTGGCTTGTCGGGACGCTGCGGTTGTGACAGAATTGTGACCACTACGCCTGTACATTCGCCGTAGCGGCATCAGTCGGTGCCAACGCTTACTCCTGGCACAAACCCCAAAGAAGACGATGAGGACCCACACACTCCTCCGCGCCGCCGGCCTTGCGCTGTGCTGTGCTCTGATATTGATTCCGACCGCTTCGGCGCAGAAGCTGGACCTCGATAAACTGAAAGCCATGCAGGCCCGGGCGATTGGGCCGGCCGGCATGAGCGGCCGCGTCACGGCCATTGATGTGGTCTTGCGAGACCCGGCGGTGATCTACGCCGGTACCGCATCTGGCGGTCTATGGCGCTCCACGAACGCCGGGATCAGTTGGGACCCCATTTTTGACGACCAGCCAGTCCACTCCATCGGGGCCGTGGCGGTCAACCAGAACAACCCGGACGTGATCTGGGTGGCCACTGGCGAGGGGAATCCTCGAAACAGCGCGAACGCCGGGAATGGCATCTATAAGTCAATCGACGGCGGACACAGCTGGCGTCATCTTGGACTCGAGAACAGCCGGACCATCCACCGTCTCATCCTGCACCCCACCAATCCGGATGTGGCCTACGCAGGCGTCCAGGGGCCCCCGTGGGGAGAGGGTGAGGAACGCGGCGTCTACAAGACCACCGATGGCGGTGACACCTGGAAACGGATACTGTTTGCCAACGTGAAGACGGGCATCGCGGATCTGGTCATGGATCCGGTCAATCCGGACAAGCTCATTGCGGCCATGTGGGAGTTCCGTCGGTGGCCCTACTTCATGAAATCGGGTGGTGAGGGCTCCGGTCTCTGGGTCACCTACGACGGCGGCGACACCTGGACACAGCGCACCAGCAAGGACGGGCTTCCAGAAGGAGAGTTGGGACGCATCGGCCTCTCAATCGCACCGAGCGATCCATCGATTGTCTACGCGATAGTCGAGGCGAAGGAGAATGTCTGGCTCCGGTCCACCGACGGCGGCTTCACCTTCGAAGAGGTCAACAAGGGCCAGCCCGTGACCAATCGCCCCTTCTACTACAACGACATTTTCGTAGACCCCATCAACGAAAACAGGGTCTACTGGCTGTCCTCCAATGTTCGGGTCACTAATGACGGCGGACGAACCTTCGAGGCCATCCCTCCCCGCGACACCCCCGGTGGCGGCATTCATCCCGACCATCACGCGTTCTGGGTTCATCCGACGGACGCAGACTACATCATCGAGGGGAACGACGGCGGCCTCAACATCTCCCGTGATCGAGGGAAGACTTGGCGCTTTGCGGAGAATCTCCCGCTCGCCCAGTTTTACCACATCAACGTTGATAGCAGCATACCCTACAACGTGATGGGCGGACTACAGGACAATGGCTCCTGGATTGGCCCCGCGTATCTCTGGAGAGCCGGTGGAATCCGGAATTCAGACTGGAAGGAAGTAGGATTTGGAGACGGTTTCGATGTCACAGTGATGCCGGACAACGAAAGGTTCATGTACTCGATGAGCCAGGGCGGCAGCCTTCGGCGATTCGACTCGAAGACCGGAACAGGCGTGAGCATCCGGCCCATCCATCCGGATGGCGAGTTTCTCCGCTTCAACTGGAATGCGGCGTTTGCCCAGAGCCCGCAGGACGCGGCCACCATCTATTACGGTAGCCAGTATGTCCACAAGTCCACCGACCGCGGCAACGACTGGACGATCATCTCCCCGGATCTGACAACGAATGATCCGGAGAAGCAGCGTCAGATTGATTCCGGCGGGCTGAATTACGATGTCACAGGAGCCGAGAACTACACCACGATTGTCTCCATCGCAGCGAGCTCGTTGGATGAGAACGTCATCTGGGCAGGCTCGGATGATGGCAACGTCCAAGTGACGCGCGACGGGGGGACCACCTGGATCAACACCGTGAGCGGCATGCGCGGGCTGGCCGAAGGTGGCTGGGTTACCCAGATCAAGGCCTCGACCTACAACGCGGGCGAGGCGTTTGTTGTCATCGAAGACCATCGCCGCAATAACTGGGAGACGTACCTCTACCACACGCGCGACTTCGGCGCCACATGGTCGCGAATGGCCGAAGACGCCTGGGGCTATGCCCTTTCCTTTGCTCAGGATGCCATCCAGCCACGGCTCATGTTCCTGGGTACCGAGTTCGGAGTCTGGGTGTCGGTAGATGCTGGAGCAAACTGGACGCAATGGACCAATGGCATGCCCACGATGTCTGCCATGGACATGGTGATTCATCCCCGCGAGCACGACCTAGTAGTCGGGACGTTTGGACGGGCGGTCTATGTGCTCGACGACATTCGTCCACTTAGAGCTATCGCGACCGACGGAGCCGAGATCATGGACGCGCGGCTCAAGGCAATTGCAACACCCGATGCCTATCTGGCCCAATGGGGACAGGCGGCCGGTACGAGATTCTCGGCCAGCGCAATGTTTGAGGGCGAGAATCGCGAGCGTGGCGGATTGATTTCCTACATCGTAAACCGACCCGAGCGACCCGGCGGCGGTGAAGGTGCGCGTGGTGAGGGAGGGACCGAACGGCGGGCAGCTTTGCGGGCCCGGCGGGCCGCAGCAGGTGGCCCCGGCGGGGCAGGACGCGCCGGACGCGCAGGCGGAGCCCGGAATCAGGTTAAGATCGAGATCATTGACGCCAGTGGCGAGGCCATTCGTACCGTGAACGGTCCAGCTGAGCCCGGACTGAACCGATACTACTGGCGATTGCGCCAGAAAGGCTTCAGCCAGCCCGGTGGCGGTGGTCGCTTCCGCGGTGGCGGGGGTGGCGATGCTAACCAGGAGCCCGCCGGACCTGACGTCTTGCCGGGCACCTACAAGGTGCGGTTGACGATGGGCCAGGCTAGCGACTCGACCAGCATCACCGTACACCCGGATCCGCGGCAGGACTACAACCGTGCCGGCGCCGCGGCGCGGGTCGCGCTGTACCAGAGCATGGAGGGCCTGTTCTCAGCTGGCACCGACGCGCTGAAACAGCTGACCGATGCCGGTGAGGCGCACGAATGGATTGGCGAGAAATTGTCAGCGATGGAGGAGGATGATCGAGGCGATCTCATGGATGAGCACACCGCGGTCAAGGACTCTCTGGACGCTGTAAGAGCCCTGATCTTTGGCGAGCAGGGAGCGCAGGGAATCCGTCGCGACCCCAAGACCATCTCTTCCCGGATGCGCACGGCGCTTGGCTACATCAGTCGGAGTACGGATATGCCAGGAGCAAGCGAGGACGCCGCCATAGCGCAGAGTCGCGCTGCCGTTTCCGAGCTGGTGGAACTGGTGAACGGGTTCATCGGCGGGCGATGGGCCGAGTACGTCGGGGCCATCGAGGGTGCTGATCTCCAGTGGTTCACGCCCATGGAGCCCGTGCGCATAGACAACTGACCTAACGGTCGCCCTTTCGAGGACCCGCTAGCTGATACACGGATGGCCCCGTTTCCAATTGGAGACGGGGCCATCTGCGTTCTATTCTACCGGACCGGAAACAGCATCGAGCACAGCGTGCCCGTCGCGCCGCTCTACCGGGACGTACTCGAGACATGGCGTCACTCCACCACCGGGTATACGCCCACTCTTGTCGTGGTCTACGGAGGACCCGACGGAGAGCGTTTCTTCTACGAGCGTGACAACGTCTGGGAAAACGAGCGTCTACTCCGCTATGTGCCACGCGATCAGGTAGACCCCCAGTCTCGCCGGCGGTGGAAG